>DKDD01000146.1 GCA_002451715.1 Ruminococcaceae bacterium UBA6857 | reverse complement strand
TAAAGCACTTCTTCAACGCTACGGTTAAGGCGATGAATTTCGTCGATGAAAAGCACGTCACCTTCCGAAAGATTGGTAAGAAGCGCGGCAAGGTCGCCCTGTTTTTCAATTGCAGGGCCGGAAGTTACACGAAGATTTACACCCATTTCGTTCGCAACAATTCCGGCGAGCGTTGTTTTTCCGAGTCCCGGAGGGCCGTAGAGAAGAACGTGGTCAAGGCTTTCCCCTCTTTTAAGAGCGGCTTGAATATAAATTTCAAGGTTTTCCTTAACCTTTTCCTGACCGATGTAATCGTCCATTGTTCGAGGACGAAGAGAAACTTCAATATCATTATCAAGCGGCGTGTATTCCGCCGTTATATATCTGTCGTCAAATTCCATATCCGGCATTGATTACACCCTCTTTGAAAGAATTTTAAGTGCCTGTTTGATAATATCCTGAACCGAAAGCGACGAATCAATTTTGCTGACTGCGACCGACGCTTCGGTTTTGCTATAGCCGAGCATTGTAAGCGCGGCAACGGCTTCGCTTGTGTTCGGCATTTCGCCAACAGCCGAAACACTTTCAACGTCAGTATCGCCGCCAAGCGAAGAAACGGCGCTTTTAGCTTTGTCTTTAAGTTCAAGAATTACTCTTTGTGCAATTTTCGGACCCACTCCGTTAGCTTTTGTGATTGCTTTAACATCGTCCGAGGAAATACAAAGCGCAAGTTTTTCCGGCGTTTGTTCAGAAAGGATTGCAAGAGCGGCTTTCGGTCCTACACCGGTTACGCCAATAAGAAGTTTGAACCATTCAAGTTCGTATTCGGTTGAAAAGCCGAAAAGGTCAAGTGCATCCTCACGAACATTGAGGTGGGTATAAAGAGTTACTGTTTTGTTTTTATCAATATCGCGAAGCGTATTCGCGGAAGTCAGGCATTTGAACGCAACACCGCCGCATTCGACGGCAACCGAGTACAAATCGGAAAAAACAACTTTTCCGGTAACGCTGTAGAACATTTTCAAATCCCCTTTCTGATTTTCAGATTTTTAACAGGGTCAAGCATTGAAGAGCCCGAATGTGCATGGCAAATTGCCATTGCAAGCGCGTCTGCAGCATCATCCGGTTTAGGAATTTCAGAAAGACCGAGAATACGTTTTGTCATATCCTGAACCTGTTTCTTTTCGGCTCTTCCATAGCCGACAACGCTCTGTTTAACCTGCAAGGGCGTATATTCATAGACGGGCGTATGGGTTTTCTGCGCCGCAAGCATGATTACCCCGCGCGCCTGGCTGACATCAATAACGGTCTTCGCGTTGCTGTTATAAAAAAGTTTTTCAACACTCATTGCAGCCGGTTTGTATTTTT
The DNA here is from genome assembly GCA_002451715.1 of Ruminococcaceae bacterium UBA6857. Classification (GTDB taxonomy): domain Bacteria; phylum Bacillota; class Clostridia; order Oscillospirales; family Acutalibacteraceae; genus UBA6857. The sequence continues at coordinate 5,017 of DKDD01000146.1, read as the reverse complement.
CGATTATCGCCGTTAAATCATCATAAATAATTTCAAGTCGGCGATTAAACGGAACACCGGCGTCGGTTGTTATTGCACCGTAATTTATAAGAGAAAAACGGGAATTTTTATATTCAATGACACCGACACCGACGATTGCATAACCGGGATCTATTCCAAGGACAATCATAATGCTATAGTACCTCATTTTAGTATCGTTTGATTATACCACAACAAACGTCTTATAACAAGTATAATTTGTAAAAAAGAGGAACAATAAAATTGAAATAAGCAAAATAAAAGGGCTGTTTCGATATGAACTGCCCTTCTATGTGTATAGCTTTAAACTGCGGTTAATGCGATTACTTATTAAAAATCGATTTCATAATCAAGATATCTTCTTGATTCGTTTTTTGCTTCACTTGTTACTGTTGTGTTGCCTGAACATTTTATACTTTTAAGCACAGCATCGATTTTAACTGCATCGCTTTCTTTCATTCCTGATGAATTGCTTAATTTTAGTGTAAACCTTTGATGAGAAAGAGGCGATTTTTCATCAAATCTCATATCTATTAACGTTCTAATACTCGGATCTCTTTGCAGATATTTTAATTGTGGTTTAATTGGTTGGTGCCCCGGGCAATCCATCTCTGCTGCAATTTCAACAGTTGAAAAAATTCTCTCCTTAGATATGTGTTCACCGTTTCCTGACGTTATAAAAGACGCTTTGATGTTTGCTTTAGTGACATTTTCGCTGAATGAAGTTTGTTCTTCCATATACGTAACTCTAAAGTGTGTTGCCCCTAAATCCTGAGCAATTTTCTGCAATTCGCTGATTCTTTCAACTTTCAAATAACCAAAATAATCATCTAACGAAATATATCTATCTCTGTCACTTGGGTCAACATAATAAAACTCGTGACTATTGTCAGGATAAAACGAAATACCATATAAATCAACGCTGTCTCTAAAAAGATTGACCATTCGCATAGTTTTGAAATCAGAATAATATCCAATTGCATTTACGCAAGCTTTACTGTTAATGAACCTTTTTTCTCTGTCAACAACTCTTATAAATTTCGGCAGAATAAAGTCTCCGCTATCAATATTATCAACAAAAATCGGTTGCAGGCTCTTGAGTTCAAGTTCAATGGCCTTTTCGGTAATTGATTGTTTTAAATTCTCTTTTCCGGCTTTAAAACTATTGCTTACCGCTTCAGCTACTATTGAAACATCATTGGCATCAAATTTACCGTCATTATTCTTGTCGACTGCTTTAGTTAATGCTTGCTTGGTCTTGTTTATAAACCTGCCCGCCTTATCAGTTGCTTTCCTAATAGTTTCTTTTTCCATAAATATATACCTCCTATATTTTGTTTATAAAGAGCTTGCAATTTTCGCGTGTAATTTACTTTTATATTATCATAAATAGCAATTCAGGTCAACTGTTCTTTAACTGTTGATTATTATTCAATTTATAAAAGTAAAACCCGGTTCAAAAATTTCTAAATTGCAAGATCAAATAGGACACTTTTAAAAACAAAATCAGAGCAACGGTAATTGAAGATTTTCCGAGGCAAGTTGTTGATCCAGCTTTCGACATAAGCTATTTGCTCATCAGTAATGTGATCAAAGGAGTTCCCCTTAGGAAAGAAACGACGAACAAGAGAGTTTTGTTTTTCGTTTGTACCTCTTTCGTACGAGGAATACGGGTGTGCATAGTAGACCTTTGTTGATTTGGGCAGGTACCTGCCCAAATCAACAAATTCGCTGCCGTTGTCACTCGTGATAGATTTAAATACAAATTCAAGTTTATCACCATAGTGTTTGGCTATCTTTTCAAGACCCTGTCGCACAGCCTCGCTGCTTCGAGACGGTATTTTAACAAGATGACGTTTCCGTGTTAGCCTTTCATCAAGAGAAAGAAGTACCGACGATGAATCTTTTTTGACTACTATGGTATCTATTTCCCAATGGCCAAAAGTTGTTCGGTCGTTAATCTCATTTGGACGTTCTTCAATACTTGTTCCGAAGATGCGCTTGTTTTGATTACTTTTGTCTTTCCGAACCTTTCTTTTTACTTTAAGCGGCAGATCGATATTTCTCACTTTTAATAGTCGCATGTCGATATAGTTATACAGTGTTTTTGTGCTAACAACTTTTTCAAAACGCCCGGTTGCCTTAGCTTCTCCGCAAATTGCATCCGGAGACAGCTTGTTTTCAAGCATTTGCTTTTCTGCGTAGCTTACAAAGTCATAGGCGTATATCAGTTTCATTGGTGGACGGCTATTTTTCCTGTGCTCCTCATATACTCGCTGTCCCACATCCCAAAAATATCTTTGGTATTTCTTTAAATCTGTGTTAATCTGCTCTACTGTTCCTCGTTTCAGTTCGTTATACAATGTTGAACGGGATATGCCTACTGCTTTGGCTATTTTTGTTTTTGCAAGCCCTTGTTTCAACAATATTTCAATTTGTGCTCGCTTTTCTCTCGTCAAGTGTTGGAATTTCCTTCGTTTTGTTGTATACTGTTCCTGAGTCATAGCGATCCTCCGTGATTTTTTGTTGTGTGGGAACTTCAATTATATCACGTTCGCTATGACTTTTCTATTGTCCTATTTCATTTTACAATGAACCCGGTTCAAAAATTCAATTGGACAGCACAGAAAAATCTTGACAAGTCTTTTTTTAATGTGTATAATACTTTTCAGTTGCCGGTGTGGCGGAATTGGCAGACGCAAGGGACTTAAAATCCCTCGGTAGCAATACCGTACCGGTTCGAGCCCGGTCACCGGCACCAGACAATCACAACGTTTTGAAAACAAAACGGTTGTGATTGTTTTATTATGACCGCAAAAATCAACAGGCTGTGACAAAGCTCAATCGTTTTGCCACGGCCTGTTTTTTAATCTATAATATCATACTTCCTAAGTTTTGAAAGAAAATCGGCAACGTCTTGTTTTGCTTCTGCTTCGGTCACGTCATATTCTTCAAGAAGATGAAAAACGATTTCATCTTCATCTTTTGCAGACGGAAGAATTTTCCAAATGAATGCGGCAGTCTCGGTGAGCATAAAAAGTCCGTTGTTTTCAAAAACGGTTTTACCTCTCGGAACAAGAATCGTTTCGCCCATAAGTTCACGCAAAGCCAATTCTTTTTTAACAGTCATATATATCCTCCTCCGGTTCATTACCAATTGTTTTTTCAGACAATTCGTAATTCAAATTCTCAAGTTTTTCTTTACCGAGACGGCAGAGATTTTCAAAAAAGCTACAGAAATATTCGGGCTTTTTTTCAAAACTTCCTGTTTCGCAAAAGCACATTGCGGCACAAACGGGGCAAACTTTTCGCCTTTTGCAAGCCGAACATTCAACAGGCAAACGAATTTCTTTGACTTTTAAAAGAAGTTCCTTCCATGCATTTTCAAAACCGATTTCAAGCGGTTCGGTTTCTGGATTCGGCAGCATTGCGCAAGGATGCATTTTTCCGTCCCAAGTGAGCCAAAAAGATGACCGACCGGCACGGCAACGAACTTCTCGGTATTTTTCAATGTTTTGAGTGTCGCTTTCTTCGGCAAGGAGTCTTTTTGCTTTCACACAGCATGCGTTTTTGCCATACTTCAAAAGGTCGATTTCGCTTTCGCATTTTGCAGCTTCAAAAGGAGAAAGCCTTGCTTTGTTTTCACCGCAGGAAGAGCCGATTCTTATTTGCGGATATGTGTATGCGGTGGATTTGAGATAAAGATTATGTTCTTTTGCAAAGCGAACGATTTCCGAAGCTTGAGAAGCGTTTTCTTTTGTAAAAACGCTGTTGAGCCGAACGGAAATTTTATTTTTTTGAAGCGCTTCAATTGTACTTACAACGCTTTCGAATTTATCGGCTTTGCAAAAGCTTTTATACACTTCTCTTTGCGCCGCATAGAGCGAAACATTCATTCGAAACGGCGGATACTTATTTAATAGCGGAAGATATTCTTTGGCGAGCGAGCCGTTGGTATTGATTGAAATTAAAAAGCCCATTTTTGAAAAGGTGCTGTAAAGCTCTTCAAAATCGGTGCGCAAAAAAGGTTCGCCGCCGGTCAGAAGCAAAAACAGCGTGCCTGCATTTTTCGCCTGCTCGGCAAGAGAAAGCCACGTTCTTGTTGAAAGCTCTTCTTTTCTTTTGTTTTCATGAACATAGCACATAGGGCAGGAAAAATTACAGTTTTGAGTAAGTTCAAAGTTTCCCGAAAGAGGCGTGCCGCTTTCAACAGCTTTTGAATGAAGAAATCTTGACATCTGCGGTTCAAAATTCAAATTTTTCACGCCCTTTCAAAAAATTTTCAAGCGCTTTTACCGCGCTTTCGTCCGGTGTACAAAGCAGTGAACAAAACGAAGTTTCTTTTGCAATCTTTAAAAGGATTTTGCTGATTTCATCGTTGCAATACGGCGGTACATAAGAAGATTTCATGAGGCAAAGAAACGCTTCATGCGGTGAAAGAGAAACTATGCTGTTTTCTTTGCTTTGCCCCAAGTTTACTATCATTTCAAGCGGCATAGTTCGGTTTTGAGAGATATTTGATGAGCCGGAAAACGGAAGACCCGATGCAAAAACTTTTCCGTTTTCAAGATAAATCAGAGTCTTGTCTCCGTTGATTATCGGAGCGTTTCGATATTTCTTCCAAAGTTTCGCCTGTGTGGACTTTCCAACGCCGCATTTTCCTGTGAAAAGAAGTGCTTTTTTATCTTTTTCAATAAACGACGAATGAAAGATTACTCCGCTTTTTTGCGACACAAGTTCTTCAATTCCGGCAGTATTCAGCACAAGCCGCGTCCAAAGTTTGCCTTTTGCTGTTTCGGAAAGTTTAACGCTGATTTCCTTGCTTTTACGGTTATACTCACGCACGGCAAAAAATTCGCCCGGCTTTGCGGCTTTATAGTATACCGAAAACTTTTCTCCGTCAAAAAGAACAAGTTTATTCCCCTGCCCAACCGCAGAAAAACCGTTCGGTATCTCTATCGGCTCTTCGGAAAAAGAGTAGTTCAGAGAAAAATCATAG
>DKDD01000027.1:3136-3756 GCA_002451715.1 Ruminococcaceae bacterium UBA6857 | reverse complement strand
AACCCCAAGCGGTCGTGCCGCCTCGGGGTTTACAGATATAAAGGAGGTAGCGTTATGAAAATAACCATCATCGGACGAAAGTGTTCACCAAGAGACTCATTCAAAGAAAGATGCGAAAAACGGCTCAAGAAGATTGAAAAATTCTTCGGTCCCGAAGCGGAAGCCAAAGTTACCGCAACCGTTGAAAGAAATGAGCAAATCGTCGAGGTGACCGTCTTTTATAATTCACTGATTTTCCGTGCTCAGGAACGCGCGGAAAACATGAACGATGCTCTTGACCGTTGCGTTGACTCCCTTGTTCGCCAAATCAGAAAGAACAAGACCAGAGTTGAAAAGAAACTGCGTTCCGGCGCGTTTGAAGCTTTTGACGCGATTGACGAATTCGACAGCGAAGACAACTTTGAAGTTGTTCGTTCAAAAGAAATTGTTCTCAAGCCGCAGAGCGTTGACGAAGCGATTCTTCAAATGAATCTTCTTGACCACCGCTTCTATATGTTCCTCAACAGCGAGAACGACAAAATCTGCGTTGTTTATGCAAGAAATGACGGCGGCTACGGTCTTATTATTCCCGATATTGATTGATTTTAATTTTATATTGTGATAAAATACTTCAGCGGTGG
>DKDD01000027.1:1942-3126 GCA_002451715.1 Ruminococcaceae bacterium UBA6857 | reverse complement strand
CCGGTGGAAATCCACCGCTGATTTTTGTTTTATGAAAGCTGGTAAGTTATGCAGATAAATTTTGTTATTCCATGCCTTTTGGGTCTTGAAAAACTTATTGCCGACGAAATGAAAGAAATCGGCGCACAAAACGTTGCCGCCGAAAACGGACGCGTTCTTTTTTCCGGCGACGAACACATTCTTGCAAGAGCTAACATCTGCTCGCGCCACGCGGAAAGGGTTCAAATTCTTGTCGGCTCGTTCACCGCAATGAGCTTTGAAGAGCTTTTTCAAGGCACAAAAGCGCTTCCGTGGGAACAATGGATCGGAAAGCTTGACGCTTTTCCCGTCAAAGGCTATTCCATTAATTCGGCACTTTTTTCGGTCAGCGACTGCCAGGCTATAATCAAAAAAGCCGTTGTTGAAAGGCTTAAATCAAAATACAACATCTCATGGTTCGACGAAACGGGACCCGTTCACCAAATTCAGTTTTCAATCATGAAAAACACAGTCAGCCTTCTTATTGACACTTCGGGCGCGGGACTTCACAAGCGCGGCTATCGCCTTGAAGCCGGCGGTGCGCCGATCAAAGAAACGCTCGCCTCTTCAATCTGTGCGCTTGCAAGAGTTAGGGATTACCACACGCTTTACGACCCGATGTGCGGTTCGGGTACACTGCTCATTGAAGGCGCAATGCTTGCAAACCACATTGCCCCCGGCGTAAACAGAAGTTTTTCCGCCGAACGTTGGGAAACAATCGACGAAAATGTTTGGCGCGAAGAAAGAGAAAGAGCGCGCTCGCTCGTTCTTTCGGAAAGCAGACTTGTTGCCTATGGCAGCGACATTGACCCGCACTGCCTTGAAATTGCAAAAGCAAACGCAAAACGCGCCGGCGTTGACAAATTCATCACTTTTGAAGAACGCGACATCAAAGACTTTGAGCCGAAGAGCGAAAAAGGCACGGTGCTTTGCAATCCGCCTTACGGCGAAAGATTGCTCGACCTCAAAGAAGCCGAACGGCTTTACAAGCTTATGGGCGAAAAATTTATTCAAAAACGCGGTTGGGCATACTATATTATAAGTCCGTCGGAGGATTTTGAAATCTTCTTCGGCAGAAAAGCCGACAAGCGCAGAAAACTTTACAACGGCATGATCAAATGCCAGCTTTTCATGTACTTCAAATAAGGAGTGGTTTTTTTGAACGG
>DKDD01000027.1:0-1867 GCA_002451715.1 Ruminococcaceae bacterium UBA6857 | reverse complement strand
GACACGCAGGAAATGCACCGCGTCAATCCGGACACGATAAAGCTCATTTCGCTTGCGCTTGACCGCGAAAAGCCGGACCTTGTTGTTTTCACCGGTGACCAAATTAAAGGGTATTCGGCAACTTTCAAAGGTGACACAAAAAGGAAAATTACCGAAACGCTCGGCGAAATTTTTCGTCCGATCATTGAACGCGGCATACCTTTTACGGCAACATTCGGCAACCACGACCGAAACTGCGGAATCGGCAATGGGGAACAAATGGAAATTTACAAAACTTTTCCGGGCTTTGTTTGTTCGGTTCCTCATTATGACGGCGACAAGGGCACATTTTCACTCTTGATTAAAGACAGCAAAAACGAAAAGGACGTTTTCTGCCTTTATCTTATTGATTCAAATTCAAGGGAAAAAGACGGAACGTACTCGCCTATTTTCAAAGATCAGGTTGAATGGTATAAAAACGAACGCGACAAAATTGCCGAAAAATGCGGCGGCGTTCTGCCCTCCCTTGTTTTTCAGCATATTCCGGTACCTGAGATTTTCAAAGCAATCAAGAAAGTCAAAAAAGGCACAAAAGGTGCGGTTGAAGCGTTTTACTCACACAGTAACGAGTTCTATGTTCTTGACGACGAGACACTCAAAAGCGGCGGCTTTATGCATGAATCCCCTGCCGCGCCGGATCTTAACTTCGGCGAATTTGAGGCGATGAAAGAAAAGGGCGACGTTCTCGGAATCTTTTTCGGCCACGATCACATCAACAGTTTTGTTAAAAACGTTGACGGAATCGACCTCGGCTATACACAAGGCGCGGGATTCAATGTCTACGGACCGGGAAAAGAACGCGGCGTGCGCGTTTTCACGCTAAACGAAAACGATTTAAGGCACTACGAAAACCGTACCGTTACAATGGGCGACCTTTGCAATTACAAACCGGCAATGCCCGTTTCGGAATTTTTCTATACGCACACACCGTCATCGGTCAAGCAAGTTGAAAAAGCGGCAAAAAAAGGCGCGGTTATTTTTGCCGCGGCAGCCGTCGGCTTTGCGGTATTCAAAAAAATTAAAAGATAAGAAAAAACACCACAAAAAAGCGGCTGCCCGAAAAACGGACAGCCGTTCCTTTTTTAGTCAAAACTTATTTTACAAGGTCTGAATCGCTGATATCGCCGAAGAACTTCTTAACGATTGCAACGATGCCTGCTGCTTTACCTTCGTTGAGGAAAGTAAGGATGTTTTCGGCAAGGCCGAGAGCCTTATCGATAAGTCCGAATACTGTTGCCATAGTTTTTTCACTCCTTATTAAAAGTCAGTACTCTCCACTGCAGTAAAATATTAACACATTGTGAATCCAATTGTCAACAGCTAATTTATAATTTGTTTATATTTTGTTTATATTTAATTGTTTTTCAAACGAGAAAGCCGAATTTTTATCTATGTTTTTCTGTATAAAAGAAACAAGTCTGCCGCAAATGAATCGCGGCAGACCGGGTTTATTTTTTTAGAGTCATTCGGCCTTTTTTTCCTCACCTTTCTCTTTTTTGGCGAAGATAAGGAACTTGCTGAGAACATAGTTGATAATGACAACAATTACACCAATAATCAGCTTTGCGGTGATTTTTCCTGAAAGCTTTACGATTATAAAATCAAAGACCTTTTCGTCAAAACTCAAAATTTCAACAAAGAACCAAAGCCCTGCCTGCTCAACAAAATATGAGGCGATTCTTGCACCAAGGAACGACGGAATCTCTTTTTTTATTACGTCAAACTTCCAGCTTTTGCTTTCAAAAACAAAAAGTTTATTGGTAACATAAGCAAAAGCGACGGCGGCAATCCACGCAATCGTATTTGTGAAAAGATAGTACCTGCCATT
>DKDD01000030.1 GCA_002451715.1 Ruminococcaceae bacterium UBA6857 | reverse complement strand
AAAGACAGGAGTAACTTTATGAAAAAAGTTGAAAAGTTTGCGTTGGCTCTTGTTGTGTTCTGTTTTCTTGCGGCAACTGCCATGGTTTCGGTTTCCGCACAAGGTTACTTCAGAATTAAAGCACCGGAAATGAAAGGTGTTCATAATGTTAAACAGGGGCTTTGCGTGGTTTGGAAACGAGTCGGTGCGGCAGAAGGCTATATTGTGTATCGCCAAAAAGCCGGAAACCAAAACTGGAAACGTGTTGCACAGGTTTCCGCCGATCAAAGTTCATACACCGATACAACGGTAAAGCACGCCACAACATACAAATATGTTGTCAAAGCTTTCAGAGAAAAAACAAAAAGTAATCAAAGTCCGAATCCAAAAAGCAATACCTTTGTTATAACGCCGAAAATCAAGTCGGTTGCCATTGTTCGAAACGGCGTAAGGCTTAAATGGCGTGGATATAAAGATATTACACTTGTTTCTGTTTATCGGCGAACGCAGGGCAGCGAGAATTGGAAAAAGCTTGCTTCGCTTTCCGGCGGAACAAAAAGTTTTGTTGATATGACGGCAAAGAGCGGCGTAAAATACAGCTATCAGGTTCGCCAGTCAATCGGAAATGTAATGTCTGTCCGCGATGGCAGTATTGTTAATAAGACTTTTATTGCCGCTCCATACGGCCTTGCGGCGAATACCGGTTATAGTGGTGTAAAGCTCTCTTGGAATACGGTTCAAGGGGCAAAAAGATACTTAATCTATCGAAAAGTTCAAGGTGAAGAACAGTGGAGACAAGTGGCGTCTTCCTCCTCAAATTCGTATTATGATAAGACAGCTCCCACAGGAAGATATGTTCATTATAAAGTTTGCGCTTATATGAATGCCGATACTGTCAGTGCATTTTCACGTTCGGCTTTTTCAAAGCTGATTGATCCAAATAAACCGATGGTTGCTTTAACATACGATGACGGACCTTATCGTCCCGTAACAAATCAAATTCTTGATGTACTTGAAAAATACGGCGCAAGAGCAACGTTTTTTGTTGTCGGTAGAAGAGTTTCAACATACAGCGACTGTATCAAACGTGCCTATTCACTTGGCTGTCAAATCGGAAATCATACATATAATCACAAGGTTTTAACAGAAGCTACGGATTCACAGATAGTATCCGAAATTTCCGCAACCAATTCAGCCATTGAAAGGTGTATTGGCAAAGACTCGTCGATTGTGCGTGCACCGGGCGGTTCAATAAGCAGCCGTGTTCGAAATTTGGTCGATTACCCTTTGATTAATTGGTCGGTTGATACGCTTGATTGGAAGCACAGAAACACAGCAAAAATTATCGGCAACGTGAAATCAAATGTTACCGACGGTTCAATTGTTTTGATGCATGACCTTTATTCAACAACCAGCAATGCCGCCGAAGTAATTATCCCTTGGCTAATCAACAACGGCTATCAGCTTGTTACGGTTTCCGAAATGATGTATTATAAAGGCATACGAATGATTGGCGGAAATGTTTATTACCACGGTTAATGATATAAAATTTAAGGCAACCCGAAATAACACCGGGTTGCCTTTTTTCGTGTATTATTATTAGTTAAACTTTAAGAATGAAAGCTTAAGAACATTAATAATGTGGCGAAGCATAAGGGTAATCGCTTTAATCTGAATGTCAAAACTGTAGTTTGAAAGTGTGTTTTTAACATCATCGACCGAAATATAAATCGGGCTTGTTTCAACTTCGGTGAGCGGTGTCTTTACGTCATAAACAGCGTTTTCGGCGCCTTTGGTTGTAAAGTTGAATTTTCTCATTCCTATTGAGAAAAGTGATTCATCTTCAAGATAATAAACCGTTACGGTAAAGTTGGTTTTGCCTTTTTCTTTTATCGGCGACGAGAGGGGAAGGGTGATTTTTTCACCGACGGCAATTGTTTTTCCCGAAACATTTTCAAAAGAAATGTCTGCGCCGTTAACTTTGATTGAAACAATCTCTATGTTGCTCTTGTTTGAAAGATTTTGAAGAACCAAGGCTGTGTCGTTTGCCGAAACGCTGCCATACACCGATTTGTCAAACGAAGCATGAATGCCGTATTTTGCGTTATAGGTTGTTTCAAACTGCGGAAATGCCGGGTCGCTGTGAACATCTTTAAGGTCATCGGAAAGAAGAAGTTTGTCGGTCAATGCAATTGCATATGTATCATAAGCATACTGCGCATGGAATTGAGCTTCGATGTACCAAGTGTTTTCGGGAAGATATCCGTATGAAGCGTCAATGTTCATGCTCGGTGAAACGTGGTTGTGGGTTTTGTCGGTGCAATTGACGAGAGGATCTTTCGTGTCGGTTGCGTAGCCGTTGCTGAAACGATATCCGTAATCGGTGACTTTTGCGCCTGAGGCTGTTTTTGTTGCAACAATGCAATCGCTGCTGACGGCTGAACCTGTTGCCGGCGTGATGTCGGTTCCGCAAACAATGCTTACGTTTACGCCTTTGCTTCTTGCATATGAAAGATAGTCATCAAGATTCGGCATAACCGTGTAATGCGCAAAGTCTGTTCTTTCAATCATCGGAGCATAGGCGGCTTTCTTTTCGGGGGTGTTAATATATTTATCTTTGATCTCGTCGTAATGCTCGGCATCAATAAAGTCCCAAAGACTTCCGAAAGAAAGGAGAACGCTCGAAAGACGTTCGGTTTCAATAACGGCATTGACAAGCTCATTGATTCGATCAAACTTTGCAAAGAAAAGAAGCCATTCGCAGTCGCTTTCAGAGATATATTTGTCTCCGCCGAAAAGAAGGTAAAACGGGTTGAGTGCCGCTTGAGCAAATTCAACAACACGCGGAACATCAATGTGTGATTTTCCTGAAAAGAAGTCATATGCAATTTGAACGCCGCCGATTGCCGGAGAATTGAGCACAGCGTTATTGATGTAATCAAGGTTAAAATATGTTTTGAGTTCTTCATATTTTATACCAAGGAGCGAAGCGAGCATTTCGGCTTCTTTTTCGCCCTTGTCAACAATCGAACAAAGCGAAATATAGGTTCCGGTTGTCTGTCCGCCGTGGCTTTCGCTGAAAACGTTGACTTTTTTCGCACCGGTAGAATCAAGAACCGACTTTATATATTTTCCGAGGTCAAGCGCACAGAAAATAATTTCTTGACGCCAGTCAACAGAAAACTGAAAAACATTTTCGGCTCCCACTTTTTCGCAAAGGTCTTCCATGTATCTGTTTTCATGAATGGTGCCCCAAAGATAGCGAACTTTTGTGATATTCTCATTAATATATTTCATGTTGCTTTCTTCCGGTGCAATCGGCCATACTCCTGTGTTATAAGCCGGAGTTCCATCCGGTGAACGTCTCATGTATTCGAGAATATTGCTGACGGAAAGCGAAAACTCGTCCGCAAGTTTGTCCATATTTTGGCTTGAAAGATATTCCAGACCGCCGTTCAGAACACCGGGAGTCTGTCTTACGATTTCTCTTAAAATTCCGAGAATATCAAGGTGCCATACTCTGTCCTCTATATTTCCGTCTTTATCAAGGCGGAAAATCTGAGAGGTCATATAACCCGAATCAATAACAACGGGATAGTTTTCTTCGGTTGCCGAAGCGGCAAAAGGAAGCGCGGTGAAAAGCATTACTGCACAGAGGATTAAACATAAAAGCCTTTTTTTCATCAGATTTCTCTCCATTCTGCGGTCGAGTATATGTCTCGCCAAAGCTGTGTTTGCACATTTGCCGATTGCGTAAATTAGTCAACAAATGTCCCGAATATTTTATATTAATTGGAACAAAAAGTCAATATTTTAGTTTAAATTATCTTAAAAAAGTTAAACTTTTATTTATAAAATTTCGAA
>DKDD01000190.1 GCA_002451715.1 Ruminococcaceae bacterium UBA6857 | reverse complement strand
ACGGACGCGGTTTTGCTCGCTTCCTTTGTGAATATCAGAAAAAAAGACACTGCCTGCGATTTCGGAACAGGCTGCGGAATCATTCCGCTTCTTTGGAGCAAGAGAGAAACGGGAAAGATTTTTGCCGTTGAAATCCAAAAAAAAGCATGTTCCCAGCTTGAACGTTCGCTTTCTTTGAACGGACTTTCAGAAAAAATAACCGTTATAAATCATGATCTTCGCGAACTTAAAGGCATTTTGCCGTTCGGCGCGTTCGACCTTGTGACAATGAATCCGCCGTATAAAAAAGTTGGCGCGGGAATTGAAAGTGTGAGTGAAAGCGATAAAATCGCACGGCATGAAACAATGTGCGGCATTGAAGATTGCTGTGCAGCGGCGGCAAAGCTTCTTCGCTTCGGCGGAAGATTTTGCCTTTGCCACAGACCCGAACGTCTTTGCGACGTTATGGTAAGCATGAGAAAATATAAGCTTGAACCGAAAAGGCTCAGGTTCGTTTCAAAAAACGAAAACAGTGCACCATGGCTGTTTCTTATTGAGGGAAAGCTCGGCGCAAACAGCTTTATAAATATTGAAAAGAATCTATATATCGAAACTCCGGACGGAAAAATGACGGAAGAACTTGAAAAAATCATGGGCGATTACAGGGAGAAAAAACAATGAGCGGAAAACTTTTTATTGTCGGAACACCGATAGGAAACCTCGGCGATTTTTCGCCGCGCGCGATTGAAACGCTTGAAAACTGCGACTTCATTGCCGCGGAGGACACGCGCGTCACGCTCAAACTTCTCAACCACTTTGAAATCAAAAAGCCGATGATAAGCTACTTTGAGCATAACCGCCGCGAAAAGGGAGTAGTGATTGCCGAACGAATCATTGCCGGCGAAACCTGCGCCCTTGTTACCGACGCGGGAATGCCCGCCGTTTCCGACCCGGGCGAAGATTTGGTTGCCCTTTGCGCAGAAAAGGGGATTGACGTGAAAGTTGTTCCGGGACCGTCTGCGTTTGTTGCCGCGGCGGCACTTTCGGGGCTTCCCGTCGGCCGTTTTACTTTTGAGGGCTTTCTCAGCATGAATAAGCAAAGCAGGCGCGACCACCTCAAATCCGTTGCGCACGAAAAGCGGACAATGATTTTTTACGAAGCTCCGCACAAGCTTTCCGCAACGCTCAAAGATCTTTATGAAACGCTCGGCGACCGCAGACTTGCGATTGTCCGCGAAATTACAAAAATCCACGAAGAAGCAATTCGAACAACGCTCTCTGCCGCGGCTGAAAGGTACGCCGAAGAAACGCTCAAAGGCGAAATCGTGCTTGTCATTGAGGGCGAAAGCGAAGAAGCAAACGAAGTTACCCTTGAAGACGCGGTGACTCTTGCAAAAGAATATCTTGAAGAGGGTCTTAGCGCTTCTTTCGCCGCAAAAAAAGCCGCAAAGGAAACCGGACTCAAAAAAGGCGATATCTATAACGAATTGATATGAAGAGGGAAAAGTTATGAAAGAATGGTTACAGGATTATTGGCAGTATGCGCTTTTGCTTGTTGCCGCGGTTGCGGTTGCATTCTTTGCTTTTCGCGCCGCCGCAAGGGCATATTCCGCGCATAAAAAAAGCTACCGTGAGGAAGAAAAGTATATAACAAATTTGAAAGCGCTCAAAGAAAAGTATGTACCGCTGAGCGAAGCGGCGATTGAAAACGCACCTGATGACGAACTTCTTGCCGGCACGGCGCTCGGCATTCAGCTTAAACTTCAGAAGATTGACGACATCGAAGCGGAGTTTGAAAAACTTCCAAACGAAAAAAAGCTTGTCTATACGCTCGATGTTTTTACCGAAGACAAAACACTTGAAAAGTTTTTCAAGGAAAACTCCGCCGTGCTCAAATCCCGCCTTGTTCCTGCGCTTGAGATAATTGGGCTTTCAGATTACGCAAAGGAAGTGAGCGTTGTTTCAATGATGTTCGACGACAAAGACGAAACAACCTCGCTTGATGAACAAAAGGTAAAAACACTTGACGAAAAGCTTCAAAAGGATGACTTTTTAAGTCTTATTAAGCTTTCTGCCGCAAAATATATAAAGAATAACATGAAAGCATTTTGCGATTGACTTTTTTCTTTTAAAAGTGTATAATATTATCCATTGTTCACAACTGCTCCCAAATTTTTTATCGGAGGCGATATAATGCGAAAGCTTCTGCCTTTTTTCTTGGCGCTTGCAATAATTGTTTGCTTTGCGGCATGCAAAGATAAAAACGACCCGACAAATCCCGCAATATCAACAAGCTCACCTTTGGGTTCCGACCTTTCCTCTTCTTCAAATGATGTCACGGTCAGCAACCCCTCGGCTGAAAACGTTGCTCAGACATATGTACTTACAACAACGCCGGACATGACTGTTCCGTCTGTTGCAACAACGCCGTTCAACCCGGCGAACGAGGCGGTTTCAACCGATCCGTTCACGTCGCAGGCGGTTACAACCGATTTCAATCTTACCGTGGCTTCAATCACCGCACCGGTTGTCAACTCTTCCGCGCTTCCCTCCGTACCCACGGTGAGTTCTTCGGCCGCAACTTCCGCCTCAAACCATTCCGGCAATTCATCTTCGTCAACAACAACGACCAAAAAGCAGGAATCAACAACAAGCGCCGCGGCAAAGGCGGTCAATATTATGGACGCCGGAGTCGGTCTTGACGGAAGCGGAAAAAGAATTGTCTATTCAATTGACCCGTCATGCGGAAACTTTAAATCAAATTCAACCGTAATTACCGTTAACGTTGACGGTGAAGAATATGACAACATTCCCTGCAAAATCAGTGCAAGCAATATTGACGCAAGCGGTTGTCAGCAGATTTTTATTGACCTCAGCGGCGTTGAAAACCTTGAAAGCGGCTCAACGGTAAGCTTCAGCATTCCGTCGGCATTCCTTAATTCAAAGGACGGAAAAACATACAGCCGTTCGTTCGGCAATACAATCATTGTCTGAATGTTTTTGCTTAGTTTTAAAAAACACAAAGCCTGTCTCAAACGAGATGGGCTTGTTTTTTTAAAAAAGCAAACGTTAAAAAGAGCGAATATAAAGAAGACAAAAAGGCGTTTTCGGATGGTTTTGAAAAATATTAGCAACTATAAAAAAGTTTAAATAACAATTATTAATCAAGATCGACGTTTGTATAAAAGTTGTAAAAAAGTGTGGAAAAATTATGAATTTTTTGTTATACTTTGAGCGGGTTTTTGAAAGAAAATATTGACATTTTAATTTCGTAATGCTATTATTATCACACAATACGTTTGGTATGTCGACTATGGTTAAATATCGAAACCGGAATTTTGTTGGTCAGTTGGCGCACTGCGCCGTAAAACAAAAACGGGAAGCGGAATTTTCGTCTTCCGAGTTTTGTCACGTCCGTCTTTTATTTGCAAAGACCGGTGGAAAAAGCAAAAACTGTTTTGGTGTTTGCCAAGCTTATTGATCCTTTCGGAGAATCTCCGCCGCAAAAAACGCGCCGCGGTGATTTGTAATAAAATCGGGATCGGACATGCCAAAGACGCGTTGAAAATTTTCATCAGGAAAAATTGAATGGAGGAAAATTCAGATGAAAAATTCACTGAAAAACGGCAAAAAAGTTTTGTCCATGGTACTCTCTGTGCTTATGATTATGAGCTGCTTTGTCTTTGCTCCTATCGCAAGCGCAGCAGACACTTTAAAGCTTACAGTTAAAATTACAGTAACTAATACACTGTCTGTTTCCAATGTTAATGGTAGTTTGAAATTAAGAGTAACAGACAAGAGTAATCATTCACAGGAAAGTGAAGACTTCTTTAGAAGTGTTGCTTATCCTACCAGTAATAATGCAGCAGATCTTCAAAAAGGAAAAACTGTTCAGTATGATTTCACAATCAAAGATCAAGTTAGCGAGATTGCTCTCATTACAGATGTTTATACAACATGGCATAACCCGTCAGTTGATCTTGGCATAAAAGTAGAAGCTTGGCTTTCACCAAGTGGTGCTTCAATTATTAGCGGCTCATCCGTTACTAAAACGTTTAGCCAGTGCTGGTCGACCAAGGGTGATAATTTCAAAGGCGGTAAGACACACGTTCTTGCCGATTCAAGCAACTTTATAAGTAACAACTATCCGACCTATCTTATCAGATTCCTTGATCTTAATGGTGAAGTTCTTAAATCCGAAAAAGTTCGTTTTGGCGAAAACGCAACCGCTCCCGCACTTCCCACAAAGGCAGCTGATGATACCTATCATTATACCGTTAAATGGGATAAGGGCAACTCGGCTTGGACATCTGTTAAAGAAGACGCAGATATTCGTGCTAAGGAAACTTCTGTTGAACACACCTATGGCGATTGGACAACAACAACCGAAGCAACCTGCACAGCCGACGGCGAAAAAACACGCGTCTGCTCAGATTGCGGATATGTTCAGACCGAATCTGTTGATGCAACAGGCCACAGCTACGGTGATTGGACAACAACAACCGCAGCAACCTGCACAACCGACGGCGTAAAGACAAAGATCTGCACCAAATGCGGAAACGAAATTACCGAAACAATCACTGCTCTTGGCCACGATTGGAAAACTGTTGCCGCAAAGGCAGCAACCTGCACCGAAGCCGGTTATGACGAATATCAGGAATGCTCAAGATGTGGCGCTAAGAACGGCTATAACGAAATTCCTGCAACCGGTCACGCTCTTGGCGAATGGAAAGTTGTAAACGCTTCAACTTGCATCGTAGCAGGAACCGAAAAAAGAGAATGCAGCAAGTGCGATTACTTTGAGACCAGAGCATTGCCGCTTGCAGAACATACTCCCAAAGAAGTTGCCGCAAAGGCAGCAACCTGCACCGAAGCCGGTCTTACCGCAGGTTCTGTTTGCTCCGTATGCGGAAAAGTTCTTACTGCTCAGACAACCACTCCGGTTCTCGGCCATGACATGAAAGAAGTAGGAAGAATTGATTCAACCTGCACGGCAGAAGGCGTAATCTATTACGAATGCTCACGTTGCGACTTTACAGACACAAAAGCAATCCCGAAGAAAGACCACACTTTCTCAGACGAATTTACTGTTACAGTTAAAGCAACCTGCACAACCGAGGGTGAAAAAGCAAAGCTTTGCACAGTTTGCAAGGCAAAAGACCCGGATTCAATCACTGTAATTCCGGCAAGAAGCCACTCATTCGGCGAATGGACTGTTGTTGATGCAGCATCCTGCACCGAAAAGGGTCTTGAAAAGCGCGTTTGCCAAAATGCTGCAAATGATGAATACGAAGCTTGCACAGCTTTTGAAACCCAGGAAACAGATGCTCTCGGTCATGACCTTGTACATCATGACGCAAAAGCGGCAACCTGCACCGAAATCGGCTGGAATGCATATGACACCTGCAGCCGTTGCGACTACACAACTTATGTAGAAATTGAAGCTCTTGGTCATGACCTTGTACACCATGACGCAAAGGCAGCAACCTGCACCGAAATCGGTTGGAACGCATATGACACCTGCAGCCGTTGCGACTACAAAGCAAATTATGTAGAACTTCCCGCAATCGGTCATGAATACGTAGGCGCGATCACCACTCGTCCGACAAAGGACAGCAAGGGTCTTGCAACTTATACCTGCACAAGAGACGCTTCGCACGTTTATACGCTTGCAATGGATCTTGCAGATTACGAAGACTTTAACAAGGCTCTCGACGCACTTAAAGAAATCGCAAAGAAAGACCTTACCAAGGCAAACAAAGATATTGTTGAAGCTGCAATCGCAGAAGCAGAAACACTTCCCGATAATCTTATCGCCGGTGTAATGGGTCAGGACTATACAAATCCTCTTGATCAGTATAAGCACGACTTCGGCGAACAGGATCTTATTGATGCAGCAACTGCAAAACTTGAAAAAGTAATCAAAGATATCAACGATCAGGGCGATGAAGCACTCAATAAGTACAAGGTAACTTTCAAAGATTATGACGGAAGCGTTATTTCAACCGAAACCGTTGTTTCCGGAAAGAGCGCAACTGCTCCGGAAAATCGTGAAAGAGCCTGCGATGCAGACAATCACTACACCTTCACCGGTTGGAAAGGTAACTATACAAACGTAGCGAAGGACGAAGTTGTTGTTGCTGAGTATAAAGCCGAAGCTCATAATTTTGTTGAAAACACCGCTCGCTATGTTGCTCCTTCAAAGAATGATGACGGAACATGGAACGACGGCACAATCGTTAAAGAATGCACAGGCTGCTCATGCGAAAAGAGCGAAAGCATTGCAAGAGCCGACTATGAAACAAGATATGATCCCGCTTATGATAAGGTTCAGGATATCCTCGACAATCCGGAACTTGATCCGAAAGTAAAGAAAGAAATCGAAAAGATTCTTGAAGACAACGGTATCCCCATTCCCGACGATTATGACAAGAGAGCGCAGAAGAAGGTTGACGATGCGGCTGATATCCTTGAAGGCATCATCGGTAAATATACCGACGGTAACGGAGACATCAAGGAAGAATATCTCAAGCATTACACGATCACATTCATCTGGCATGGTAATAAGGACGTTCAGTCCCTTGTCAAGGGTGCAAAAATTGTTGCTCCCGTTGTTGAAAATTACACCGATTCAAAAACGAACTTTACTTACAGATTCCTCGGCTGGGATAAGGAAGTTCCGTCAACCGTAACCGGAGATGCAACTTTCACTGCTAAATACAGCGAACCGAGAAGCATGGACGACGTCAAGGAAGTTATTAAGGACGCTGAAGAAGTCATCAATAACGACGATTACTATGACGAAGACCAGAAGAAAGTTGAAGATGCAAAGAAAGAGCTTGAAGACTATCTTGACGAAAAGGGCGTTGACCTTGATAAGGGTACAAACCCGGTTGAAAAGGGCAGCAAGGAAGATGAGAAGATCACCGAACTTGTTGAAAAGCTCAGAGACGTAATCGACAACGCAAAGAAGAATAAGGAAAACCGTGACAACAACAAGCACCAGACAAAGGGCTTCATGGCTTGGATCACAAGACTCCTTATCCTTGTTAAACACCTTCTTGGCATGGCGTAAAAACCGAATAACCGATTTTTTCAAAGGACGCTTCGGCGTCCTTTGTTTTTTTGTCCTGCATTGCCAAATTGATTTTAACCGGTAACGATTTTGTGTTTTGAATGAGGCAAACTTATAATAAGGGATTATAAAAGATTGCGAACAGGTTTTGAATTTTTGAAGATTTTTTGAATTACATCTTGCTTTATATATCGTTTCGGGGTATAATTATATCAAGTATATTTAAGGAGGCGTTTCTATGAAACAGGCTGTTATGAAAACGAAGAAATTTTTAGCTGTTCTTATGTGCATTTTCATGCTTTCGTCTTTAGCTCTTCCGCTCGCGGGCGCTGAAGATGTAGACGAGATTATTTCAAATGCAATAGAAATCATCGTTCCGACCGAAGCTGAAGGAACAAAAACAGAGTATATTGATGCCGCAAAAATGGACGGCGCAACTTATTCGCTTTGCACCGACACAGAAGGTAACGTTCTTGAATCGAGCGAAATTTATACCGCCAAAGACGAACCGAAAGTTACCGTTAAAAATTCACTGAAAGAGTTTGTTTTTAAAAACGGCGGCGAATGCATCGTATATCTTGGCGCTTTCACCGAAACCGAAAAGAAATTCGTTGCACTCAAACTTAAAAACTATGAAGTAAGTGTTGCTTTTTATGCCGACGGTGCGGACGAGCCTCTTGTTGAGCCGATAAAAGTTGTTTACGGCGGCTCGGTTAAAGACGCTGCCGACGCGGCTGCCGCAAAAATTGAGATTACATACAATAAGTATTACCACTACGCTTTCAGCGAATGGGCGGTTTCGGAGGGTAACAGCGAATCAAAAGTCGATAAGGTTCTTTCAGACACCAAGTTCACCGCTGTGATCGCTCCCGCTCTTCATGTGTTTGACAAAGTGGTTGAAGAGATTCCCGCAACATGTACTGCTGAAGGTTCAAAGACTCTCGGTTGTATCTGCGGCGCAACGGAGACGGAAGTTCTTCCGATTGTACCTCATACTTTTGAAAAAGAAAACGAAGAACATCCGTATACAAAAACCGAAGCCACCTGCACCGAAGACGGTATCGAAAGCGGCTACTGCACAACTTGCGAGCAGAATGTTATAATCAAGACCGGAAAACTCGGCCACAACATGGTTGTCGTTAAAGCGATGAAAGTTGCAACTTGTGAAGAAGACGGTTGGACAAACAGAGAAGAATGTACAAGATGTGACCATGTCGTTGAATCAAAGGTCATTGAAAAGCTCGGTCATAACCCTGTTGAGATTCCTGCTGTTGAACCGACTTGCACCGAAAACGGACACGGCGTAGGCGAAAAATGTGCAAGATGTAAAAAGGTTCTCACAGAACCGGAAGTCATCCCCTCAAAGGGCGGCCATAAGATGGAAAACGTTGAGGCAAAAGACGCAACCTGCACCGAAGACGGCAACACCGCCGGAGAAAAGTGCGCTGTTTGCGGCTATACCGAAGATGTTGAAATCATCAAAGCTATCGGTCACGATTGGGAAATAGTTAAAGAGGCAAAAGAGCCGACTTGTACCGAACCCGGCTGGACTGAAGAAAAATATTGCAAAGTATGCAACGAAATCGTTAAATCCGAAGACGTAGAAGCAACAGGTCACACCGAAGTTATTGATCCCGAAACCGAAGCCACCTGCACCGAACCCAAAATGTCGGAAGGCAAACATTGCTCGGTTTGCAACGCTGTTTTGGTTGCACAGGAGCCCATTGGCGAAGCTCTCGGTCATGACTGGGTTGTTGACGAAAGCGCAATTCCCGCAACCTGCACCGAACCCGGCAAAACCGAAGCTAAGCATTGCAAACGTTGCGACGCAAAGGCAGAACCGGAAGAGACAGCTCTTCTCCCTCACGAATATGAAATTGTTGAAGGCAAGGAAGACATCGTCGCAACCTGCACGGAAGACGGTCTCAAAGCGGAAAGAAAGTGCAAAAACTGCGATGCTATGCTTGAAGAAGAGGTTATTCCTGCTCTCGGACACATAGATGAAGACAATAACAACGCATGTGACCGCTGCGGCGCGGAAATCACTCACATTGACCCGTCGGCAAACTGCTCTTGCATCTGCCATTCGGACAACGTGTTCAAAAAGTTCCTTTGGGAAAAGATTCTTCTTCCGATCATCAAGTTCCTCGGCGTTGAAAAGAACTGCAAGTGCGGCGTTGAACATTGGAGCAAATAATTTTCAAAAACATAACATGTTTTGATTGATTAAAACTTCACCCCGAATCGTGTGTCAAACGATTCGGGGTGTTGCTGTTATATGGGTTATTATCAGTTAAAACCGATTCAAAAGTTCTGCGGCACTTTCGGGTCGGCTTTGCTTTTGTCAAGTTCAAGCAAAAAATGCCTTTGGAACCGCTCACACACAGAACAACCGAAAGAGGCAAAATTTTTCACGATCTTCAAATTTTTTCAAAATCACAGGCAAAAAATTTTCAGCAAAAAACAGCCCCGAAGCGTTTGCAGCTTCGGGGTTGTTTTGCCGGTTGTTCGGCAGAAAAATGAAAGCTTATTTTGTGAAAAACTCAACAATCTGTCTGATAAGTTTGAAAAGGCTTGTGAAGAAGTCGCGAAGAATTTCAAGGAATGAACGCTTGCTTGCATTGGAAGAATCCGACGGCTCGGTGGTCGGTTCTGTGGGATTTTCGGGTTCGGACGGCTCTGTGGGTTCAGAGGGTTTTGTAGGCTCGGACGGTTCTGTCGGTTCGGTTGAAGGCTCTTCCGGCTTTTCTGCGCCGCAGCCGATGCAGATGTTGTTGTCGTTATAGTTGTGCTTTGTGTGGTCAACAACCGAAAGCATGGTGCCGTTTTCCGTTCCGTCAAAACCGAAAACGTCAGTATATTGGAAAGAGAAAGATTTGAACATTTCCGATGAATCGGTTTCATAACCCTTGTTTTCACCGAGTGCTGAGTACCAGTTGTAGTCGGCATCGTTGATAAAAATCATCTTAAAGTTTCCGCCGTTAAATTTGAGTTCGGGAACGCTTTCGTCTCGTGCTTGGGCATAAACATATTCGTTGAAAGTTCCGCCGTTTATGTTGACTTTTGAAGCACCCATGGCTGCAACGAACGAATTGAACGTTCCGTTTTCAATTGTGAGTTCGCCGATCATGTCCTCGCTTACCGCCATAACTCCAAGGTAGCCATTCATGGTTCCGTTTCCGGTAACAGTGAGGTTTTTAGCCGTAATAATACCGCAGGAGTCGTACCCGGCGGATGTGTCGTAAAATGTTTTTCCGTCCATATCAAGAACAATTCCGTCTCCGGACATAATCGTAACCGGAGTATCGGTATATACGTCATCAAAAAGTTTTACCGTTGAAACGCCCGAAAGAGTCTGGGCATAGCTCATAGCATCACCGAAGTAGTCGTGGGTGGTAGTTGTTCCGTCGCTTGCAATAACAAGTGCTTCTGCCAAAGCGTAGCAAACGGGGCAGGCATTGTTTTCGTCAAAGCTGTGATCCGGACATTCGACGACCTTGACAGATGAAGAAAGCGATGAAACGTCTTTGCAGGGCACTACCGTATCGGCGTCAAATGCCGAGATAAAAACATATCTTTTTTCAAGAAGGTCAAATAATGTCTTTTCGCCGGTGCAGTTGATTTGGAAATATGTACCGCCGCTCAAGGATACGTTCGCTTCTTCGGCAACATTGAGATTGGCAATTCTTGCGTAGCCGTCCACTTTAAATGTACCGCCGAGAACGTTTACAGCACCATAAAAAGTGCCGGTCTCAACAGAAAAATATGTGCCGTCGTTGTTTTCATCGCTGACGGTAACAACGCAGTCAGTAGAAATTTCCGGATTGCCGCTATAACTTGTAATTACGTCTGCTCCGCCGGAGAGTATAATTTCGCCCGTGTATACACCTCTGTTTATTCTGAAGCCGCAACCTTTTTCGTCTGCGATAACTTTTCCCGAAACGGAAATGTTGTCCAAATTAAAGCCGTCGTACTTAACGTGAGATTTGAGAGTGCCGGTATAAGTACCTCCGGAAAGGTAAACAGAGGAACCGCCGAAAGCTTCGATATTACCGCTGAAAGTTCCGCCGGTGATTGAAAAAACAGCGCTTCCTTTGATATAAATGTTGCCCGAAACGGTATGTTCGCCTGCATTAAGTCTGAAGTTGCCGGAAGAGACTTCGATATCCGAGCTGTAATCGCCGAAAAGTGTGAGCGTTGCGCCGTAGTATCCCGTGCCTTGAAGGGCGGCAAGGGCAGTTTCAACGCTTTCAAAGTAAATGTCTGTGGCGTCTGATTTTGTTACTTTTGCTTTCATTTCGGCGTCGCAGACGGTGCATTTGTTATCGTCTGTTACCGAGGGGTGCTCACAGCCGTCGGCCGCAAAAATTGCAAACGGCATTGCGGAAAGCACCATAACGATTGTCAGAATTACCGACAAAAGGCGCAGGGCGTTGGATTTTTTCATGAGGGTACCTCCTTTTGTTTTTCTGCCGAAAATCGACTTCAAGCCGAAAACGGCAATCTTTGTCACCAATAATACTATAATAAAAGCTGTCAATATGCAATTCTTTTGGCACAAGCGGTTACTTTTTGGCACAAACGGTTGTTTTACGCCTTTTATCTCTTGTTTTTATTTGCCCAATGTGATATATTAAAAATAATTTAATTTCGGGCAGGTGACAAAAAATGAAAGTCGCTCTTGTTGATGACGACGCCGATTCCGTTGAACGCCTTGAAAAACTTTTGCAAAATAATATAGGAAGTTCCGTTTCGGTCAAGCGCTTTTCAAGCGGCGAAGAGTTTCTTTCCTCTTTTACGCCGGAAAGCTATGATTTTATTGTTCTTGACATTTTTATGGGTAAACTCACCGGAATTGAAACGGCAAGAAAAATCCGCGAAACCGACAAAAAGGTGAAGCTCATTTTTTGCTCTTCAAGCAATGAATTTGCCTTTGAAAGCTATGAGGTAGGCGCCTGCTATTATCTCAGAAAACCGTATACCGACGAAAATTTTTGTGCAATGCTTGACCGTGTTGAGCTTGATAAGCTTGAACTTATGCGTTCGATAAAACTTCCCGACGGGCAGCAGATTGTGCTTCGTGGCATTGTTTATGCCGATTTTTCGTCGCATTGCATGACCTTTCACTGCAAAAACGGCAGCGATGTCATCTCGCGAATTTCGTTTGCGCAAACCGAACCGCTTCTTTGCGGATATCCGTATTTTTGCAGCCCGTCAAAGGGCGTGATAGTCAATTTTTATGAAGTTCGTTCAATGGTTGATGACATCTTTTTGATGAGCGGCAACGCAAGAGTTTCCATCAGCCGAAGAAAACTTAAAGAGGTTAAAGAAGCTTATGCGAACTTTCGCTTTAACCTTTTGCGCAACGGAGGTGACGAGTGATGCCGCCGTTTTACAGAATCGCGGAAGTTTGCATATACTCCATTTTAAACTTTCTTCCGTTCTTGATTCTTGCACTTTATCCGTTCAGACACAGGCTCCGCTTTTCAAAGCCGATAACCGGTGTGCTGATAGGTCTCTTGACGGTAATTCAGCTTTGGCTCGGCTTGTGGGCAGCATTTTTTTCAAACGGAAGAGCGGCACTTGTCAGCGCGGTAAGCACAATTCTTTATGCCGCGTTCTATTTTCTCACCGTTAAAATTTCGTGGGGAAAGGCACTTTTCACTTTGCTGATGATATCCAACACGGCGAACCTTGCCGTTGTTGGCTCAAAGTGTATTGAGGGTTTACTTTTTCCGTCCCTTGCGCCGCAAGCGTACCGTTGGTCGTTTTCGCTTGTAACTTTTTTTGTTGAAATATTTATGCTGATTCCGATTTTCGGATACATGAAAAAAGTTTACACCCCTGCGGTTGAAAAGGAGCCTTCGGGTTTTGAATGGCGATACTTGTGGCTCATTCCTGCAACGTTTTATCTTTTGTGGTACTATGAAATCTATGTCGATTCCTCGCAGTCGAGTCTTCATGTTGCGCTTCAGCCGAAGAATGCGGTTTTTCTTCTGTTCATAAATATCGGCGCAAGCTTGGTCTATTATATTGTTGCAAGACTTATCACAGAGCGCGACAAAAACCTCAAGCTTCGCGAAAAGAACCATATTCTTGCAATGCAGAAACTTCAATATGAAAACCTTAAAGAGCGAATCGCAGAGGCAAGGCATGCTAAGCATGACGTTCGCCACCACATTGTTTTGATGCAGGAACTTTTGAAGAAAAAGGATTACGACGGTCTTGAAAGCTATCTTCAAGAGTACAGCACAAGTTT
>DKDD01000136.1 GCA_002451715.1 Ruminococcaceae bacterium UBA6857 | reverse complement strand
TCTTTTTTCGGCGGTCTTTTTGCCCTCGGCGATTATTTTTTCGGCCTCTTTTTGGGCTTTTTGTTTTTCGTCAAAAATAATTTCGGTGCCGTTTTCTTTTGCTTCTTCAATTACCGTTTCGCATTTTCGAAGGCTTTCTTCCCGGATTTTTTCAACAATTTTTTCAATTCCGGTCAATCATATCACTCCTTTGAAGTTTTTTTCAAAAGCGGCTCAGCCGATGCTGAGAACGGCAAGGAGCGAAATGAGGAACGGCAAAATCGCATAAAATTCAACAAGCGAGGCCATTGTGATTGCCTTTCCGACCTGGTCGGGCTTTTTGGCAATGAGACTTACGCCGGCAGCGGCAACTTTTCCCTGGTGAATTGCCGAAAAAAGTCCCGCAACCGCAATCGGAAGACACGCAACAAGATAATATGCGCCCTGCTGCCAGGTAAGTTCCGCGGGCGAACCGCCGAGCACGCCGACATTGACAAGAACCAAAATCGCAATAAGGAAACCGTAAAGTCCCTGTGTGCCGGGAAGAAGCTGAAGAATGAGAACCTTACCGAACATTGAGGGGTCTTCGGAAAGAAGACCTGCCGAAGCCTGACCGGCAAGACCGACGCCTTTCGCCGAACCGATACCCGCAAGAACAACGGCGCAAGCCGCGCCGAAAAGTGCAAGTGCCAAACCTAAATTAATCATTGATTGTATCCTCCTTGATTTTAAAATGTTTAAGATTAAGATTGAACGGAGTGAAAATCCGTCCGCCGCCCTCATAAAACTTTGAGAAAAACTCAACATACTGAAGTCGGCTTGTGTGAACATAGGTTCCGATGAGGTTGACGGAAATGTTGACCGCGTGACCCACAAGGAAAACCAAAATAAACAAAATCACGTTATTGAACATTGCCGCAAGCATATTGACAACGTTGCCGATTACACCCGTGACAAGGCTCAGCGCAAGAAGACGCGAATAGGAAAGTATGTCGCCTAAATAGCCCGTTGTTGTGTTATAAAGGCCGTAAAGGCCGCCGCCGAGCTTTCCGAAAATGTTCTTTGCGCTTCGTCCCGATGTAAGAACGATCAGTACCGCGCCGACCGCAAGAAGTTTTGTTCCGACACTTTTCACCGTCGGCGAAACCGTTGTCAGCATACTCGCGCCGAAAGCGGCGAATCCGGCAACAAAAACCATTACCGGAACAACGTCGCAAAACGCGGCGAGCCACTGTTTCTTTTTTGCAAGCATATAAAAACGAATCGCAAGGCCGGCATAAAGATGTGCAAGACCGAACGCGAACGAAAACATCAAAAGTTTCATGCTGTTTTCAACAGGCGTGAACCAAAGCGCAAGGTCGGGGCCTTTTTCCATTCCCAAAAAGTGGGTGCAGACGGTCGGGATAAGATCGCCGAAAAAGCCGCCGAAAAGAATGCCCCAAATTGTTGTTGAAACGCCGCACCAAAAAGCAAAGCTCATTGTTTTTGCTTTTGCGCCGGAAAGTTTAAGCTTGAATTTTCCGAAAAGCGCGGCCGCAATCATCAAAAGTCCGTATCCCGCGTCGGAAAGCATAAGTCCGAACAAGGCGTAATAAAAAACGGACATTACGGGGTTCGGGTCAATGTCGTTGTTTGACGGGGGCGAATACATGTTGCTGATGCTTTCGACCCCGGCGGCAAACGGTCTGTTTTCAATCAAAACGGGAACGTCTTCGTTTTCATAGTCCGGTTCAAAAACTTCCATTTGCGCGGTGAAGCGCCGTTCAATTTCGAATTTGAGCTGTTCGCTGTCGCGTTCCGGAACAAAACCGCTGAGGAAAATTGCGCGTTCGCTCGTTGCCGCTTTTTCAACGGCACGGTATTTTTCCGCCTGAACCGAATAGTAATCGGAAAGCAGGCGAATTTTATCATAAAACGACGCGTTTGAAGAAATTTCAAGCGAATAGTTTTCGATTCTGTCGCGGCTTTCTTTGATAAGATCGTCGCATTTTTTGATTGCGACCGAGACGAGAGATTTTGCAGGGTTGTCCGGCTTTACAAAACCGTTTTCGCGCAACGCGTTTTCAACCGCCAAAGCGTCGCCGTGATAGCAAAAAACAACAACGCAGGTTTGCGTTTTGCTGCTGCTTATGATTTCGCAGTCAATGCCGTCCGCTTCGGGCGCGGAAGAAGCGATTGCCGCGATTATGTCGTCTTTTGAAAGTTCTTCTTTAAAATAGCCGATGAAGACGTTTGAGCTTTGCGTTCGAACGCAGCTCATCGGAATGTCGAGCTTTTCCCACGGTTTATAATAATCAATCAGCGTTTTTTGGCGAATGATTTCTCCGTTTTCAAAAGCAATTTTGTCGCTCAAAGCGTTGATTTTGTCGCAGACAAGCATGATGTCGTCCGCTTCGTCGCAAACGCTTCGGTATTCCTGAAAGCCGATTTCCGTGCAATCGGAAAAAGAGGCAAGAAACGGCTTTTTCATTTCGCAGTATTTTTCAAGCACTGCGGCACTTTTTGCCGCAAGACTGCTTTTTCTTTCAAAGCTTTGGCAAAGAGAAGAAGTCTGATATGACGAAAGACCGTCTTCAAGTTCGGCTGAAGTAAGTTCGGTTGTTCCGGCGCGCTGAAGAAAATCAATCAGCCGTCGGCTTTCTTCCAAAATTGCGGCAATTTCAAAGCGCACAAGCTTTATTTTTGCCAAATTGAAACACCCCCTTTGAAATGTTTCCGGGCGGAAAGAGCCGCCGAATAAGTTTTACTCAACAATGTTTTTCAAGCACAGGTCAATCGCTTTGTCATATTTTTTTTCCATCTCGTATATGACCTTTTTTTCGCGCAGGGCGGCAAGCTTGTTCGCCTGTTTAATGATTCCCTCGGCGGTCAGCTCCGCTTCGGAAACAAAAAGTGCGGCTTCGCTTTTTGCCTGCTCGATTGCGGCTTTATGAAAAATTTCCGCCTGTTTTTTTGTGGCTTCGATAATTTCGTTTGCTTCCCTTTGGGCAGCGGCTTCCGCCTTTCGGGCTGCGGATTCGGCTTTTAAAATTTCACCGATCATTTCAGATGCCATACAGCAGATAACCTCCGTATATCATAAGAGTCTGTGACGCTTGCGGAAGAGTTGTTGTCAAATCTTCGCCTTTCATTTTCATCGCTATTGACGCAATGAATAAAACAAGAAGCACCAATGCGATTGCGGAAAGAATGATGAGCTTTTTAAGTTCCGCCGCGTTCCTTTTCTTGTTCTTTTTTGACGACGGAAGCGTTTGAAAATTGCTCGGCTTTTTCTTGCGCGGTTTAACTTCTTTTCCGGCGTAATCAATCGGAGTAACATCCGGAATCGAAATTTCTTCGCGAAGCGAAACGGCTTTTTTCGGCTTTTTTTCGCTTTGAACTTCCGAAATTTCGGAAGACGGTGCGGCGCTTTCGCTTTCCTCGTCCTTTTTCTCGTTTGTTACCGAATAGACATCTTCATAGACGGTTTCTTCAAACGGCTTTTTTTCAAGCGCGTTTTTAAGGTCGGAAAGCATTTGCTTCGGAGAAAGATAGCGTTCTTCCGGCTTAAAAGCGCAAGCTTTTTTAATGATTTTGAAAAGCGCTTCGTCCATAAGTGCCGGTTCGGGAAGTTCTTCGCCGGCAAGGCGTTTTTCAAGCGAAGTATCGAGCGAATTCACCGTAACCTTTTCGGGGTATTTTTCGGTGAACGGAAGTCTTCCGCGGTTAATGAGTGAATAAAGCACAAGACCGAGAGAATAGGTATCAACCGTTCCGTTGACGTT
>DKDD01000165.1:808-4854 GCA_002451715.1 Ruminococcaceae bacterium UBA6857 | reverse complement strand
AGTCTTGGACAAAGGTTGACGATGTAACGGCTTCGGGAACTTCGCGCGTTTCATATACCGTGAACGGACTTTCAAACGCTTCGCTTTATTTCCGCGTTACAACGGAAATCGGCGGTGCAAAAATCAGCAGTACCGAAGTTTTTGCAAAAACACTTCCCACTGCCGTAACGAACCTTAAAGCCGCTCTCAGCGCAGACGTAAAATCAGCCGTCCTTTCCTGGACTGCCGTTCCCGGCGCAAACGGATATGTTGTTAAAGACACCGCAACGGGAAAAACTTATGAATCGAAAACCAATTCCTATACCGTTAAAAATCTTTCCGAAAATGCGGAATACACTTTCTCGGTTGCCGCTTTTGTAACTATTGACGGAACAAAACTCAACGGAAGAAGCGCGGTTGTATCGTTCAAAACGGCAAGGGTTTCTCCGGTTGAAAATGTCAGATCTTCAAAGCGTCCCGAAATTAAAGACAATGTTTATAACATTTCGGCGGCACTTATGTGGACACCGATCTACAACGTTGAATTTATTGTTGAAAAAATGAATCCCGCAACGGACAAAACCTGGGTCTCGGTCGGAAAAACAACAAGCAATTCAATTGTTGTAAGTTCCGATATTAAAGCAAAGCAGACCAAGAAATCCGATTACGTCACAACAATTTCATGGAACGCAGTTCCCGGCGTAAAGGAATATCTTGTTCAAACTTCCGTTGTTTCAAGTTCAACAATGTTCAATGACACGGTTAAAACAACCTCAACAAGCATTGACCTTCGCCTTGCCCCCTCAACGGAATACACCGTTGTTGTTCAGGCGGTTGCTTCTTCGGTCAAATACCGCGTCAAGGCCGTTGACCCGAACAAGGCACTTCTTGATTCTGCATATTCCGAAATCACCGTAAGCGGAAACGACGCCGTTATCGGAACATCTTCCGTCAAGTTCACAACCCCCGCCGCACCGAACTTTGCCGCAACAAGTGCCGAAAGCCAGGAACTTTATACGCTTCGCCTTCTTCAGGCAATCAACAACACAAAGTATGAAACGACGCCGGTCACCGTCCGCTCCGTTTCAAAGTTTGATGCGCAAATTAAAAACATCAGACTCAAATACGGTCTTCTTGATCTTCCGTTCAACTCACTTGCCGACCTTTTGAAGTATCTTAACATGAGCGATGAAGACCTTGTCGGCTCGCTCGGCGAAAACCATGACCTTACAGTCAACTTCAACAACGGATACGGAAAATATCAGTATAAGTACACCGACGCCGACGGAAACGAACAAGTTGGAACAAGAACCGCATATTTAAGCTCGTTTGTTTCCCCTGCCGCGCATCCGGCATATCTTTATGACCAGCACAACCTTTCTTCTTTCAGCAAGGGTATAAGCTCGGTTAGCGTTACAAAAAGCGGCAGCACCGACACCGTTAAGGTAAGCCTCAAAAAAGAAGAGCAAAACGCAAAAAGCAAAGCTCTTTATCACCCCGGATTCATTGACAGCATTACCGAAAGCATTGCGGACCTTTCAGCCGAAGGCACTTCGGCAACAGCTTCGGTCGGCGCTTCAACAGTCATCGGAAAAATCAACGCAAACGGAACGCTCGATTCGCTCGAAGTTTCAAGTCCGTTTTCAATCAGCATGAGCATGGTTATAAGCGGAAAAATGACCATTTCGTTTGTTGTTTCGGGAACCGTCAATAATTCTTATACATTCACAAGATAATCCGATTTTTAACTAAAACTTAAATTAAGAGGATACTATGGTATCCTCTTAATTTCTGCAAAAATTCAATTCGAAAGGACGAGAGCAATGGAAAAAAAGAAAATGATTCAAATCGGCGCACTTGCCGTTGCGGCGATCTGGGTGTTTTGCATAAGCTTTCTCATCGCTTCAAGTCAAGTTAAAAAACAGCGAAACGAAAACAGTTCTCTTCCGCTTTCTTCGCTTTCGCCTGTTTCTTCATCTGCCACGCCGAGCAAAAGCACGGCAACACAGCCGAAATACACCATGAACGGCAACCAGGTCAGCACCAACGTTTCCGTTTCCGACCCGGCATGGGTAATTGAAGAGTCAAAATCAAAGCAAGCAAGCGAAGCAGCTTCGGTTGCGCAGGAGATTCGCAACAGCTCAAAGGCCGCAGAAAAAGATTCGATTCCGAAAAGCAAGGGTGAAGTGATCGCGGCATATAACGAAGCTGTCAACAAACTCAAAAACACCTCTTCATTCACCCTTGTCAAGCAGGATATCCTCACGGTTGACATCGACGATATTTCAGGCGGTTCTTCGGTTCAAAACATCGCTTCTTCAATGATTAAGAACAACACGAACACCGACCCCGTAACCTATAATTTTTCAAACGGTTCCGATCCGTCAAGCGGAAAATCACCCAATGCGGTCATTGCTCCGCTCGGTTCAAACGCTTCGCTCGGCGCAGACATCGTTACTTCGGCAGACGCGACCGAATCTTCCGACGGCGGATACAAAATGGTGATAAAACTCGGCAAGGCGGTTCAAACCCTTTCTTCGCCGGCAGATGGTTATTCGAATTCAATGGAAGTTATCAACACCGATTCGCTCGGTCTTCCCTCTTCCGCAAAAATCACAACGCTCAACATCACATATGACAATTCAACAATTGAAGCAGACGTTGACAAAAGCGGAAGAATCACTTCAATGACCCACACGCTTGTTGTTTCCGAAGCAAACGGCGAGGGAAAAATGCTTGTTCCGATAACCGTTTCGCTCCACGGTAGCTATGTAAGCAATTATAAAATAACTTATTAAATTTTCTTTTTGGTTGACTTGATTGCTTTTTTGTGATATAATGAACCAAATTGACAAATGGAGGAATTTTGATATGGATACTTTCAAGAAAATTTTTAAGATTTTTGCAATCATCGCTGCCGTTTCCGCCGCAATCGCAGGCGTTTATGTTGCAGTTACAAAGCTCATTGAAAAGAAGAACGCAAAGAATGCCGACAGCAGAGAAAACTATGTTTCCTGCTCATGCTTCGACGCAGACTTCGTTTCGGAAACCGTTGCGTAAAAACAAAACACCGATATGCCCTTTCAAAGCGTCGCAGCCTTGAAAGGGCTTTTGCTTTTTATTTTTTGAAAGGAGATTCCATGAAAAGAACAAAAAATAAAATTATAAAGCCGCTTTTTCTTTCATCGGTTCTTTTTCTCCTTCTTTTTTCTTTGACATTTTTATCCTTTGCCGCCGGAACAGACGGTTCGGATTTCTTCGAATACCGCGCTCTGAATGCAAATACGGCCGAAATAGTCCGCTATATCGGCAACGAAGAAAACGTAGTAATTCCAGGAACAATCGGCGGAAAAGCCGTTGTTTCCGTCGGTGATGACGCATTTTTTGAAAGCGACTGTCTTTCGGTAACCTTTCCGGGCAGCGTAACCTCAATCGGAAAAAGTGCGTTTGAAAGCTGTGAACTGCTCAATACGGTTCGTTTTTCAAAAAAACTCAAAGCGCTTGAAGAAAGGGCATTTTTCGGCTGTTCGCGCCTTAGTGCAATCACGCTTCCAAATACACTTGAAAAAATCGGTGCGCTTGCCTTTGCAAAAACCGAAGCCGCCTTTGTTGACTGCCCGCCAAACCTCAAAAGTGTCGGCTATAATCCGTTCGACGACACGCCCCTTTCCAACAACCAAAACATCGGCGGAATTTATTGGGGAACGTGGCTCATCGGATATGAAGATTTTCCGCACGGAACGGAAGGCGAAGAGTTTTCAATCAGAGAAAGTACAACGGGAATTGCCGACCGAGTTTTTTCGCCCGATGCCGACGGTCATCATCCTTACTTTCTGCCTGAAATAACCATTCCTAAAAACGTGAAATACATTGGCGAATATGCTTTTGCCGAAAGTCGCTTTTCAAGAATCACAATTGCGGACAGCGTTGTTTCAATCGGAAAAGGCGCGTTTGAAAACTGCACCGCGCTCAAAAACATCGTTCTTTCAAAAAACATTCAATTCATCGGTGCGGGAGCATTCGAAAACACCGCCGCGGTGAATGCACAGAAAGGTGAAATCAAATAT
>DKDD01000165.1:0-780 GCA_002451715.1 Ruminococcaceae bacterium UBA6857 | reverse complement strand
CGAAATCAAATATATCGGCAACTGGATCGTTCAAAGCGAAAACACAAAGCAGACACTGAAAATTGAAAAAAACGTTGTTGGCATTGCGGAAGATTCATTTCTCGGTTCACCTGCAAATCTCACGGTTTTGAAAAACGTCAAATATATTTCTCCCCACGCTTTCGGATATTATAAATCCGGCGAAAGCTACCGCAAAATCGGTTCTTTCAAACTTAAATGCGAAAAAAATTCAGCCGCACATAAATTTGCCCAAAACGGCGCACTTTCGCTTGAAATAATCTGTCTTCACGAAAGAATCGGCGGCTGGAAAACAGACAAAAAGGCAACCGCTTCTTCCGCAGGTTCAAAACACAGGGAATGTCTTGACTGCAAAAAAGTTTTGAAAACGCAAAAGATACCGATGAAAAAATGCGCCGCGCCCGTTCTTCAAAAAGCACAAAACACAAAAAACGGCATTCGCGTAACATGGAAAAAAACCGCCGGCGCAAAGTATTACATTGTCTATCGAAAAACCTCGGGCGGTTCGTGGAAACGGCTCGGTACAACGCAAAAGCGTTATTTTGTCGATAGAAACACAAAAAGCAACATTCGATACACTTATACCGTCCGCGCAAAAAATCCCGCCGGTGTTTCAAATTATCGTCAAAAAGGCGTTTCGGTAACCGCAAAATGATACACCTTTGCCGAATGAAACAATATTTCAAACAAAGAAACAGCCGCTTGACAAATATCGGGCGGCTGTGTATAATGTAAATATGAAAAGGCTCTGCAGTAAGCGGT
>DKDD01000154.1 GCA_002451715.1 Ruminococcaceae bacterium UBA6857 | reverse complement strand
GGCGTTGAAAGTACCTTCGATAACGCCCATTCTCACCTTGCAGGCGAGCTTTTTAAGCTCAAGCTTTTTGGTGTTTTCCAATGATATTTCCTCCTTTTTTATAAAGTGGTTTTTTCGCATCAGCCTTTGCCGAACATAAAAACCAAATTACTTACAATTTTGTTTGATGATATAATCTATCAAATCAGCAACCGCGCCCTTGTTGCAATGGCAGGTGACAAGCTTTGCGATGTCTTTCATGCCCTGCGGAGCCTGACCACAGCAAGCCGGAAGTCCGACCGCTTTGAGCATTTCGTAATCGTTGAAGTAATCCCCGATGGCTGCTGTTTTTGACTTATCAATGCCGAGAATTTCGGCAACTTTCATAACCGCAACGCCCTTATTTGTTCCCTCATTAACAATTTCAAAAGAAAACGGCGAGGTTCTCATAAGGTTTGTTGTTGTGCTGCTTTTTTCTTTTGCTTCCTTTTCAACTTTTGAAATTACAAACGGAAGTCCGGTGAAAATTGCTTTGCACCAATTTCCCGTTTCAAGTTCGTCAATGCTTTTGAAATACTTAATCGGAAGCTTGCTTGTTTTTGCAAGAATAAATGCCGAAAGAGTGGGTTTGACGATTTCCGCCTCATACGGTGTAATGATTTGAACCGTTGCGAAACGGAATTTTTTTGAAAGGTCTTTGATGAGTGCGGTGATTTTTTCGTTTATCGGACTTATCCAAAGAATCTTTTCTTTTTCATAATCATAAACGCCTGCGCCGTTGATGAAAACCGCGTAACCGCTGTTAAGTTTAAGCTTTTTAAAATGCTTTCGCATTGATTCGATGGATCTTCCGGACGAAAGAATAAAGTGTCCGCCGTATTCATAAACAAACTTTTGAATGGCATCAAAATTTCTTTTCGGAAGTTTTCTTCGTTTGTCGTTCAAAGTGCCGTCAATATCCGAAGCAATGAGCCAATCGGAAAGCGGCAGTTTTTTATCTGTCATTTTCAAGTCTCCTTAAAAACTGTGTGAAATATTCCGGAAGTTCGCTGACAATTTCAATGTGTTTTCCCGTTCGCGGGTGGCGAAAACCGATGAGTCCTGCATGAAGACACTGACCGTGAAGCTCGGTGATTACCTTTTTGGGACCGTAAACCGGGTCGCCGGCAACGGGGTGACCGATATAAGCCATGTGGACTCTTATCTGGTGGGTTCTTCCGGTTTCAAGGCGAACGCGAAGATGGGTAAAGCCCTTATAACGTTCAACAACCTCATAATGTGTGACCGCATGCTTGGAATTTTTTTCGGTCACGCACATTTTTTTGCGGTCGACGCTGTGGCGGCCGATCGGGGCGTCAACAGTCCCCTCTTCGTTTTTGAAACCGCCGTAAACAACCGTTTGGTATTCTCTTGAAAAGGAATGTGCTTTAATTTGTTCGGCAAGCGAAATATGTGCAAAATCGTTTTTTGCAACAATCAAAAGTCCGCTTGTATCCTTGTCAATTCGGTGAACTATTCCCGGCCTTATCACGCCGTTAATGCCCGAAAGGCTGTCTTTGCAATGATACAAAAGTGCGTTAACAAGCGTTCCGTCGTAATTTCCTGCCGCCGGGTGAACAACCATTCCTTTCGGCTTGTTGACAACAAGAAGGTCGTCGTCTTCATATCTTATGTCGAGTTCAATGTTTTCGGGCGTGAGTTCGAGTTCGCGCGGTTTCGGAATTACAAGAGAAATCTTGTCGCCGAGTTTGACCTTGTAATTTTTGCTGACGGGTTTTCCGCCGACACATACTGCGCCACTTTCCATCATTTTTTGAACGCCCGAACGGGTAAGTTCGCCCGAAAAAGCACAAATGACCTTATCTATTCTTTCACCGACAGAATTTTCATCAACGGTGATTATCATTGCGTCAACCATTTTGCTTTTCCTTTTTTTCCTTTGTTTCTTTGATTATTTCATAAATCTGATATCCGATTATAAGGAATGCGCCGACGGTTACAAGGCAATCGGCAAAATTGAAAACATAAAACTTCACAAAAAGAACGTCGATATAATCAATTACATAGCCGAGTCTGAACCTGTCAATAAGATTGCCGATGCCGCCTGCGATGATTGCAACAAAGCAGCAGTAATTGAAACCGAATTTGAGCTTTTTCGAAAGCAGAACAGCAAGCATAACAACGAGTATCACCAAGGTGACAATCATCATAACGTTCGCTTTTCCGCCGAGCATACCCATCATTGCACCGTCGTTTTCAGCATAAGTCAAACGAAGCACTCCGGGAATGAGAACCTTTTCCCCAATCGGCTTTAAATCGGCAACAACAAAATATTTAATAATCTGATCAATTGCGGTGAGTGCCGCAACAACAAGCAGTGATACGATTTGAAGCATATGCACCAACCTAAAAATTAATCGTCATCGTCCGAAAAAAGGTCGATGTTGTCTGAAACGCTGAAACTTGTTTTGTTTCCGTTATAGCCTACGCCGGCTGCGGGCTTTTTCTTTTGACCGAAAATATCCGTTTCTTCACTGTCGGAAGAATTTGGAATGTCGATAGTGTCAAAAATATGTTTAACATATTCGTCGGCGTCGGGGATATAGGCTTTTGCGGGAGCTTTTTCTTCTTTAACAACGGTTGTTCTGTCTTCTCCGATATCCGAAATATCAATTTCAGCGCCTTTGAAAACGGGAAGCTCGTCATTTTCCGGCTCTTCAATCGGTTCAATTGCGGCAACCTCATCCGCTTGCTCTTCACTTTCGATTTCTATATCGGGAATCGAAAGGGCTTCAAGTTTCGGAAGAAGGTCTTTCATAAGATTAAGTGAATCTTTTTTGAAAGAGGTGAGCTCGTCTTTAACGGTTGAAAGCTGCTTTTTTGCCTCAAGGATGATTTCGTTCTTTTTGTCTTCGGCGCGTTTTGCGTCGCCATAAGCATTTGCAACGATTTTTGCCGCTTTTTCGTTTGCGTTTTCAATGATAGTTTTTGCTTTTTCGTTGATTTCGGCAACATATTTTTCAGACTCTTCTTTTGTCTGCTCTGTTGCTTTTTGAAGTTCTGCTTTAACGTTTTCAAGGTAAGCGTCTGCCTTTTTCTTAATTTCCTCGGCATAGCTTTCGGCCTCTTTTGTTTTTTCGTCAATAAGAGCCTTAACCTTTTTTTCGCCGTCGGCAAGCATTGCATCATAAGCATTTTTTGCGCTTTCAACGGTTTGATCCGCAACGGTCTGCGCCTTTACAAGAGCCGTTGCGATTGCATTTTTTCCGGCGTTGTATTCTTCAATAATGTCGCGAAGCGAAGCAAATTTCTTTTTAAGTTCTGCGTTTTCGTTGTAAAGTTCGTTATAATTTGCATAAATGCGCGAAACGAACGTATCAACTTCGCTTGATTTATATGCGCCGCGGCCTATGGGAGAAAAGCTTTGCATTTTTATTTGATTCGGAACCATCATTTTGAATCATCCTCCGATTGAACATATTAGCTGAAAAAGAAATCAGCGTTTTCCGTTTTTTAATCTGTTAATTAAAAGAAAGAGGGCTTATCCACCTGACCGAAAAAGTCGCCTGAAAGCTCTGCGGCTTCCGGAACGATAAGATAAATCTTTTCGGCAATAACTTCAATTTTCGACTTGCAGACATATTTAACTCCGTCAAGGAAATCAAGAACGCGGCGAACGCTTTCGGTGGGAAGCTTTGTCATGTCGGCAAGGGTAACAACTCCCCTTTCAATCATGCAATCGGCAACGTTTCTCGCGTCATCCATATCTTCAAGAACAAACAAAGTGACCTTGAGCTTTTTCTGCTGCGGCTTTGCGTCCATCTTGTAAAGATTTGAAGCCGCTTTCGGCGCTTTGAATCCGTATGAAGAAGGTTCGCTTGAAGTCTTCTGTCCGTATTCGGGCGGATTATATGCGCTCGGTGCCGAGGGAGCTTCGAACTTTGTTTTGAATCCTGACGATTTTTTGGTTTCTTTTACCGGTTCTTCTTCCTCATAGTAATCGTCATCATCGTCAAAATCATCATCGCCATAGTTTTCATCATCGTCGAAATCGTCTTCGTCAGAGAAGCTGACAGCTTTTTTGAAACCGTCCTTTAAGTTATCCAAGAATTTCATTTTATAAATTTCCTTTCCTTTTTTATCAAAAATTATTAATACAAACGCGGACCGAAAATCGAAGATCCTATGCGAACAAGATTCGCTCCGCAGGTAATCGCTTTTTCATAGTCGCCGGACATTCCCATTGAAAGAATCTCCATTCTTATATTATCTATATTTTGAGCCTTAATGTCAACAAACAATCCGTGCATTTTTTCAAAATATTTGCACAATTTTTCGTCATCTTCACAAATCGGGGGGATTGCCATGAGTCCTTTGACCCGAACACGGCTCATTGAAGCAATTTCTTCAAGAAGCGCAGGCACGGAATCAAAGTCGATTCCGGTTTTGCTTTCTTCGTTGCCGACGTTGACTTCAATAAGGCAATCGGCGGTGATATCAAGTTTTTCGGCCTGTTTTTCAATTTCCTTTGCAAGTTTCAAACTGTCAACAGACTGAATCATGTCAACCCTGCCGAGAATTTGCCTAACCTTGTTTGTCTGAAGATGACCGATGAGATGAGCGCGGCAATTTTCAAGTTTAAGATATTCCTCTTTTGAAAGGAACTCCTGAACCTTGTTTTCCCCGATGAGGTCAATTCCGCAGCCAATCGCGTGATTTATGAAGATCGGCTCAACGGTTTTTGTAACCGCCATGAGCTTGACATCTTCGCGTTTTCTTCCGCTTTTTTCGGCGGCTTCTTTAATTCTTTCGTTGATATATTCAAGGTTATGTTCGATATTTTTAAACCTTTCGTCAACCGATAACTTTTCCGTCACTTAAATTTCGCCCCTTTGTAATTACTCTGTCAAATGCCTTGATTTCGGCACTTGCGGTTTTTTCATAGTCTACGCTGCCGTCGTCGTTATAATAAGTTACGGCAGAAGCGATAACATAATTATCGCCGTAATGAATGATATTAATCGGCTTGAATGCAACGCGCTTTCCGTTGAGGGTGTAAACGCCCTCGGTTCCGTTTTCGTCTGCGGTGAGCGCTTCATTGCTGATTCGAAGGCCGGTATATGTTTTCACGGTAATCTGCGCTTTTTCTTTTCGAAGCGACGAGATTGCCTTGTTCATTGATGTACATTTGAGAACAACGGCGATTGTGTCTCCGGCGCGGCTTGAAACGCTTTCAACCGACATATCAAGGTCGTTTATGCCCTTATCGGGAAAGCTGACCTCAACGTAATATCCGGTTTTTATGACCGAAGCCTGCGCAAGAGGAATGTTGCAGACAAGATACCATGTGTGCTGACCGATGATTTTTCCGAACGCACCGTCCTGCTTTTGCGCCTTGCTTTCAAGAAGCTTTTGAACGTCGGAGGAGTCGATATTGCCTTTTGCAATTTCGTCGTAGCTGCATACGCCCTCATAACCGTCAACCGAACTTACAAAGTAGCCTGCGTATTCGGTTTTCACGGCTTTTTTTCCGCTGACGGATTTGAGAAGACTCTTCTTTTCTTTTCGATATTCCGAAATGAGCGGAGAAAAATCAAGTTTTGTTCCCGTTGCAATCTGCCTTGTTGTGATTTTATAGCTGATGTTGCGAACAGCTTCGTCAAGATTTGCGTAATCACCGGATTCGATTATTTTCATATAATCGCTCACTGCGGTTGAAATTTCCCCGTTGAGCGTCATAACGTTGATGTGGCTGAAATTGCCCTGATCCTGAAGCTGAGTAAGATGGTCGATTTTTTCATCAAGAAGCAAACTTTCGCTATATGCCTTGGCTTCGCTTTCGCTTCCGAAAGAAAGGGCAATCGTCTCTCCCTTTGCAACGCTTGCGCTGTCGGAAACAATAGGAACATAGACGCGCGAATCGTTCTTTTTGAGGATTGAAATATTGTTCCCGTTTTCGGTTCTGTTTTCGTCGCGAACAACAAAGGAATCAACCGAAACCACCTGTTTGTCCGAAGTTTCAAAAATATATTCGGTTTGCACGGAGCCTGTATAACTGAAGTATATTCCCTGAACAACATAGGCAAGCACGATTGCCGCGGCAACGGCAAGAATAATTACTGTTGTTTTAAAGTTCTTTGACCTTTTCATCAAGTTCACCTTTAAAGTTTTCGATTATTG
>DKDD01000186.1:9223-12721 GCA_002451715.1 Ruminococcaceae bacterium UBA6857 | reverse complement strand
GTAGGTCTTCCCGACGGTCAGATGGGCAACAGCGAAGTCGGTCACACAAACATCGGCGCAGGCCGCGTTGTATACCAGGAACTCACAAGAATCACAAAATCCATTCAGGACGGCGACTTTTTTGAGAACGAAGCGCTTGTCGGCGCAATGGAAAACTGCAAAAAGAACGGTTCCGCTCTTCACCTCATGGGACTCATGAGCGACGGCGGCGTTCACAGCCACAACACGCACATGTATGCAATCGTTGAGCTTGCAAAAAGAATGGGACTTGAAAAAGTTTTTGTTCACTGCTTCCTTGACGGACGCGACGTTCCCCCGGCTTCCGGCGCAGATTACGTTGCTGAAACAATTGCAAAGCTTAACGAAATCGGCGTAGGCAAGGTTGCCACCGTTATGGGCCGTTACTATGCAATGGACCGCGACAACCGCTGGGAAAGAGTTTCAAAGGCTTATGCCGCAATGGTTTACGGCGAAGGAATTAAAGCGGCCGACCCCGTTGAAGCAATCAAAAAGTCATATGAAACGATTGACGAAGACGGAAAGCACCTGACCGACGAATTTGTTATTCCGACCGTTTGCCTTGAAGGCGCAACGGTAAAAGCGAACGATTCCGTTGTTTTCTTCAACTTCCGTCCGGACAGAGCAAGAGAAATCACCCGTACTTTTGTTGACGAAGCTTTCACAGGCTTTGAAAGAAAGAACGGTTTCTTCCCGCTTTACTATGTCTGCATGACTCAGTACGACGCAACAATGCCGAATGTTCACGTTGCGTTCAAGCCGCAGTCACTCAAAAACACCTTCGGCGAATACATCTCCGACCTCGGTCTTACTCAGCTTCGTATTGCCGAAACCGAAAAGTATGCTCATGTCACCTTCTTCTTCAACGGCGGCGTTGAAAAGCAGTTTAAGGGCGAAGACAGAATCCTTGTTGCTTCACCTAAAGTTGCAACCTATGACATGCAGCCGGAAATGAGCGCATACGAAGTTACCGACAAGGTTGTTGAAGCTGTTAAG
This sequence comes from Ruminococcaceae bacterium UBA6857, assembly GCA_002451715.1. GTDB lineage: Bacteria > Bacillota > Clostridia > Oscillospirales > Acutalibacteraceae > UBA6857. Next base: position 11,707 of record DKDD01000186.1, on the reverse strand, counting down.
TCAAACAAGTATGACGCAATCATTCTCAACTTTGCAAACTGCGACATGGTTGGTCACACGGGCGTTTTTGAAGCGGCAAAAGCAGCGGTTGAAGCCGTTGACAAGTGCGTTGGCAGAGTTTCGGACGCAATCAAAGAAATGGGCGGCGTAATGCTCATCACCGCAGACCACGGCAACGCAGACAAGATGATTGCCGAAGACGGCACACCGTTCACTGCACACACAACGAACCCCGTTCCGTTTGTTGTTGTTAACCACAAGTGCGAACTTCGCGACGGCGGAAAGCTTTGCGACATCGCACCGACAATGCTCAAAATTATGGGAATTGCTCAGCCGGAGGAAATGACCGGAGTAAGCATTGTTAAATAAAATCTTTGAATAAAAGTTTCAGCGCACCGAAAAAACGATGCGCTGATTTTTTCTTATGCATAATGTATCAACAACAACGACGGAAGCAAAATACATCCGTCGTTGTTGTTGGTTAAGTTATCAATACCCCACAATATCTTTCACAACTTCCGAAGCGATAATTAATCCCGCGACGGAGGGAACAAAAGCAAGCGAGCCGGGCGTTTGACGTTTTCCGCTTTGTTCTTCGCTTTTGCGCGGCTTTTGCGCAGGCTCTTTTGAGTAGACAACTTTAAGCTTTTTGACTCCCCTTTTTCGAAGCTCGGTACGCATTACACGCGCAAGTGGGCAAACCGACGTTGAATAGATATCGGCAACTTCAAAACGTGTCGGGTCAAGTTTGTTGCCGGCACCCATTGAACAAATTATCGGCGTGCCTGCTTCTTTTGCTTTCATAACAAGTTCAATTTTTCCGCTGACCGTGTCTATTGCGTCAACAACATAATCATACGAAGAAAAATCAAATGTTTTTGAAGTCTCAGGCAAAAAGAACTCGTCGCGCGCAATGACGGTAATCTCCGGATTAATGTCAAGAAGTCTTTTTTTGAGAACATCAACCTTTTTTTGTCCAATCGTGCTTTCAAGGGCAATTATCTGGCGGTTGATGTTTGTGAGACTCACGGTGTCGCTGTCAATAATTTCAAGCGTGCCGACACCCGTTCTTGCAAGCGCTTCTGCCGCAAAACCGCCGACTCCGCCGACTCCGAACACCGCAACCTTTGCTTTTTGAAGCTTTTCAACGCCCTCATCGCCGAAAAGAAGGCGCGTTCTTGAAAAACGGTCAATCATTTTTTACCCTCTTTCTTTCCGAACCCAAAGAAAATGAACAGCGTTGCCGGAATTATGCTCAAGACAAACAGCGCAAACATGAGCGGTTCAGAGCGGAAATAATTATACATTGCGGAAAAAGCCGCAGGCTGAAGCAAAACAAAAAGTCCGACCGCAACCGCGCCGATTGCACAGACAAGTACCGCACCGGAGGCGGCGTCTTTTGCTTTTTTTGCAAATTCGTTGTATTCACTCGTTGCAAGGTCAACGGCGTTCTCAACCGCAGTATTGAAAAGTTCGCCGGCAATTACAAGCGCACTTGCAAAAATAAGCGCCGCCCAGTCAAGCCGTGTCAGCACAAACCAATCGGTCAAGCCGAGGATCGAAAACATATAAACAATGCAGGTCAGATGAATACGCATGTTGCGTTCGGTCTGTATTGTTGAAACGATTCCGCGAAAAGCGTAAAAAAAGCTTTTAAATAAGTATCTGTAATTTTTCATACAAAAAACACCGAAGAAAGCCGGAACACATGCCCGCTTTCTTCGGCTTCCTTTCAATAATTATTCTTCCATTGTGTAATAGCTTCCGCTTCTGACAAGACCGAGCTGAGTGAGAACGGCTTCTTCCTTTTCTCTCATACGGACAAGTTCAAGTCCACCCGGCTCGTGGTCATAGCCGAGAAGATGAAGCATTGAATGAACGGTCAAAAAAGCGATTTCGCGGTCAAAGGTATGACCGTAAAGCTTTGCCTGTTTGATTGCATGTTCAATCGAAATTACAATATCGCCGAGCATTTGCGCACCGGTGTCGTTGTTGACGTCATAAACGCCGTTCACGCCGAGCGGGAACGAAAGAACGTCGGTTGAACGGTCAACACCGCGGTATTCGAGATTGAGTTTATGTATAGTTTCATCATCAACGATTGAAACGCTGATTTCCGCAGATCCTTTAAAGCCTTCGTTGACCAAAACGGCATTGCAGCAACGTCTGATGAGCATCCGCACGCCGGTGGGAATTTTTTCAACGTGCTGATTATTGCTGATGATGACTTTGATTTTGTCTTTCATTTTCTTTTGTGCGCCTCCTCATATTTTTCATATGCCTTGATTATGTCCTGAACCAATCTGTGGCGAACAACATCCTTTTCCGAAAAACGGACGGTTTGAATATCGTCGATATTTTTAAGAATCTTTATTATGTCAACCAAACCCGAACGTTTTCCGTCGGGAAGGTCAATCTGCGTGATATCGCCGGTTACGACGATTTTTGAATTGAACCCAAGCCGCGTCAAAAACATTTTCATCT
>DKDD01000186.1:8984-9143 GCA_002451715.1 Ruminococcaceae bacterium UBA6857 | reverse complement strand
TGATGAAGCTGTCGTCAAGAGTACGGCCGCGCATGTATGCAAGCGGAGCAACCTCAATGTTTCCGCGTTCCTGATAGCGCTGAAAACTTTCCGGCCCGAGCATATCGAAAAGCGCGTCATACAAAGGACGAAGATAAGGGTCAACCTTTTGCTGCAAAT
>DKDD01000186.1:8669-8949 GCA_002451715.1 Ruminococcaceae bacterium UBA6857 | reverse complement strand
TTTCGCCCGCTTCAACGGCGGGACGGGTTAGAATGATTCGGTTGACTTCTTTTGCTCTGAAAGCACTGACTGCCATTGCAACGGCAAGATAGGTCTTTCCCGTTCCGGCAGGACCGACACCGATAACAATAGTGTTATTTTTGATGGCTTCGATATATTTTTTTTGACCGAGGGTTTTTGCTTTGACGGGTTTTCCTTTGGCGGTAATGCAAACACAGTCTTTTCCCATTGAAGAAAGTTTTTCTTCGCTTCCGTCTCTGACAAGAGAAATCACATATCG
>DKDD01000186.1:0-8614 GCA_002451715.1 Ruminococcaceae bacterium UBA6857 | reverse complement strand
TCAGCGCCTCCCCTTTTGAAACAAGAGAAAGAAGACCGTTCACGGCGCGTTCGGCAAGGGCGCAGTTTTCTTCATCGCCCTGAATTTTAAGTTCGCTTCCGCGGCTTAAAACCGAGACGGAAAATTCGTTTTCAATAAGTTTGATGTTTTCATCGAACGAACCGAAAAGGCTCACCGCATGTTCAAGTCTGTCAATGGCAATAATGCGCTCCAAGCGTTTTTGCACCTCCGGGTCTTAGTTTAAATCGGAACAAGACAGATTTATCCTATCCGAACTCCGACGGATATATTATACCACAATTTTTCAATTTGTGAATAGTAATTTTCACATTTTTAAGCTCTGATTTTATATATTTTCTGTCGCTTTTTATAGTCTCGGCGCAGAAAAAGGAACCGCCGCAAAAAAGCGGCAGTCCCGACAAATTACTTTATCATTTCGGCGAACTCTTCTTCTGAAATTACGGTTACTCCGAGCTCCTGCGCTTTTCGAAGCTTGCTTCCCGCGTCTTCTCCGGCAAGAACATAGGTTGTCTTTTTTGAAACCGAGGACGCGGTTTTGCCCGAAAAATCTTCAATAATCTTTCCGGCCTCGGCTCTCGTATAGGTTGAAAGCGTTCCGGTAAGAACAAAGGTCATTCCTTCGAATCTTTTGTCAACAACGGTTTGTTTGCTTTCCATGTTTACGCCGCAGGCTTTGAGATGAGAAACAAGTTCGCGGCTTTTTTCAAGCGAAAAGAAATCAACAACGCTTTGCGCCATAATTTCGCCGAAGCCGTCAATTTCTCCGATTTCCTGCGCGGTTGCGGAAATGATGCTATCCATTGAACCAAAACGCGCGGCAAGAAGTTTTGCCGCCTTTTGACCGATATGGTGAATACCGAGCGCAAAAACAAGGCGCGACAAATCGTTTTTCTTTGATTTTTCAATTGCGGCTTTGAGATTGTTCGCGCTCTTTTTGCCCAAACGCTCAATCGAAGCAACTTCTTCAAAATCAAGCTTATAAATATCGGCGGCGGTTTTTATCATTTTTTTCTCAACAAGAACCGAAAGAACGGAATCGCCAAGCCCTTCGATATCCATTGCGTCACGCGAACAGAAATGAATAAGGTTGCGCAAAAGCTGGCTCGGACAATCGGGATTGAGGCAACGAAGTGCGGCTTCGTCTTCTTCGCGAACGGTTTTTGAACCGCAGGAAGGACACTGTGTCGGCATGATATACGGCATTGAATTTTCGCCGTGTTCAACAACGCACACAACTTCCGGAATGATGTCTCCCGCTTTTCTGATGATGACTTTATCGCCGATTCGGATATCTTTTTCCGCAATGAAATCCTGATTATGAAGCGTTGCACGGCTGACCGTTGAGCCGGCAAGAAGAGTCGGTTCAAAAACTCCGGTTGGAGTGAGCACACCGGTACGTCCGACGTTTATGTCGATTCCGAGCAAAACAGTCTCCTTTTCCTCCGGCGGATATTTGAACGCAATTGCCCATTTCGGGAACTTTGACGTTGAACCGAGTGCTTTGCGTTTTGAAAAATCGTCAACCTTGATAACCGCGCCGTCGATGTCAAAGCTCAATTCGCCGCGGACGGAACCTATGCGGTCAATTTCTTCAAGCGCTTCGGTTATATTGCCGCACTCTTTATAAAACGGAATGATGTTAAAGCCGAGCGAGCGAAGATATTCAAGCGAGCCCTTGTGGCTTTCAAGCGTTTTTCCCTCAATCTGCTGAACGTTGAAAACAAAAATATCAAGTTTTCTTTTTCTTGTGATTCTCGCGTCCTTTTGGCGAAGCGAACCCGCGGCGGCGTTGCGCGGATTTTTGAACGGCTTTTCGCCGTCAAGTTCCTGCTTTTTAACAAGTTCAAGAAAAACCGCTTTTGGCATATAAACTTCGCCGCGCACTTCAAGAAACGCAGGAGCGTTTTTAAGCCGCATGGGAATTGACGCAATTGTTTTGAGGTTATGCGTAATATCTTCGCCTGTCTGTCCGTCGCCCCTTGTTGAGCCGCGGACAAAAACGCCGTTCTCATATTCAAGACTTACCGAAAGTCCGTCGATTTTCGGTTCAACAACATACTTTGCGTCTCCGGCGTTTTCACGCACTCTTGAATCGAAATCAAGAACATCTTCCTTTGAAAAAGCGTCCTGAAGACTTTCCATTCGAACGGCGTGAACAACGGGAGAAAACTGCGAACTTGCTTTTCCGCCGACGTGCTTTGTCGGCGAATCGGGAACGGAAAGTTCCGGAAACTCCTCTTCAATCGAAATAAGTTCATGCAAAAGCCTGTCATATTCAAAGTCTTCAATTTCCGGCTCATCATTTTCATAATATTTTTTGTTGTGATATTCGATAATTTTGCGAAGCTCTTCGGCTCTCGCTTTTTTTGTTTCAAACTCGGTCATGGAAAAACTCCTTTTTGTTCGCGTCAAAAAGACGCAACTTTTTACCACTGATATTTTGCCGCAGAAAGCAGGAAATTAAACCTTTTCAATCAGACAGACGGCGTGGGCGGCAATACCCTCGCCGGCGCCGGTAAAACCGAGTCCCTCTTCGGTTGTGGCTTTAACGCTGACGTCTGCAATATCAATGCCGCACGCATTCGCAATGTTTGCGCGCATTTCGTCAATATATTTTCGAAGCTTCGGTGCCTGGCAAAGAACTGTTGAATCAATGTTGACAACACGAAAGCCGTTTTCAAAAAGGCAATCGCACACTCTTTTCAAAAGAACAAGGCTGTCTGCGCCCTCATATTCCGGGTCGTTATCCGGAAAAAGCTTTCCGATATCACCGAGCGCCGCCGCTCCGAGAAGCGAATCCGAAATTGCATGAAGCAAAACGTCTGCGTCCGAATGACCCAAAAGCCCTTTTTCAAACGGAATTTCAACTCCTCCGAGAATAAGTTTTCGGTTTTCGGTGAGTCTGTGAACGTCATAACCGTGGCCGATACGCATTAAATCAGCTCCTTCACTGTTTTTTCAAAGTCTTCGTATGTTACAAAGGTGTTGAGTATTTTTATGAGTGCGGACGATGAAAGATGTTCGGGAAGTGAAAGCTTTTTGAGGAGTTCTTTTCTTTTTTCGGCGCTGTTCGGCTTTCCGGAAAGTCCGTGTTCATAAAGGTCAAGAGGCATTATAAGCCGCCTTTTTTCGTTTGTGACCGCTGCGGTTACACCCGCCTTTTCAAAAGCTTCAAGCAAAAGCGATTCCTTCATTCCTTCAACGCCGAGCTTTCCTTCGGCGGAAAAATCGGTTTTTCGTTTTTCTTTTCCGAAAACGTCGGGAATATAAACGTTGGTAATTTTATCCGCAGGGACGATTGATTTGATAAAGTTTCTTATGACAAATCCTGCCGAGTCGCTGTCGGTAAGAACAATTATCCCCTTTTCTTTTGCGAGCGCACGAAGAAGTTTTTGCTTTTCCTTGTCTTTAAAAATGCCGAAGCCGTCGGTTTTTATAATAAGTCCGTCGATTATATTCGAAAGTTTTATCACGTCATATTTGCCTTCGACAATGACGGGTCTGTCAAGTTTAATCATACTTTTTCTCCGTTCGCGATGAGAAGCAGTTTGACCATAAGCTGCTCAATTATAAGTGTTTGCGCCGTGCCGGTGCTTTTGAGTTTTAAATCGGCCTTTGAAAGTTCTTCAAGGCAGGCGCGAAGAGCGGAAATGTTTAGTTTTGACGCGTCTCTTGCGGCATATCCCAAAGCAAATTCACGCCCTTTATAATTGAAAAGCGACGAAAGCGGCTGCGCCGTGCCTGTGCTTTCGCAGGCGACTTTTGCGCGGTACATGTCAACATAAGTTCCGATTATTGAGCCGAGAATATAGTTCGGTTCAACTTTCAGCGTTATGAGCGAATCGAGAATATCATAAGCTTTTTCAAAATTCCCGCCAAGAAGCGACCTTGTGAGCGAACTTACTTTTGCGTCAACGGTTTTTACAGCAACCGCATCGATGTGTTCTTTTGTTATTTCGCCGCTTTTTGCAAAACTGCAAACCTTTGATAGTTCATTGACAAGAACATTGAAATCATCGCCGACGCAACTTACAAGATACTGTGCCATTGTCGGCGAAAGAGTGACGCCCTGCTTTGCCGCCAAAGAAACAAGCGGCTTTATGAGGTCGGTGCCCTTTCTTTTGTTAAGTTCGCAAACCGCACCGAATTTTTCAAAAAGAGCAATCGCTTTTTTTCCGTTCTTTTTGTTGAAAGAATCCGACGACTGAAAAAAAATCAGAACAGTGCTTGAGCTCAAATTTTCAAACGCGGCTGAAAGAGTTTTGCTGTCTTTTTCCGTGAGCGATTCAAGCTTATAATCTTCAACAACAACACAGCGCCTTTCACTGAGCATAGGCATTGTCATTGCGCGGTCGAGAATCGTTTTAAGATCGGTGCTTTTTCCGTCAAAACGGTCAAGGTTAAGGCTTTCAAATGCTTTATCGACAACCGATTCGGCAAGAAGATTCACATAATTGAGCTTTAGATAGCTTTCGTCGCCGAAGACAAGATAGAGCGGCAGAAAGTTTTTTTCTCTGATATGCTTTTTCAATTGCTTTTCATCAAACAATGCCATTTTCAAACCTCTTTAAATAAACTTTGATAATTATACCTAATCCGTTCAATTATATCAAGCCTCGGCGCGGTTTTTTATGTGTTCTTTTTCGCTTTCGGCGAGTGAGAGAAGGGCTTCTTTTTCGTTTTTTACCCTTTCTTCAATCACGGCTTCGCAAAGAAAATTGAGCGCTTCGCCAATTTCTTTTTTGAAAAAACCAAGTGAAATCATGTCGTCTCCGTTCACGGCAAGCGATTTGAGCGAAAAACATTCGTTTTCTTTAAGAATTTCTTTTGCCGTTTTTTCAAGGTAATCAAAATTTTTCTGCCTGAAAGAAAATTCTTCGCTTTGTGCAAGATTATCCGCACGCTGAAGCTCAACAAGGTCAAAAAATGTTTCTTCTCCGAGTCTGCGCAGCTTTTTCTTCACGGCAACCTCACTGCATTCAATCGGCGAATCGTGAATTTTGATAAGCTTCACCGCTTTTTCAATTGTGTCGCCGTCAAAACGAAGCGAAGAAAGAAGCTCTTTTGCAAGAGCGGCACCTTTCGGCGCATGGGAATAAAAATGACCTTCCCCTTTTTCATCAAGCGAAAAAGTCAGTGGTTTTGCACAGTCGTGCAAAAGTGCGGCAAGTCGCATATAAAGAACGGGTCGAACGTTTTTGACAACGTTCACCGTGTGTTCATAAATATCAAATCGGTGATGTCTGTTATGCTGGCAAAAGCCGACCATAGGTGCAAGACACGGTATGATTTCAGAAAATACTTCCGGATAAGCAAGAAGAACAGCGTCCGCTTTTTTTCCGCAAAGAAGCTTTGAAAGCTCGTTTGAAATTCTTTCCGGCGAAAGATTTTTAAGAAGACTGCAGCAGCTTTTTATGGCTTTTTCGGTTGCTTCTTCAATTTCAAAGTCGAGCACGGAAGAAAACCGAAGTGCACGAAGAATACGCAAAGAATCTTCTTTGAACCGTGTTTCGGCGTCACCGACGGCACGGATAAGCTTTTTTTCAATGTCTCCTTTTCCGCCGAAAGGGTCGGTCAGAACGCCGTTTTCGTTGCAGGCGATCGCATTCATTGTGAAATCGCGGCGCGAGAGGTCTTCTTCAATGCTTTTTGAAAACTCAACTTTGTCCGGATGGCGGTTGTCGGAATAGCCTTTTTCGGTTCGGAAAGTTGTTATTTCAACCGGAGTTTTTTCAAAAAGAACAGTCACCGTACCGTGTTTTAATCCTGTAGGAACAACGGTTCGATTTTTGAAAACGGAAATTGTTTCTTCGGGTTTTGCGCCGGTTGCAATGTCAATGTCGTGAACCTGTCGGTTCATAAGATGGTCGCGCACCGAACCGCCGACAAGAAACGCAGAGTATCCGCTTTTTTTGAGCGCTTTTATCGCTTTTTTTGAAATTTCTTCAAGATTTTCCATCTTTTCACCGCCATAACAAAAATTGTGACTTTTATAATTATAATGATTATGATAAAATTTTCAAGAGTGGTTGAAATCAACGGTCGTTTTATGATATCATATACTTAAGTTATTGTAATCTGTTTTCAGAGATATTTTAGATTTGAGGGATGTATAATGAGTACCGACCGCCTTTTCAGAAAAAACGTTTTCGGCGGATTCAATAAGGACGATGTTATTGATTACATCGAAAACATGAAAAACGAGTTTTTTGAATATCGCTCGCAGGTTGAACAAACGGTTAAAGAACTGAACAAAAAAGTCGCTTCGCTTGAAAGCGACGTCAGAACGGCGAACCAAAAGCTTGCCGAGGCCAACAGAAAGGCCGCGGAAGCGATTGAAAATTCCGAAGCCGCAACCGCCGCAGCCGAAAAGGCCGCGGAAGAAAAGCTTGCAAAGGAAAAAGCCGCCCTTACCGCGGACAAGAGCGAAAATGATCCGCTTGACGAAATCAATCTTGCAACCGACCGTCTTCGCCGCGTTGCAGACGAAATTTGCGACAACCTTTCAAGCTTTATTGAAAGAATTTCTGAAAGCAGCTTTGCCGTAACCATCGCTCAACCCGAACCGGTTTCGGCCGCCGAAGAAGCACCGAAAGCACAAGAGCCGAAAGAAGAAAAACCGCAGGAAAAAGCCGCCGAACCCGACGCGGCAAGCATCCTTTCTTTCATTGACGGACTTTTGGCATCGACCGAAAGCAAAGAAAAAAAAGATTCGGAAAAAAAGGAAGAAAAGTCTCGGCTTGACGGACTTCTTCCTGAGGGGTTATTCAACTAAACCGCCAAACTGCAAGGGACTGTCGTGTTGCGGTCCCTTTTACTAACGCAGGACACAAGGAGGTACCCTTAAAAATGAAACGAAGTCAAAAACTTATCGCAATCACTCTTTGCATTGTTCTTTTTGCACTGATGTTCCCCGTTCTTTCACTCGGTGCAGACAACGAATTTGAAAAATCGCTTTCCGCTTTTCCGAAAAGCTACCGAGCCGCTCTTCGCGCCCTTCATGAAAAGCACCCGACGTGGAGCTTTACTCCAATGAAAACCGGCCTTAACTGGAACACCGCCGTTGACGCGGAAGCTTCCGGCGGAAGAAGCCTTTTTCCGTCTTCTTGCACCAACATTTTCAAAAGCATGAAAGAGGGCGATTACAACTACTCGACCGGCTCATACATTCAAAAAGACGCCGGCTTTGTTACCGCGAACAGACTTGCCGTTTCCTATTATATGGATCCGCGCAACTTTCTCAACGAAAACAGCATTTTTCAGTTTGAAGACCTTTCATATGACGAGAGCTTTGACGAAGCCGCCGTTGAATATGTTCTTCGCGGAACGTTCATGTATAAAACAAAAATTTCCTATTACAATACAAAAGGAAAGCTTGTCAATACAAATGAAAAGTATTCGACCGTAATCTGCGAAGCAGGAAAGAAAAACAACATTAATCCATGCTATCTTGCGGCAAAAATCCGCGGCGAGGTCGGCAGCGGAACAAGCGCAACAAGCGGCAAAAACGCAACCTATCCCGGAATTTTCAACTTCTATAATATCGGTGCGTCGGACGGCGCGGGAGCAATTGAACGCGGTCTTTACTGGGCGAAAAACGGAACGACCTATTCCCGCCCGTGGAACACACCGAAAAAATCAATCATCGGCGGCGCCGAATTTGTTGCAAGCTCATATATCGCACAGGGTCAGCACACGGCATACCTTCAAAAATTCAACGTTAACCCGAACGGAACTTATAATTTCTATGACCATCAGTATATGACAAACGTTTGCGCCGCGGCAATGCAGGCTTATTTTTCATATGACTCGTACGCTTCGGCAAAGCTTCTTGACAACAAGTTTTCTTTTTCGATTCCCGTTTTCAACAACATGGATGACCAAGACGGAACGAACGGAAAAATCACCCTTACGGACGCGTCTTCCCTTTCCGGTTATATTGACACCGACGGCAGCATAAACGTTCGCAAAGGTCCTTCAACAAACAACGACCGCTTTGATTTTTATCTTCCGTCCGGAACGAATGTCACAATTTCAGACATTGTCAAAACAGACGCAACCTACTATCAGAACGTCCTCAATTATCCGTACTGGTACAAAATCAGCTTTACCTATCAGTCAAAAAAATACACCGGCTATGTTCCGAAAAGCTTTGTTACGATTTCTTCTTCCGTCGGAGTAAGACCCGGCGCATACGAGCCGTCGTTCAGCGGCAAAAAAGAGCTTAAGCTTCTTTCGTTCAACGAACAGATTGCAAAAATCGACGGAAATGTAATCAACTTTTTGAAAGAAGGCTCGGTTGAGATTGCCGCATATGATTCGACGGGACGCTTTTCGATTGCAAAGTATACCGTTACCGACACAGGCGCACCCGCCGCGGTCATTGACCTCAAGCAAAGCAACACAACAACTCTTTCGTTCACACTGAGCTGGCGCAAATCCGAGGGTGCAACGGGCTATACCGTGTACAGATATGACAGCGCAAAAAAGACCTATACCGCACTCAAAACAACAACCGCAACAAAATGCACCGTTTCGCCCGGTTCTGCCGGCGCGGTCGGAACCTATACGGTCAAAGCAAGAAAAAAAGTTA
>DKDD01000080.1 GCA_002451715.1 Ruminococcaceae bacterium UBA6857 | reverse complement strand
GCACCCCTTTCTTTTGTGATTTTTTTACAAATGCTTGTTTCCATTTAGCGGTGGATATTTGAGGTTGCCTTCATGAAGCTTCTTGCTTCCGAAAAAGATTCGGGTCGATATTAAGCACCCCACAAATTTTTATAAATTCATCTGCCGTAATTCTGCGCTTACCGCTAAGAATCCTTGAAACTATGTTTTGCGGAATACCGGTTTTCTGTGCGATATAACCTTGCTTTATTCCGTGTTCGCTGATGTAATCATTGAATACTTGAATGATATTCATCATTTCACCACCAATCTCTGTTTTTTAGATTACAACCGCATTATATCCTACGAAATAGAGATTGTCAAGCGTTTTTCTGAAAATTTTTCTCTGTTTTTGAGATTTTTTTCTTGACTTTTCTATCAAGCAACAGTATAATGTAGATGTTCCTTGAGGAACGTATAGAAAGTTGGTGAATTATAGAAATGTCGCGAGAAACAATAGCAAAAGCATTAAAGCGACTTAGGGAGCAAAGCTGTTTAACAGCCGACCAAGTTGGTGCCCTTGTCGGAAAAAGTGGTAAAACTATTAATGCATGGGAGAACAACCGCGGTCAGCCGGACGCTGATATGTTACTGAAGCTTTGTGACATATACAAAGTTGATAACATTTTAGCGGAATTTAAAGAAACAACCGAAGAAGCGTTGAACCTTACGCTTGAAGAAAAAGAAATCATCGTCGCATATCGCGAACGTCCCGACATACAAAATGCCGTAAAAATTCTTCTCGGCTTGAAAGAAAGTCGTCCAATGCTTAAAAAAGTAAAAATCGCCGCCCGAAGCGGCGTTCCAATTGAAGAACGCCCACTTACGGACAGCGAAATAGAATTATTCACAAATGGTAAAGAGTGGCACGGTGATGACGAGCTTTAAATCTGACGTTCGCCGATAAACTCTTTGAATTGTTCAAGAACACGCTTTTCAAGCGGTGAAAGCAAAAAGCAACTTTTTCCCCTTTCTTTAAGAAATTGTTTTTCCCGTTCATAAAGGATATTCATTCGTTCCGCACGGAACTGCGCTGTTGCTTTGCTGATTTTGCAAAGCTCGACAATTTCGTCTGCCGAATGAATGTCAAGTGCCCAAAGAACGCAAGCAGGTGCAAGAAGTCTCGAAGCAAAAATGTTTGCCGCTTGTTCAATCGGGCTATCGGTTGGACTCGGTTCACGATTAACCAGTTGGTATTCACCAACGTGCCCGAGCAAAATGTGCCCGATTTCGTGCGCAACGGTAAATCGCTGCTGTTCAAGGCTCGTGCAAACGTTAACGGCGATAATCGGTTTTCCATTTAAAAGAGTAGATTGCCCGTCGCCGAAAGCACCGAGTTCGCCCTCATGGGCAACAACCTTAATTCCCAAACTTCGGCAAAGGTCGCCTGTTTTAACCGGCAGGGCAGTTATGCCCTCATTAATTAAGATTTCCCAAGAAAGATTTCGGGATTTTTGATACGAAGTGTAATTCATATACATCACCTCGTATCAATTGTAAATCCTGCCGGCAGCGTTTGTCAGCAGGGTAAATAATGGTAATTAACCACCCTTCACATAGTGGTTAAAATATAAAAAATAAAGGAGCACCCAAAAATGAAATGTCAAAAATGCGGTGCAGAAAACTCTGAAAATTCTGTTTTCTGCGCACAATGCGGCAAGGCTTTATATACTGAAAGTCCGCCAAGCACAATTACAGTAAATAGTATTTCCACTCAACCACCGCCGCCGCAGGCTGCGCCGCCTGTTTCACAGCCCGAACCGCCTGAACCTAAAGTTGCTAAACCCAAAATGAAAGGTAAAGTAGCTTTCTTCTTTTCAGCTATATTTTTACTTGTTTTGACAATATATAACTTTTCTTCTAACAATGATTTATCTGCTGTATTATGTTTAATCATTTTAATATTTTCATCAGTGATTTATTCTCATTTAGACAAGTATTTTAAAGAGCGAAACAGTTTTGAAAATCAGTGCCTTAACAAAGAACAAACTATAAATAATTTACATGATGATATAAATAATACCCAAGAAAAACTTAGAAAACTTCATGCTTCTTTCACTCCGGAAATGAAAGAACATGATACTGCCGTTGCCGAGCTTAAAAAATTCAGCAATGAAATAATAGCGTCAAAAAAAGAAGTTGATAGACTTAAGGACGAAATTAAAAAGAAAAATCGTGAACTTATAGAAGCCGAGAAAAAATATATTCAAATGGACGAAAAAATTCAAATGCAAGAGTTTGGTTTGTATACTCCCAAATATGACTTTGCTTCATCAGAAAAGTATAAGGAACGCCTTAACGCAATCAGAGAAAAGCAAAAGCAACTTATAAAAACCGACCAAGCTTGCACCGGAACGGCTTTAACATATAACAACAGTATTGCCCAAGGCAAAAAGGTTGTTAATGATTATAAAAAGCTTTTGCTTCGCGCTTTTAATTCCGAATGCGACGAGCTTATAGATAAAGTAAAATTCAATACTTTTGACACCGCAGAAAAACGAATGAAAAATTCAAGGGACACAATTTCAAGGCTCGGAAGCATGATGTCTATTTCAATCACAACACCGTATTTCAATGCAAAATATGAAGAACTTTGTCTTGCTTTTGAATATCGGCAAAAGAAGCAAGAAGAAAAGGAAGAGCAAAAAGAAATCCGCGCCCGTATGCGAGAGGAAGCGAAGCTTGCAAAAGAAATTGAAGAAGCTCGCAGAAAGGTTGAAAAAGAACAAATCCATTACCGAAAAGCCCTTGAAGCAATTGAAAAACAGCTTACCACTGCAAACGAAGCTGAAATTCAAGGTTTGAATGATAAAAAGCACCAAATCATTGCACAGCTCGGAGAAATTGATAAAACAATTAAAGATATTGACTACCGAGAAGCTAACATCAAAGCCGGTTATGTTTATGTTATTTCAAATATCGGTTCATTTGGTGAAAACGTCTATAAAATCGGCATGACTCGCCGCCTTGAACCAATGGAAAGAATAGATGAACTCGGCGGTGCTTCCGTCCCGTTTAAATTCGATGTTCATGCAATGATATTTTCCGATAATGCGCCCGCACTTGAAGCTGCATTACACCGTGCTTTTGAAAATAAAAAGCTTAATATGGTTAACAGGCGCAGAGAATTTTTCAATGTAACACTTGATGAAATTGAAGAAGTTGTAAAGAAAAACTATGATAAAACAGTTGAGTTTATCAGACTTCCCGAAGCTGAACAGTACCGTGAGTCATTAAAGATGAAAGCCGTCTCGGCATAAAACAAAAAGCTCCCCGACGGTAGGAATGTTCGGGGAGAAAGTGAAGATAGATACCACTTATTACAGTGGCATTACCATATTATTATAGCATATAGTTTGAAAAAATCAATAGTATTAGAACAAATAATATATATTATTTGCCCTCATAAATAAAAAAACCTTCGGCTGCTGGAACAACCGAAGGAAGATGAAAGCATATTTATCACATATCCACCGCTAAATGGTACATGGCGCTTTCAATAGTGCTATTGTATCATTTCCCACGAAAAAAATCAATAGGAGTGATACAATTTATATGAAAAGAGCAAATGGCACAGGCACAATCGTTAAAAGAAAATCCCGACAAAAGCCATATCTTGTTTTTGCCGCCGCCGAATCCGGCGAAAGAAAATATCTCGGTTCTTTCAAACTGAAAGCCGAAGCACAAACATTTCTTGAAAACTATAATCAGAACCCGACTGTTTTCCGAACGACGATGACTTTTTCACAGGTGTACGCCGACTTCAAAAACTCAAAGCGCTATGAAACCCTTTCAAAAAGCACAAGGGACGGCTACGCCGCCGCTTATAAGCATTGCGCAAAACTCGAACGGATTCAGTTCAGCGAATTGCGAACAACGCAGCTTCAAGAAGTGATTGATGATTTGGAAAAAGCAAACCTTTCTTTTTCTTCAATGCATAAAGTGAAGGTGCTTTTCACAACGCTTTCAAACTATGCGCTGCAAAACGATATAATCAATAAAGAATATGCTTCGTTTGTAATTCTGCCCGAAAACGATAAGAAAGCAAAACGCGCCTTAACGGATATCGAAATCGAAAAAATCCGTTTGGCTGCAAAAAGCGGCAATCAATCCGCCGAATGGATTCTTTATTTGATATGTTCGGGTTGGCGAATTTCCGAAATGCTTGAACTTACGCGATTTAGCTACGATGAAAAAGAAAAAACGCTTCGCGGCGGAAAGAAAACAAAGAACGGCATTAATCGTCTTGTTCCGATTTATCCCTACGTTCAGCCGATTGTTGAAAAGCAACTTGCAAAAAACGGCGAAACAATATTCTGCATGGATAACGGAAAAGCCATGACTGCGAATTATTTCCGAAGATACGTCTTCAATCCCTTGATTGAAGAATTGAATCTTGATGAAAGCTTAACGCCGCATAACACGCGCCATACGTTTGCAACGCTGTTGAAGCGCGGCGGCGCCGATGATTTCTATCGCAAGCGCCTTTTGGGACATTCCTCGGGCAACATTACCGATGATGTTTATACGCACGAAGATGTTGAAAGCCTGAAAAAAGCAATTGCTTGTCTCGGAATCAAAGAAAAAGCCGAAAAAGAAGCGAAAAAATCAGCCGAACAGCTAAGTGCCGTCGGCTGATTAATTAAACAAGTTATGTTCGCAACCTGTTCGCAACTGGCAAAAAACACGGCTATAATAACTCAAACTAAGTACTAATTGTTGAACTCCGCATAAAAGTAAGAAAGCCGCCAAACCCTTATAAATAAAGGCTCGACGGCTCCCTATAAAGTTTCTAATGGTCCGAGTGACAGGACTTGA
>DKDD01000013.1:1124-2989 GCA_002451715.1 Ruminococcaceae bacterium UBA6857 | reverse complement strand
CAACGGCGTAGCCGGCAAAACTCAAAAGCGCATAAGGTGTACTGCTTTTCAAAAGTCCGTCTTTGAAATGGTTGAGAACAAAGTTGAACGGAACAATGAACGCAGCAAAAACAGCCATGAATTGACCTGCCTTTTGAAGCTTGTTCGGCTGTTCGTTGAAAATTCCGAGAACAAAAGGAACAAGCTTTTTTGCAAGCAGTGTTACCGGAATAAGAAGCAGATAGCAAACAACCGTTGCCGCAATGATGAAATACGGACTTTCAATATACTTCGGGAAAGCCGATTCAAAAACCAAAAGCAGAGGTTTGTGAATACCCATGTAAAACAGCGTGTTCTGTCCGACAAAGGTGAAAAGTTTGGTTTGCGGAAGTTTCATAACGCAAAATGCAATCGCCGTGCTTGTTGTTACGGCGGCAAGCGTTGCAATCAAAAAGTCTTTGCCGTAATAGTTGCCGTGAAGACTGAAACGGCCGTTATATTTCCAGCAGACGAACCCGAACGAGAAAAGTGCAAGCGTAATAATGCCGTATTTCAAAAGGTTCATGCTTTCAATTTTTTCGCGGTGGGCTTTGTAAAGATCCATCATGAGGTTGCCGATAAAAATGAAGAAAATTGCCGCCGGAACGCAGTTGACGTGCCAAATCATGTCGCGCTTTGTGAGAATCAGACCGACAGGAAGAAGAAATATGCTTATGAGGGCGACGGCCGTTTTGTTTGCGCGGCAGATTTTGATGATTGCCCAAAGTGCAATTTTCGCAAGGAACAAAACGAGAATGTAATAAAGCGGATTCGAGGGTGAGCCGACAAGGTTGTTGTTGCCGACAAGTATGCCGAGCAAATATTGCAAAACGGGAACTTCGCCCTTATGTCTTATGATGACTACAACTTCTCTCAAGCAGAACGAAAGCATCTGCATCCAAAAATAGGGGATAAGCATTCGTTTTGCGTGAGTAAGAAAATAATCTTTGAACGATGTTTTGAAAACTTTTTCAACGTTCAGCGTAAGTCCCGTTGCAAAAAAGAACAGCTGCATATGGAAAGAATAGATCCATGATTTGATAACGTTGTTGATTGAAAGGTGTCCGAGAATAACAAAAATAAAGGCAATGCCTTTAAGTTGATCAATCCAGACAATTCTTTTCTTTTGCTCCATTAAAATTCTCCTCGGGTTGTTTTATTTTTCGCTTTCAAGTTCGTTAATTACATTGATAACGTCGTCGTTAAAAGCAAGCGTTGCAAGCGAGTCATAGCGGGTTTCGCCCTTGTTGATGAGAACAAGATTTTCTCCGTTAAAATAGCGGATATACGACGCGGCGGGATAAACGCTGAGGCTTGTTCCGACAACAAACATAAGGTCGGCGTTTTCAATTGCATTGACTGCACGGATTATGCTTTCTTCCGAAAGCGGTTCTTCATAAAGAACAACATCGGGCTTGATAATTCCGCTGCATTCGCAGTGCGGAATACCCTTTGAGTTGATGATATATTCAAGCGGAAAACTTTTTTTGCACCGTTGGCAAAAGTTTCTCATAACGCTGCCGTGAAGTTCAATAACGTCATTGCTTCCTGCCGCCTGATGAAGTGCGTCAATGTTTTGGGTAACAACAGAAACTTTTTTGCTTTCTTTTTCAAGCTTTGCAAAAAACAGATGTGCTTTGTTCGGCTTCGCGTTCGGAAAAAGCATTGCCGAACGATAAAATTCAAAAAACGTTTCGGTGTGTTCTTTGAAAAACGTTGCAGAAAGCATTTGCTCCGGCGGAAAGCCGAATTTGCTTTTTGCTTTGTAGATTCCGTTTGCCGAACGAAAATCGGGAATACCGCTCGGACAGCTTATGCCGGCACCGGTGAAGACGCAGATTCTGCGG
>DKDD01000013.1:934-1089 GCA_002451715.1 Ruminococcaceae bacterium UBA6857 | reverse complement strand
TCTTCGATGATATTTTTAAGTTTTTTGATTTTTTCGTCCATAAAATTCGCCCTTTATAAATCGAATTTTTTGTTATTTTACCACACAGGGCGTAAAATGTCAAAGCGAACGGTTTGCGCTCTTGATTGAGACAGCGCAATTGACTTTTTGAAAAA
>DKDD01000013.1:0-889 GCA_002451715.1 Ruminococcaceae bacterium UBA6857 | reverse complement strand
AAAGATATACTATAATTGAAACCACTTCAAAAAACAAAGGAGAGTGTCGCAATGACAGAAAGAGACAAGTATATTTCTCCGCTTTCAACACGCTATGCGAGTGCCGAAATGCAGCACGTTTTTTCGCAGAATTTTAAATTCAGAACATGGCGCAGACTTTGGATTGCCCTTGCAAAAGGGGAAAAGGCGCTTGGTCTTAATATTACCGACGAACAGATTGAAGAGCTTGAACGCTTTAAGGATGATATTAACTATGACGTTGCCGAGGCAAGAGAAAAGGAAGTTCGCCACGACGTTATGAGTCACGTTTATGCCTACGGAAAGCAATGCCCGAAAGCCGAACCGATCATTCACCTCGGCGCAACAAGCTGTTATGTCGGCGACAACACCGATATAATCATTCTTCGCGAAGCGTCAAAAATCGTTCTTAAAAAAGCGGCGCAGGTGCTTAAAAATTTGGCGGTGTTTGCGGAAAAATATAAGGCAATGCCCTGCCTTGCATACACTCACCTCCAGCCGGCTCAGCTTACAACGGTTGGAAAAAGGGCAACGCTTTGGATGTATGAGCTTTCGCAGGATATTGAAAACCTTGAATTACAGCTTTCGCGACTTTCGCTTCTCGGCTCAAAGGGTACAACGGGAACCCAGGCAAGTTTTATGGAGCTTTTCTCGGGTGACGAAGAAAAGGTTAAAAAGCTTGAAGAACTGATTGCAAAAGAAATGGGCTTTTCTTCCTGCGTTCCCGTTTCGGGTCAGACATATTCAAGAAAGGTCGATTACTTTTTCCTTTCCGCACTTTCCGGCTTTGCGCAAAGCGCATATAAATTTGCAAACGATTTAAGAATACTTCAGTCGTTCGAAGAACTTGAAGAACCGTTCGGAAAAAATC
>DKDD01000156.1 GCA_002451715.1 Ruminococcaceae bacterium UBA6857 | reverse complement strand
CCCTCACAGGAGGGAGCCAAGGAAGGCTGTGCAGATTAGGTTACGTTATGCAATCAAAAAAGCAGACGGGAGCCTCGCGAGACTCCCCTACGATATAATTCTTAGTAAAAAGGTTGTGCATTTCAGGTTAACAAGCGTTTTTTCAAAGTCAGATAATAGATATTTTTCGGTATTACATTAATGTTGAACGTAAGTTCAACGCTTCATGCACCGCAAGGCGTTCTTCATGTTTCACCATCGGGCACAACAAAATCGCCCCTACCGTCAATGAGCAACGTTTCGGCAAAAAATTATGCAGTGAAAACAAAAATGTTCGTGGACAGCGCTTCGAGCGACGCTCGTACAAGAAGGAACAAAGCTTGCGTACGAAACAGAAAACCGTGAGAAATCCGCACAGACCCACCATAAAATAAAAAATGCAAAAATAAAAGATTGCCGAAGCAATCTTTCATTTTGTGTATTTAATTTACTTGCTGTAATGTCTGATAACTTCAACCGACATTGCGATAACATCAATAACGTGGAAAAATGCGCCGTCTTCCGTCGGATAAACGGTGATTCCCTCCGCTTCAGTCATAAGCGAAGCGGCTTTGCGTTCAAGAACGGTCGTGACCTTTCCGGTTTCAAGGTCGGCGGCATAAACATGTTTGAGCTTGTTCGTGTCGTTGCAGGAAATATAAAGTACGCCGTCATAACATTCCGCACCCTGAACACGGTGAAACGATGTTTCAAGCATAATTCTTCCGACCGGCTCCAGCGTTTCAATGTCAAGAACATTGACAAAATCTCCGCCGCGGGAAATTCCGGTGTAAAGCACACCCTCTTCGCGGTTTGCCGCGCACCAGGAAAGGTTGCCCTCCGGCTGAATGTCTTCGCCGAGAATTTTGTACTGTCCGGTAAATTCAAGCGTTTCTGCACTGAAAACCGCAACCGCAGGATGTTTTCTGAAAACGTCTTCAACCGCAACATAGATTTTTCCGTCGTAATATGAACAGCCGCCGAGATGGTTGAAAAGCTGCTTTTTCATTTCTTTCGGCATGGCATCGCGATTTTCGGCAACAACTTCGCCGGTCTTCATGTCTATTTTTGCAATTCCGTTAAAGCCGGTATAGGTTCTTGCTCCGGTGCAATAATAATATGTTCCGTCGGTTGTTATTCCCTGCGTGAGATAGTCACCGTCGCAAAGAACGTAGCGGTCGGTTGAAATAAGTTTGGAATCCATGAGTGTGTTTTCGCCGCCGTTGTCAACTGCGTTTGCAAAAAGAAGCATTGCGCTGACCAAAAGCGCGACAATTCGTTTGAATACTGACATGTTCTTTTCCCCCAAATCAGCCGCCCGTTGTCATTTTTGCGGCGGTCGATGAAATAATAAAAGAATTATATCCTTTTCCAAAGACTTTTTCAAGTCTTAATCCGCCTTTTGCCGCATAGATTTATAAGTAAAACAAAAAGGGCGGTGTTTTTATGGATATAACCATCAGCGGAGCAAACGGAAGAATGGGCAAAGTTCTTTTTGAACTCATCAAGGCAGGCGACGATTTTCACGCCGCGGCACTTGTTGATTCAACGTTTGAAACCGATTCAAAAGCAAAAACGTTCAAGCGAATTTTTGAATATACCGGAAAAAGCGATGCAATAATCGACTTTTCGTTCCACTCTTGCGCACCGGTTCTTTGTACTTATGCCGTGAAAACAAAAACGCCGCTTGTTATTGCAACAACGGGACACACCGAAAAAGAAAAAAGCATGATTTTTTCCGCCGCAAAACATATTCCGGTTTTTTATTCCGCAAACATGTCGCTCGGCGTATCGCTGACGGTCTGCATTGCAAAAATGGCGGCAAAAGCTTTTCCCGATTCCGAAATCGAGATAATCGAAACACACCACGACAAAAAAGCCGACGTTCCGAGCGGCACTGCGCTTATGATTGCCGAAGCCGTGCGATCCGTGCGACCGCAGCTTCAAATTAAATTCGGGCACTGCTTCGGCGGCACGAGAACAAAAAACGAACTTTATATTCATTCGCTTCGGCTCGGAAATTCCGCCGGCTCGCATGAAATTGTTTTTGCTCTGCCGTTTCAGACCGTCACAATTAAACACGAAGCCCACGACCGAAAACTTTTTGCCGAAGGTGCGCTTGCCGCGGCAAAATTCATCGCAGAAAAAGAATGCGGACTCTACTCGGTTGAGGATATTCTCGGGTGAAAAACTTTGATGGTTTTGAGCAATAAAAGCTATGATTTTTCGCCAAAGTTTGGAAAAATCAAAAGTAAGCCGATTTAGATTTTCAGCTTTATAGCTTTTAACCTTTGCAGCACATGCAAAAAAGCCACCGGGCGTACCCGATGGCTTTGCTTTTAATATACCGAAACTTTTATTTTGCGGTTCTGACTTTGACGGCGGCCGAATATACACTGTATACCTTTATGCCCGAAACGGTCTTGGCGGCTCTTACTCTGAATTTGTAAGCGGTGTTCGCCTTGACATTGATTTTAGCCTTTTTGAACTGTTTTGCACCAATGACGGCAGTCGGCTTTTTAACGGTTGAAACCGTTACCCATCTGTTGCCTTTTTGAACCTGAACTTCATAGCTCTTTGCGCCGGCAACCTTTTGCCAGCCGAGGGTAACCGAGTTTTTCTTGACGTTTGAAGCTTTAACCTTTGTAACTCTTGCAAGACCGGAGTATGCAGTGACAACGTTTGAATAATCGCCGTTGAGAGCCGATGAAGTGCCGAGTGCGCGGATTCTGAACTTATAAGCCTTGTTTGCTTTGATATGTCTTTTTCCGATAAGTGCCTTGTTTTCGGCAACGGTGCGAACGGTTACCCATTTTCCGTTTTTAAGCATTTGAACTTCATACTTCTTTGCACCGACGGTCTTTGTCCATTTGAGCGTGATTGAAGTTGCGGTTCTTGCGCTCGTTTTGATTCCGCTGACTTTTGCAAGTTTTGTTGAAGCGGAAACAACTGCCGAATAATCGCCCGAAAGCGAATCGGAAACGGCTTTTACTCTGAACTTATAGACTGTTCCGTCCTTGAGTCCGGCGAAAGAAGCGGTTGTTCCGCTGACTGTTTTTGCAACCCACTTTGAGCCGTTGTAATATTCGGCAACATAGGTTTTTGCGCCGAGAACCTTGTTCCAGGAAAGCGAAACGCTGTTTTTTCCGGATACCGCTTTGAGTCCCGTAACTTTTGCCGGAACGATTTTGAAACTTACACCGACGGTAAGGTCTTTAACCGCACCATTCAGATAAAGAGTACCCGAAGCGGTGCCGAGATTTGTGTTGTTATTAAGTTCATAAGTGAACTGATAGCTCGGAATCGAAACTTTCTTTCCGTTGACGGTAACGGTTACCGAAGAGGGAACAACTTCTTTTCCGGTGTATGCCTGGTTTGCAACCGAAACGCTTGTAACGTTTACTTCGGTCGGTGTGCCGAGGAAGTTTTCAACAAGAATTGCCGCGGCAAAAATGAACGGCGGAACAATTGCGGTCTTTTTCTCGCTGAGTTTTGTCAAAACTTTTTCAACGGGAACCTTGAGCGCATCGTTCGAAAAGCCTGTTTGGAACGGAGCCTTTGTGTCGCATTTTACGATTGCGGGTGTGCCGAACCAGTTTTCAAGGAAGTTATAAACAACGTTATAAAGAAGAACCGAGATGTTCGATGTTCCGAAATCGTTCGAAAATCTTACAACAATAAGATCAAAAGCTTTTTCAACATCAAAGTCAAGAATTGCGGAAAGGAAGCCTTTGAAAAATTCTTCGCTCTTATACTGTGTTTTGCTTCCGGTCATGCTCCAAAGCTTTGTTGTTCCGATGATTTTGTCAAGCTTTTCAAAGCATGAATCGGTCT
>DKDD01000118.1:6697-8718 GCA_002451715.1 Ruminococcaceae bacterium UBA6857 | reverse complement strand
CGTATTCTGCCGTGAATGCAAGCTTTTTGCTCTCTTTTGTTTCAACACTTGCAATAATTCTTTTTGCACTTCCGATTACCGACAGTGTACTTCTAAAGATAAAAGAGCGACACAGGTTGAAAAAACTTGAACCTGTCGTCAGATCCGTTGCGGTGAGCATTTTTATCAGTATATTCGTAAATATTGCAACACTGCCGTTTCAAATTTCATACTTCGGCGGCGTTTCGGTTGTCGGAATACTTACGAATCTTCTTTTGATTCCGGTTGCAACTCCTATGATTCTTTGCAGTGGGCTTTATGTAATGTTTTATTTTGTTCCTCTTGCTTCAAACCTTTTGCATTTTGCCGCCGAGATTTCTGTAGGGTACTGTAAGGCGGTTGTAAATTTGCTTGGCTCTTTCAGGTTTTCATATGCGTTAATTGACGAAAAATATGTTACTGTTGCCGCTACATTTACTATATTGATTTCATTGCTTACAATGCTTTTCATTAAGAAAAAGCACATCTCCGATTATTTTTAATTTTGTCTCATATTGACAATTTTTTCGTTCACTGATAAACTGAATATAAATTTATGTGTCGGAAAGAGGTAATAAAAATGAAAAAATCAACGCGTATAGTTTCGGTTTTACTTGCCGTTATAATGCTTTTCGGTTCGTTATCGGTTGCTGTTTTTGCCACGGACGAAGTGAACTATCTTGTTCTCGGCGATTCGATCGGTTACGGTTCCGGACTTAAAAATCCGCAAGAAGCCTGCTACGGAAAAATTGTTGCCGACTCAAACGGATATAACTATAAAAACGACGCGGTGCCCGGACATACAACGAAAAACATGCTCAAAAGAATTGCCGAACCGGATGTTAAAAATGATATTGAAAACGCCGATATCATCAGCATTTCAATCGGCGGAAACAACTTTTTGCACAGCAATATTATAAGTCTCATTTTTCAGGTCGGAATACTTGACAAGTATACAAAAATCGAAGAGATAGTCGAAAACTTTAAGAATGATTTCAATGAAATCATTTCGACGATCAAATCTTATAATGATGATGTTCTCATTGTTGTTCAGACACTTTATAATCCTATGCCGGGTGCAATTCACGAGCCGTTTGAAAAAGGCCTTGCATGTCTTAATGCCGCATACAGAGATTGTCTTGCTGAAAATCCCGGAAGCTACATTATTGCCGATGTTGCGGCGGCTTTCACTGCCGACCCGGAACTTGTTGCTTTTGATTTTATCCATCCGAGTGCGGAGGGCAACAAGGTGATTGCACAGGTGATTCTTGATACTCTCAGAGGCGCAGGATTAGACAGCGCTGAAACAATTGTAATAACTGCCGAAGGAAAAGATACGGGTACAAAAGCAATCAGAAAGATGTATATTTTCGTGTGTAAGTTTGTAAACTTGCTGTTTAATGTAAAATAAATTAAATAGGTTGTTACAAATTCTAAAAAATGAAAACTACGTCTATTGATTTATTTAAAACATATATTGATGTTTAATTATGATTTCGCAGTTAACAGTTTTGAAAAGATAAAAGATTCAACAAATCAGAAAGTTTCTTAACTATGCCAAACGATTATTCGTAACATTTTGATTTTTGTTTCAAAACGGCATGATATTTGAAAATAAAAGAGTATAATAATATAAAGGAGTTGATAAACATGTATAAGAATATTGACAAAGAAAAAAAGCTTTGTCTTGCTGATTTGGTAGATTATATTGACGGACAGGTTGTCAGCAAAACACTTGTTCAGAATCAAAGTGTAAGCATGACAATTTTTTCTTTTGATAAAGGCGAAGAAATCTCATCGCATTCCGCAGGCGGAGACGCAATGGTAACGGTGCTTGACGGAAAAGGAAAGTTTACCGTCGGCGGCGTGGAATATATTTTGGAAAAAGGCGAAACGCTGATTATGCCGAAAGGCATACCGCACGCAGTCTTTGGCATCGAAAAATTCAAAATGCAGCTTATTGTTTCGTTTTGACTTTTAGAAAATGTAGCTGTCGCAAATCG
>DKDD01000118.1:0-6577 GCA_002451715.1 Ruminococcaceae bacterium UBA6857 | reverse complement strand
ATGTCGATATTGTATAAGTTCATATATTCACCGAACTCGATTGATATGTTTGAAATAGTACCGACATAACGTTTTCCGTTTTGATCGGTTGTTTCAAAATCTATGTTGTTTTTTCCGCCTTTGCCCGGAGTATATTCATTTGAAAATACATACAAGTCGTTTTTAAGATTAGAACCGTCTGCGTTTTCAACAACGCTTGTGTTTCCTGCGTTGGTGTCTTCGTTATATACCGTTACCCCTATTGATTTTACCGAATTTGATGAGTCAACATCCACGCTGATTTCAATATCATAAAACCAGGTTCGTTTGTTTGCGGCGTTTATTATAGCGGAAACGTTATCGTTCACGGCTTTTAATGCTTTGTGCGCATCAATATTAAATGTGTAATCGTCGACGGAAATTCTGTATTTCCCGTTGGAATCGGGAGAAAACCAGTCTGTATCGGGCAAAGAACCGTTGCAGTAGCCGTTAACAAGTTTTGTCAAAACTTCTTCGGCGTTATTTTGTAGGTCGGTTTTGCTTTTTGCAATTTTTATGCAGCTTTCAAAGGTTGCGATTCCGTTGCCGTCAAAAAGGTCATAAATATCAGTACATTCGATTTCGCCTTTCAGATACTTTTCGGCATTATACTTTGCAATAATCGCGTCAACTCCGATAAGGCTGAGTGCTGTAAGAAGAACGCAGGCGGTAGCAGTGATCACACGCATATACGGAAATTTTTCGTTGAAAAGCCTTGCCGCAATGCAGAAAAAAGCAACAATCATAACTGTATCTATAAGAAAAACATAGATTCGTTTGTGAGTAAGACCCATTTCGTTCATATAAAGTAAGATTTTTGACATTGAAATTGCGGAAAGAAGAATGTTAAAAGCGCAGAGGAACAAGTCAAATACCTTTATAACCGTGTTGAAATTCTTTCCGTTTCTGCGGCTGAAAAGAACGGTTACCGCAATAAGAACAAGGTTGACTGCCGCAACGCCGGCGAGTTCAAAAAAACCGCGCCTTGCGTATTCGGCAATTGTGATATTTGTCCCATCCGGAAGTTTTCCGCCGAATGCACTGAAAAAATATGCGGTTTGTGATAAAATATATATCACATAGACAAGGCAGATTACACCGAGAAAGCCGGAAAACAACGCCGGTGAACCGAAACGAAGTTTAGCATAGTGTTTGCTTGTATCTTTGTTTTCTTCATTCGCAACCGAATGTCTGAAAGAAAACATGACGGAAAAAATGAACGGTGCAACAAAAATTGTCAGAATGATATAAAAAATGTTATCGCCGAGCCAATCGGAAATTTTTCCGAAGCTGTCATCAAAGTTGCTGAAAAAATGATTGATCTTTTCAAAAAACGAGCCGGCAACACTTTCAAAAGCCGCATCACTTTTGAGAAGTAACGGAACAACAATTAAAAGAACGGGGATTGCACAAATAATGCCGATAATTGCCGCAAGATATTTTTTGTTAACTTTTTTGTCGGTTTTTCCTTTTTCTTGCTTTCGGACTTTTCTTGTGTTGTGCATTGCAAAACAAGGCAAAAACAAGTTCAAAATAGGAATAAGAAACTCGGTTTTTAAAATATCCAAAAGGAAAAAGTAGCTTCCTCTGCCGTGTCGATTGCTGTTTGTGAGTGCAATGCAATATGAGCCGGAGAGATAGATGAGCATAAATATTACCCATATTTGAATTTCTATCGGATTTTCGCGCAGGGCAAACGACATTGATGCCGCAATACACAACACGCCCGTTGTAATTACCTGTGCGTTAGCTGTTTTTTGTTTCACTGCGATAAATGCGGTTGCAAGGACGAATATACCAAGGTATGCCGCCGTAACTGTCCAGCTTGAATAATCGGTGAAAAGTACAGATTTTATAAACAGAAATGTAAAAACAAGATTCAGAATGATTGCAATTTTGTCGAAAGCATTTGTTCTGATTTTGTATCTCGGTAAAGCCGCATCATTATTAAATAGCGGCGGAATACTTGCTTTTTGAGTGTTTGGGTTTTTGCGCGGTTGATTCGAATGATTAAGATTATCGGGATTGATATTAGTGTTTTCCATAAATTACACCTCATTTTCTGAATCGTTAAATTCAAGTATGTCGCCTGGCTGACAGTTCAAAGCCCGACAAATACTGTCAAGTGTTGAAAAGCGAACGGCTTTTGCCTTGCCGGTTTTCAAAATTGAAAGGTTTGCTTGGGTAATACCGACTTTTTCTGCAAGTTCACCGGAAGACATTTTTCTTTTCGCCATCATTACATCAAGATTTACTATGATTGCCATTTAACGTCCTCCTCATATAGTAAGTTCATTTTCATCTTTGATTTTTGTTGCTGTCGCCATGACGTTTTTAAGCACTCGTAAGATAAGCATCATGAATGCTGCACCGAGTGAAAAAATAAAAAACGGAACATAAAAGAATCCGGCAATAAAACAGGCGAGTGCAACAAAAGCGCAGCACCACGAAAGAATACGCATATATGAAACATTTTTCAAAATGAAAACTTCTTCATGAATAATGTTTGTGCATAACCGATGAATACAAAAAAGAGCACACCATGCGGCAGGGCAGCAAATATAAAATGTGGCAAGAATCATAGTTATCGTGTCCTGTCTTCCCGAACCGAAAAACCATTTCAAAAGCAAGTCGGCAAAAATCATAAGTAAAAGAAGAAGCACAGAAAAAATCCATGTAATCAGTCTTGTAAGTTTTGCCGAAACGAGTGAGTTATACATAATAAATACCTCCATTATTTTCAGAAACGATTATTATTTTTCCTCTTTTCGGGCATATAATACCACGTCTTTTATCGTTTGTCAATAAATAATTTCTGTTTTTTATGATGTTTTTACTGTTTTTCTTACTTGCTTATAACCTTTGTAACAAACCGATGACTTTAAACATAGTATGAAAATGCAAGAAGCTAAAGAAAAAATAAACATTCAAGCTTCAAAAAAGCAAAAGCCGGTAAAACCGGCGAAAGGGTGATACCATTGAGTAATTACAGAACTTGTGGTTATCAGCGGCAAACAATGTATGGAAGGAAAGACGATTGCGCATGTCAATGCGAAGATGTTTGCAAACTTCCGGCAATTCCGGAAGTTGTATCGGTCGCAATGGCATATGTTCCGTTCCAGGATTGCAACGACGTTTATCAAATTGATAAAGCACTGTGTGCCGGAACAATCTTTCCTGTTCTTGACAAACCGTTTCTTGCGGGGTGTTGCTGATGACAGCAAACAGAAACAGCCTTAAATTCAGAATGATGGCAATTCGTTTTTCAATGTGGGATCTGCACCTATATCTTGATACGCATCCCTGCGACGAAACCGCCGAAAAGCTTTTGGAAACCTACCGAGAAAATTATTGCTGTGTCAAAGAGGAATATGAAAAAGCTTTTGGTCCCCTTACACCGTCCGAAGGTCATGGTGAAGCATGGCTCAAAAATCCTTGGCCGTGGGAAAGAGAGTGTGATTGCTGATGTGGGAATATGAAAAAATATTGCAATATCCGATTAATATAAAAAAACCGAATCCGTTATACGCACAAATTATAATGGCGCAATATGGAGGTCCTGACGGCGAACTCGGTGCATCACTTCGCTATTTAAGCCAGCGTTTTTCAATGCCGTATGCCGAGCTTAAAGGACTTTTGACCGACATCGGCACCGAAGAACTCGGCCATCTTGAAATGGTCGGAACACTTGTATATCAGCTTACAAGAAATCTTACGCCGGAAGAAATCAAGCGCAGCGGTTTTGACGCTTACTTTGTTAACCACACAACGGCTGTATACCCGGCAAATGCAAACGGAACACCGTTCACTGCGGCATATCTTCAGTCAACGGGCGATGTTATAACCGACTTGCACGAAAATATGGCTGCGGAACAAAAAGCCCGCACAACCTATGACAACATTCTTCGCCTTGTTGACGATCCCGATGTTTGCGATGTAATCAAGTTCCTTCGCGCAAGAGAAATTGTTCACTATCAGCGGTTCGGTGAAGGTCTCAGACTTGTTACCGATAAACTCAACGAAAAGAATTTCTATGCTTTCACGCCAGGTCTTGATCGCATTATAAAAAAGTAGATTTGTTGCTGTATTTACCTTAACACATAAATACGCCCGACAATTTGACTTGCCGGGCGTTAAATTTTTGATTTTGCTGTTTTGATTATAAATGTTGCCGTTTTTTCAGCAGCACTTTTACTGCAACAATTAATAGTATCCCTACGACGGCAAGCGGTACTTTGCAAAAGAAAATGTCGGTATCCGCTTCGGGAGAATAGTAAAGCGGAAATGATACCGTTTGCATGAGCGGAAAAATATTCAGTATTAAATAAAGCGTTACAGCAACAAAAACGGCAGTGGTTGATTTTGTTATTGAAGCAGTAAAACATATTATACCGAAGAAAAATAAAGACACAAGCAAAAGTTTAACCCAATACAGAAAAAATCCATCAAAAATAAAAAACCAAGCAGTTGCAGAAACAAGAGCGTTCAAGACGCCGAGAGTAAAGAAAATTATTAAATCCGAAAACCTTCCTTTGCTCTTTGAAACTGCGAGTACTTCTGCGCCTGCGTCTTCATAAATTTGCTTGTGTGCAAATATCACCCACCAGCATGACATAATCGGCATAAAAAGTCCGTAAAGCTGCCTTGCTGTTTTTATTGCAATTTCATTTATGCCGATTTTAAAACACAAGAAAGCAAGAAGCGTCGGTATGAATATGTCCGTAACCAAAAGCGGAACAAGCGAAGTCAGACGCATTGCTTTGAATAAAAGGCAAGTTCGCTCGGCTTTGATGATTATATCTTGTTTATTATGCATAAATATCCGTCCTCTAATGTCGGTTCGCAAGTAGAAAGGGGAAGGGGGTCTGAACAGAGAATTCGTTTGTATGCTTTTCCTTCACGTTCAAAAATTTTTTCGGTATAAAATCTTATACCTATGTCATCACTTTCGTTTTCGGCAATCTCATAAACCTTTTCCTTTGCTATTGCCCTCAGTTCCCGACAGGTGAAAACACCGTTGATTTTTCCGCTGTCCATGATTATAACTTGATTGCATACCGCTTCGATGTCCTCAACGATATGGGTCGAGATTATGACGTTTTTCCCGTTCTTAATTTCGGATATCACCGATTTAAAACGCAACCGTTCGGTCGGATCAAGACCTGCGGTCGGTTCGTCAAAGATTATAATGTCGGGTTCGCCGAGAATTGCCTGCGCAATGCCGACACGTCTGAGCATACCTCCCGAAAGTGCGGAAACACGTTTGTTCTTTTCTTCTTCCAGATTTACAAGTTTAAGGCATCTGTCAATTTCATTTTCGGATATTCTTCTGTCGGAAAATTTGAAGTTTGCAAGAAGTTTAATTGCGTCGGTAACGGAAAGTTCTTTGAACAACCCGAATTGTTGCGGCAGGTATCCTACTTTTGAAAGATATTCTTTTTGTTTTTCAATCGGTTTTCCGTTTTTTAAAACCGTTTTACCTCCTTCGGGATAAATCATTGTAAGACAGCGCAAAAGTGTTGTTTTTCCGGCTCCGTTTGCACCGAGCAAGCCGTATGTTCCTTCTTTCAAAGCAAACGATATATTATCAAGAACTTTCTTTTTCCTGAAACTTTTGGTAAGATTTTTAACTTCAATCATTGTTTTCACCTCGTAATTCTTTGAGAAATACTCTGAAATCCCTTGTGTCATCATTGTTGTAAAGATACTTTTCAACCTCTGTTAAAACATAAGTTTCGCCGAATTTGTCAAGAGCATTTTGAAACATCAATCTTGAATCGTTGTCACGTTGTTCCGTATCATCGCCGTAAACTTCGTTCCTATAAAATTCAACCAGGTTATTCCAGTTTTCTTTAGAATCTTTATATGCTTCATATGCATAATACAAATTCTTTTTATATGACGGAATATATTGTACTTCGTATATTTGAGAAAGTCCGTTAATCTGTGAAATTACCGCATGGTCCGAAAAAGAACAGTATCTTTCATATTCCGAAGACATGTTGATACTTGCAATTATAAGAATCTTTTTCTGCGCTTCATTGAAAAATCCAAGCTTTTTTATACGAGCTTATTTCATTGGTGATGCGTTCTTTTGAAAACTCTTCGGAAGAAAGATAAGGATATATAACTTCTGAGCCGTCAACGTTTACCGAATCATAAAAACCGCCGATTATTGTCACGCCGTTCGTCTTGCCCGAATAATAAGTTTCCGCACCGTCAAGGTTACAGTAAATTTTTTGTTTGGATTTAATTTCAAGTTCAAATTCGGCGTCGGTATCAGAAACAAGACGATTGAACCCAAAACATAATAAATCATAAAGCTCGCTTTTTCCGGCATGCGGATAATACGGAAACCAGCCCGGAAGGCTCACGGCCTGTTCGTTTGAAATAAACCTCGGTGCAAAACCTTTATATTTTACTGTTATACTGTTGCAAGGCGCACCGCCGGGATAAACGGTAAAATAATCACCGGATTGCTCAAATTCAGCTTAGATTTATCTGCGCCATAAACTTCTTCGATTTTATAGCCGTGATAGAGCGTAAAGTCATATTTTTG
>DKDD01000058.1 GCA_002451715.1 Ruminococcaceae bacterium UBA6857 | reverse complement strand
GTCAGCACCGCTATTACGATTGAATAACGCGTTTTAATAAAAACCTGCCGCCTGCATTATGCAGACGACAGGTTTTTTTGCGAGTTGAAAAATGAAGCAAACAATTTCGCTGAACCGCAGTGAACCATTCTGTCCCTAAATCACAAATCCCCATTTTATACAATAGAGTCGGCAGTCAGAACAGCTTACGTTTGTCACAAACAAAAATATAAAATATTATAGCGCAGAGTGAAGTATTGCCAATCTATTAGTGCGAGGTAGGAACACTGAGAATGCATTACATTTGATATCAGTCTCACATCAATTGCAATACGACAAAATATTTGTATTGATAATTCAGCTTTCAATTTGTCACAAAATAATCATAAAACAGCAAAATTTTAATACCATACTTGACTTTTTTCAAAACATATGCTATATAAAAAAAGTAATTGAAAAATTACAAATATTTTTTAAGGAGTGATACATATGAAAAAATTCATATCCGTTGTATTGGCTTTGATACTCACACTTTCCGTGGGCTTGATAATTCCCGTTTCTGCAAAAGCGGCGGAATCTGCTTTGCCCGAATCCGGAACACTTGATTTCAGCAAAAGCGATGTTAAAAAAGGAACCTTTAAATACGACTTCAAAACAATAGACCACGTTGAATACTGCCGAAAAGTTTATGATGACGGTTACAGTACCGCTTATACGGTCGGCGTTTTGTTCGATTCGCTCGAATACGCCAAAACCGCAACCGAAATAAAAATTGTCGGACAGATTGACGGCATACCCGTGACCGAAGCCGGAATCGAGTACTGCAAAAATTCAACCGACACTCTAATATACGATTGCTATAACGCAAAAATCAGCGACGACACCGAAGACCTTTCAAAAAGATATGTTTGCTATAACGCATACGATGGCAACGACGGGGCAATCGAGAAGCAAATCGGTGCCAACGTTGAAAAGATTACAATTCCCGATTCAATCGCGCTCATTCCCGCCGAAGTTTTTTCAAACATGAAAAAGGTCAAGACCGTTTCTTTGCCGAAAAGTCTTGAAAAACTCGGTCAAAGTGTGTTCATGAATTGCACGGCGCTTGAATCGGTTACTTTCAAAGGCAGCTCTGTCACCGAAATACCGCTTAATACTTTCAAAAACTGCAAAGCATTAAAAACGGTAAGATTCAATAAGAACAAAATCGAATCAATCGGCAACTTTGCTTTTTATAACTGCAAGGCACTCAAAAAGATTAATCTTCCCGCTCCGCTTCGTTCTCTCGGCGGTTCTGCGTTTGAAAAATCGGGTCTTGAATTGGTAATGATTCCGCAAAACGCAAGCCTTGCCTCTAACTTCAACGAAGATGAAATGGGAAATACTTTCAAAAACTGCAAATCTTTGAAAACGGTCACCTTCCTCGGTAAGAACGTATTCATTCCGAGCGGAATGTTTTGGGGCTGCGATAATCTTAAAGAAATCAATTTGAAAAAAGCAAAAACGGTTCGTTTTTCAAACTACGATTATATAACGGTTAATGCGCTTTCAACCAAAAAAGATGTTCTTAAGATCAATGCCGCCAATAATTCCGTTGCAAAAGAGCTTGCCCAAAAACTTAACAAACAGGGCAAAATTAGCAAATGCAAAAAAATCAGGATCTATGTCGGTGACGACCTCAGATATAATATCCCGACCGAAAAACATACCTACAAAACCGTAAAAGCAAAAAAGGCAACATATTTCAAAGACGGCCACACTGCTTATAAATACTGCACGACCTGCGGTTATAAAAACGGATATAAGAAAATCCCGAAGCTTGTTTTGAATAAGCCGCAAATCACTGTTAACGGCGGAAAAGGCACAATCAAAGTTAAATACAACGCAGTCAAAAATGCAACCGGTTTTCAACTTCGATATGTTGACAGAAAAGGAAACGTTACAAATAAAAACTTCAAAACCACAAAATCAATGACCGTAACGCTCAAAAAGCTTTCAAAAGGAAATTACAAAGTCTATGTCAGAGCCTTTGTCACCGGCGGAAAACAGACCGCATTTTCAAAGTGGAGCGGCGCGGCGGTAAAAGTTAAGTAAAGCAAAATCAGCGTAAAGCACTGTATAACCGAAATAAAGGCACAGCCTACGGATTGTTTCCGAGGGCTGTGCTTTTTTAATCGTTACATTGCCGTTTGGAAGAGAACGGCTTTTTTCATTTTGCGTTTTCCGGTTGTTTTATCACAACCGTGGTAATAAACTCTTTCTTGTCGCCGAGATATTCCCAGTTTATGTCGCCGTCATATTTTTTTAAGGCGGCGGAAACGCTTTTCAAGCCGAGTCCATGTGCTTTTGAATCCTTTTTTGTTGTCAAAAGACGGTTTTCTTTAATTCGCGGCTCGTAGTTGCAACTGTTTGTTATTATAACTACGTCATAATTGTTGCGGCGATCGGTTTCGATTGAAACAACTTTTTCTTCGGATTTTGTGGCGGATTCAAAGGCATTGTCAAGCAGGTTGTCCAAAATCGTAACCAGGTCAAAATTATCAATG
>DKDD01000231.1:4873-5039 GCA_002451715.1 Ruminococcaceae bacterium UBA6857 | reverse complement strand
GAAAAAATATATTGAAGAAAAGCTCTCTTACGCAAAGGTTCAAAAAGAAACCTGCCTGCTTAACTATACCGCTTTTTCGCCGGAAGAGGTTGACGAACTTGTTTCTTTTGCAAAAAAGGCAGGTAATTTTGAGAACGTGCTGGTCAACGAAGCCGGCTGCTGCATT
>DKDD01000231.1:0-4858 GCA_002451715.1 Ruminococcaceae bacterium UBA6857 | reverse complement strand
CATTTCTTCCCACTGCGGAAAGCGCTGCATGGGAATTATTTTTGCCGACGAAAAGTAACTTTTATTGAATTTGAACCGCTTTTTATATTATTTTTTCGTTTTATGATGACAAACCTAAAAAAGTATGTTATACTTTATTGAATATTTGAATCCCCGACAAAAGGAGAACTCCGAAAATGAGTATTGCAACCGATAATATAAAAAGCGTTCTTGAAGGACTTTCGGAAAGCTTTTCAAAGCTCGGCTTTGAAAAAAAGACCGACCTCACCGAAGAAGAAAACGACGCTTTTGCCGTTTTTGCCGGTGAAAAGGGCGCACTTAAAATTAAGTATGAAAACGAAATCGCCGCCGTTTACTTTGCCGACGACGAAGCCACACTTGAAGAAGGCGGAAAAAAGATTGTTGCTTCGCTTCTTCCCGAAAACGGCGACAACAAAGACGTAACCTATGTTGTCAATGAAATTGCCGACTGTCTTAACGAACGTTTCGGCAAAAAAGCCGCAGTGAAAAAGACCACGACGGCAAAAGGACCGCAGACCGTTTCAAAAACCGCGGTAAAGAACGGTTCATAT
Organism: Ruminococcaceae bacterium UBA6857; assembly: GCA_002451715.1. Lineage (GTDB taxonomy): Bacteria > Bacillota > Clostridia > Oscillospirales > Acutalibacteraceae > UBA6857. The sequence continues at coordinate 4,286 of DKDD01000231.1, read as the reverse complement.
TATGATCCGAACACGCTTGCAAGCAAGCTTTGCCTTGTTTTCCCGGAGCTTCGCGAACCGTATAAGCAGAACATTGCCGAATACGGCGAATTTCTCGGCGAAAAATTCTTCACGGAATACGGAACGGAAAAAATCATCGGCGCAATCAAGCAAAACAATCCGCAGACCATGAAAAAGCTTTTCCAGATTCTCAACGAAATCTATGAAGACGGAACCAACGACACACAGAGCCTTATTGCCGTAACCATTCTCGGCGAACTCAACAACGACCAAATTCTTCTTGCTCGCTGTGTTGATTATATGAGCGAAACTCTTGCTCCGCCGGTTATCGAAGTTAACCGCTATCTTGCTTCGGCTTCGGGCAAAAGAGCAAGAAAAAAGCTTGAAAATCCCCCGGCATATAAGCCCAAGAAAAAGAAAAAGCCCGGACTTTTTGCCCAGATGATGTCCGGCGGCGGAGCAATGCCTCCGATGTAATCAAAAAAATAACTGCCGCAGTGTGTTGAACGCTGCGGCTTTTTGTTTTGACCGAAAAAGAGCCGAACGCAGACGGTTCGGCTCTTCGGTTTTTAATTATACTTTTTCAACCTTGATGAGGTTTGTGTTGCCGGAAATTCCGTTCGTAAGACCGCCGGTGATTACGATGAGGTCATCTTTTTGAAGACCGAACTTTTCTTTTGCAACGTTCGTTGCGGTATAGAACAAAACGTCAACCGACTGAAAAACGTCGCAAAGTGCCGGGGTAACGCCCCACGAAAGCGCAAGACGATGATAGGTCTTTTCGTTAACGGTGAGACCGATAATATCAACGGGCGAGCGGAAACGCGAAATCATTCGCGCCGTTGCGCCGGAAAGCGAACAGGCAACAATTGCCTTTGCGCCGATGTCAATGCTCATTCCGCAGGTTGCGTGCGAAATTGCGTCAAGCGTGTTTTTAATTTTGAACGGGGTTGAAGAGAAAAGCTTTTTATAGTTGATTCCCTTTTCGGTTTCCTCTGCAATTTTTGCCATTGTCTGAACGGCAAGAACAGGATATTTTCCGGCTGCGGTTTCGCCGGAAAGCATGACTGCGCTTGTTCCGTCATAAACCGCGTTTGCAACGTCGGAAATTTCGGCCCTTGTCGGTCTCGGATTGTGAATCATTGATTCAAGCATTTCCGTTGCGGTAATTACACGCTTTCCGAGAAGACGGCAGGTTGTGATAAGTTTTTTCTGAATTGCCGGAACCTGTTCAAACGGAATTTCAACGCCCATGTCGCCGCGGCCGATCATGATTCCGTCGCATTCTTCGGCAATGTCTTCAATGTTATCAACGCCGGAACGGTTTTCGATTTTTGCGATAAGGCTGATGTCGTCATAGCCGTTTTCATGAAGAAAATCTTTGACGGCAACAAGGTCGCTGCGTTTTGAAACGAACGAGCAGGCAATGAAATCAACGCCGTGCTTCATTCCGAAAAGAAGATCCTGCTTGTCCTGTTCACTGAGGTACTCGTGGTTCATAACCTTGTTCGGGAAACTCATGCTCTTTCTGTCGGAAATTTCGCCGCCTGCGATTACGCGCGTTACGATTGCGTTCTTTTCAATTTTGGTAACTTCAAAAATCAAAAGACCGTTGTTGACAAGAATTTTTTCGCCAACGGAAAGCTCTTTCGGAAGGTCTTTGTATGAAACCGAAACCTGGGTTTCGTCGCCTTCAACGTCGTTTGTTCTGAAAGTAAATTCGGCACCGTCTTTAAGCGTTGCCTTTTTGTCTTTAAAAGTTTTGATTCTGTATTCCGGGCCTTTTGTGTCAAGCATTATCGCAACGGGCATGTGAAGTTTTTCGCGTGCCTTTTTGATAAGTTCGATATTTTGAAGATGTTCATCATAGGTGCCGTGGGAAAAATTGAGCCTTGCAACGCTCATTCCGGCGAGGCACATTTCGGTGATTGTTTTTTCGTCCCGGCATGCAGGACCGATTGTGCAGATTATTTTTGTCTTTCTCAAATTACTCACCTCTTCTGTATCCGCCGACACGAATTGTTTCGGTCGGTAATACTTATTATAATACAATATTTTTGGCACAAAATCCATATATTATGAAAAATAAGGACGACAATATAAGCTGAATATTATGCCAAACGGTAATTTTTTATTGACAGCCTTTTACAAAATTTTCCTTTGAACTGTTTTTAAGCCGAGGTGAGCCAAAAACTTTTTGGATTAAACAGAAAAACCGCCGCAATTTTCAGCGGCGGTTTTCTGTTTCCGTTCGATAATACAATTCGTTGCTCCGGGAATCTTATTTCACTGTGTCCGAAATTGAGATAAGTCCGTTGAACACACCGACATATGCCGTGCCGTTCGGACCGATCGTAATGGGACCATAGCTGTTGTTCCAGTTTCTTCCCGTTCCAGTGAAGACTTTGTATACGGTTTCGCCGGTTTCAAAATCAATCGCGGTGAAATACCACGCAACAGCTTTTTTCGGAATATCGTCGTTCTGCTCTCTGGTATAAAGATATACAAGACCGCTTCCCGTTGAAAGTTTCGGAACAACGGTGCAGGAAGCTTCGCGGCTTTCCCAAACAACTTCGGCTTTGGTGCAGTCGTCGTTCATGTCGATTCTTGTTACACCCGGATAGCTTGTCGGGTTCTTTTCAAGAAAACCGGAACCTGTTTCGGTGTAGTTGTTTTCAACAATAATTGAACGTCCGTTTGCAATGAGGCTGTTTTCGCTGACCGAATAGCCTTCGTCAAAAACGGGAACCGCATCAATAACTTCGCCCGTGAGTCTGTCATAAATAACAACGTTTACCCGCTTGTCGGCGTTGTCGGTGATTGCGCAGATTTTTCTTACGCCGCCGTCTTTGCAAGGTACGTCAAGGAGAGTCGGCGTTGTTCCGCTGCCTTGGTTAATTGCGCCGGGCTTGAGGGTGGTTCCGCGGTCATATTCGGTTCTCCATGTGTAGTGCGGAGTTTTGTTTTCGTCAAGGTCAAAGCGATACATCGCAGTATCGGAAACGATATACATTCCGTCTTCGGCAACGGCAAAGCTGTTTTGAATTTCTTCGTTTTCAAGCTTTGTCATGCGTACTTCTTTTGTGTCTTTGTCGATTATTCCGACTTCGCCCGGACGGGTGACGAACCAAATGTTTCCGTCGTAATCGGGAACGGCGTCGGTGATGAACGAACCTTCGGGAAGATAAGGCATAAGGTCATATTCTTCGTCAACGACCCATTCGCATTTTCCGTCTGTTTCGTCAACGCGGAAAATCTGAATAACATTATCCGAATTTCCGATAATCGGGCGGTCGCCTTTGAGAAGGTGGCAGTACGCACCGCCGGAGGTGTCGTTTGAAATGACGTCAAAATCAAGTGTTTTGAAAAATTCTCTTGTTGAAGCACGCTGGGGAAGTCTTGTTTCGGCAAGAATTTCAAGCGTATCGGCGTCAAGCAAAAGCAAACGGAAACCGACAACGTTGCCGCTTATGCACATGATTCTTCCCTTGCTGTCAAACATAAGAGTTGCAACAAGGCCGCCGAATACGTTCATTGAACGTGATTTTACAACGGGGTCGTTTCCGAGCGGGCCGGTGTAATCATATGTTCCGGTGTTGTATGAATTTCCGTGCATACCGTTAACTCCTTCGGTTGCAAGAAGCGGGTGCTGCGGAACGTTCGTTTGAGTAATAGGTTTGGCGGTTGCTGCGTGGCCGTAATAAGCCGGGCAGGCTTTTGAAATTAGCGGCTGTCTGATTGCGCCGCCGGGACTGAGAAAAAGCATCAAAAACGCCGAAAGCGCCGAGATGATTTTCATGAACAAAGCGGAAAAAAATGTTGACATCGAAAACTCTCCTTTAAAAATTCTTTTTGCGCGTGAACGCAGTTCGATTATATACAAATTTTTCCAATGTGTCAAACAACTAACTGTGAACAAAATATTAGTACTTTTAAAAATTGTTACAAACAGCAACAATTGTGTCAATTGAAAACCTTTGTGAAAAATGTTATACTATTAACAATTTGTGAACACGGGAGAATTTATATGAGTTATACATTGAATCTTGACAAAAAAGTTGCCATCATCACCGGCGCCGCCGGAGGAATCGGATTTGACTGCGCAAAAGGTTTTCTTGAAAACAACGCGTCGGTTTTTCTTTGCGACCTTGACGAAGGCGCACTTTCTTCTGCCGCAAAAAAGCTTTCGGAAGAATATCCACAAGCAAAAATCGGCTTTGCGCGCTGCGATATAACAAGCGAAGAAGAAATTGAAAAAACGCTTGACGAAGCCGAAAAAACTTTCG
>DKDD01000138.1:1421-2644 GCA_002451715.1 Ruminococcaceae bacterium UBA6857 | reverse complement strand
ATATCTTCGCGGCTTCCGAAAAAGGAAACCCATTCACACGTTATGTCAAAAATTTCAAAATTTGACTTCGTAACTGTTGTTGACGAAATTTAACCAAAGATTTTTCGGAGGATTAACATACTATGTTCGAATTTTTGAATCCGTTGAGAGAAGTTACTTTCTTCACTGTTTTCTTGAAAATGTTCTGTGCCGTTATTTGTGGCGGCGCAATCGGAATCGAGCGTGAAAGAAAGCGCCGTACCGCCGGTTTCCGTACTCATATTCTCATCTGCCTCGGCGCGGCAATGACAACCATGATAAGCCATTATCTTTTCAGCTATCTTCACCTTGATAACGACGTTTCGCGTCTCGGCGCTTCGGTAATTGCCGGAATCGGTTTTGTCGGCGCGGGAACAATCATCGTCACAAAACGCCGCCAAATCAAAGGTCTTACCACCGCCGCCGGACTTTGGACATGCGCCATTATCGGACTTTCGGTTGGTGCAGGCTATTATGAAGCCGGAATTCTTGCAACCGTAATCATTCTTCTTGCGGAAATTTTCTTTTCTCGTTTCGAATATTGGGTGCTCGACAGCGCAAGAAACATCAATATTTACGTTGAATACACAGGCAACGACAACCTTGACGCGGTCATTCTTTTGCTCAAGAGCTACCGCGTTGTCATTCTTGACCTTGAAATTACAAAATCAGGCTCAAACGCCTGTGCAATTTTCCAGCTTCAGCTTCCGAAAAAGCTTTCGCACGACAAGCTTTTGACCGTTGTTTCAACCTCCGAGGGCATAATCTCGGTTGAAGAGCTTTGATATGCTTGGACTCAAAAGGGGAGAGGTGAGGCTTTTTTCCCACGAAAAGGAATGGGAAACCGAAGCTGCGCGAATAATCAAAAAGCTTCGCGCCGTTCTCGGCTCTGCCGTTTTCAAAATCGAACACGTCGGAAGTACTTCGGTTGAAACAATCGCCGCAAAGCCGATAATCGACATAGCCGCCGAAGTTGAGAATTTTGAAAGCGTAATTGCGCTCAAAGACGAACTTCAAAAAAGCGGCTTTTATCTTCGCGACTGCGGTCTTCAAAATCAGCTTCTCCTTGCCTGCGGCAGCTTTTACGACAGCACAGGAGACAAGCAGACGGCCTTTGTTCACGTTGTCAAACGAAACGGCAAAGAGTGGAACGATTACATTAATTTTAAAAACTATCTTCGAAAATATCCGTCCGCCGCAAAAGA
>DKDD01000138.1:0-1375 GCA_002451715.1 Ruminococcaceae bacterium UBA6857 | reverse complement strand
AACTTGAACTTTCAAAAACCGCTTCGCAAAACGATCGGCGCAAGGAATACACAGACGGCAAAAAGGATTTGATTGAATACTTTTTGCGAAAAGCGCTTGTCGATTCTTACCTCGGCAAAACCGTGAAAATCGAAATTGACCGCCCGATCGGTTATGTTCACAAAAAGGCAAATTACTCTTTGACATATCCGATAAATTACGGCTATATTCCCGGTGTTATCGGCGGAGACGGGGAAGAGCTTGATGTCTATCTTCTTGGTGTTGAAAAGCCGGTTTCCTCTTATACGGCAAAAATTATTGCCGTTGTTCACCGGAAAAACGACGTTGAGGATAAGCTTGTTGCCGCGCCGCCCGAAAAGCTTTTCACAAAAGACGAAATCGCTTTTGCGGTTGCTTTTCAGGAACAGTATTACGACAGCTATGTTCAGATGATATAAAAAGTAAAGCTATAATTCACCTGTATCTAAGTGAATTATAGCTTTGATTTTTTTACGGAGAGTTTACACCTTTTCGCAGTACTCCAAACTTACCCAGCCGCTCGGACTTTTGCCCCAGCCGTTTTTGATTTCGCTCACCGTGAAAACCGTGCCTTTAACATAACCGTTAACTTCGCCGCCGAGCAGGGCGCGCACCTGCCTTTGCGCGTCTTTTGTCAGTTCGCCGAATTTGAGATATGGATATTCCGTGCCGGGTCCCGTTCGAACGTTCAAAACCCGCGCTTTTGTAACTTTGTAATCACCGGTTTTTGCCGCAGTGTTTTTGCCGCTTTCAGGCTTTTTGTCTGCTTTCGGAAGTTCTTTGAAAACAAGTCCCTTTGAGTCGATAACTTTTGTGAACGAGCGGTCAAGATAAAAAAGCCGTTCGGGTTTGAACGCGCCGCCGGTTGTTGAAAGGACCCACTTGCTTTTTGAATTGAGCACCCAGCCGTTGCCTGTGATTTTTCCCTTGCCGCCGCTCATGTGCAGGTGGTTGCCCGTTGCGCCGTCGGTACCCTCAAGGCAAACTTTTTCGCCGCGCTTGAATTTTTGACCTACCGAAAGCCGCTTCAAGTCCGAATCGTCGGGGTGAGTGATTTGAATTGTGAAGTAATCGGTTGTTGAATCGGCAAAATCAACCTTGCCCGTTGATTCAAGCCAAATTGTGTTTGTTCCGCCGTTTCCCACGCCGTAAATTCTTATAAGCTTCATTTCGTCGCACGGGCAGTAAAACCATTCGCGCCCGGCGTCACTGCAGGCTTCGTCAATCGGATAATCTTTCGGCGTACCTGTTGTGTGCGGATAATGCGACGTTTCGCCGAGATAGGTTTGCGTTATTCTCATGACTTTCGTCGGATAGACAAGATAGTTTTTCATTTCGTTTGCTCCTTTCGCACTTG
>DKDD01000206.1:3657-3796 GCA_002451715.1 Ruminococcaceae bacterium UBA6857 | reverse complement strand
TCAAAATCGCCCCTGTATTTTGTTCCGGCAACCATTCCGGTAAGGTCAAGCGAAACAATGCGCTTGTTTTTGAGAAGATCGGGAACTTCGCCCTGCGCAATTTTAAGTGCAAGTCCTTCCGCAATGGCGGTTTTGCCGA
>DKDD01000206.1:3044-3566 GCA_002451715.1 Ruminococcaceae bacterium UBA6857 | reverse complement strand
GAATAACCCTTTCAATTTCTTTTTCACGGCCGATGACCGGGTCAATTTCGGAATTTTGTGCCTTTTTGGTCAAATCCTGACCGTACTTGTCAAGGTTCGGCGTTGAAGATTTTCCGTTTTGCTTTGCGCCCGAACGACCGTTTTGAGAAAACGGAGTGCGGCTTTCGCCGGAATTTGAAAGCTCGTCAAGCAAAAGCGGCAGAGAAACGCCGAGCTGAGTAAGGATGAACGCGGCACAGCCGTCGCCCTCGCGCAGTATTGCACCGAGAAGGTGTTCCGTTCCGACATAGCCTGCATTTTCACTTCTTGCAAGCGAAACGGAAAGTTCAATAATGTGCTTGCATCTTGGGGTAAAATCATCCGGAGTAAGGACGGTCGGAATGCCGACTCCTATTGTACTTCTGATGAGTTCTTCAACCTTTTGTGCCGTTACGCCGCGCGAAAGAAGCAGTGTTGTTGCCGCGCCGTTGTCTTCGCGAACAAGTCCCATAAGAAGATGTTCGCTGCCGATATATGTGTGAC
>DKDD01000206.1:0-3005 GCA_002451715.1 Ruminococcaceae bacterium UBA6857 | reverse complement strand
GACCGAGATTTTCCGCGACCTCAATGGCTGAGTTGAGCGCCCTGTTCGCTTTCTCGGTAAATCCTGTGAATTTATACATAAAAATCAACTCCTGTTTTTAGTGTGTCTTTTTTATTTTGAACAGGCGGCAGACAATTAAATGCCCGCCGCCCGATTATTTTTTAATTCTTCAACGCTTCCTTGACTTTTGTTGCTCTGAAAACGTCGCGTTCGCGCGAAGAAAAGTCCTTTTCGTTTTCCGCATTGATTGTTGCCGGTTGCATTTCTGCAAGCAGAGTGCTGAGCGTTTCAAGCGGAATTTCAATAATTTCCTGCGCCGCACCGAGACGAACGTAAGAAAGAAGATCGGTAAATTCATCAAAACTTATCATGTGCGCACTTTGGAGTATGCCGTATGCGCGCCAGATTCTGTCGATAAACGTGTCATCTTTCAAAAGTGCGTCGCGAGCGTTCTTCTCCTGTTCGGCAATCTGAAGTGCGATTGCGTTGAGGTTTTGAACGGCAGCCTGTTCGGAAATTCCGAGGGTGACCTGGTTGCTGAGCTGGAAAAGGTCGCCGATTGCACGGTTTCCTTCACCGTAAGCTCCCCTGAGGGTCAAGCCGAGTTTTGCAACCGTTGCCGCAAGGCGCGGAACCATTTTTGTTTTTGAAAGAGCGGGAAGATGAAGCATTACGGAAGCTCTCATGCCCGTTCCGAGATTCGTCGGACACTGAGTAAGATAGCCGAGTCTCTCGTCAAAGGCAATTGCCGCCTTTTCTTCAAGAGCCTTGTCGAATTTCAATGCTTTTTCATAGGCATTTTCAAGGTCAAGGCCGGGCAAAATCACCTGTATTCTTGCGTGGTCCTCTTCGCAAAGCATTATGCTCACTTCTTCGTCTTCGGAAAGAAGCAACGCTCTGCCGTTTGTGTCAAAAGCAAACTCCGGGCTGATGAGATGCTTTTCGGCAAGCGAAACGGCTTTCACTTTTTCAACCGAAGACATTTCAAAATACTGAAGATTTTCACCGCTGTCTGCGGCAAGGAAAATACTTTTGAGAATCTCATTGACTTTTTCTTTTTCCGCAGTATTGAGCCGCGAAGGGAAAGGATAATCTTTGAGGTTGCGTGCAAATCTTATTCTTGTGCTGAGAACAACGTCTGAGTTTTTGCCTTCCTTTGAGTACCACTTCATTTTTACTTTTCTCCCTTCAGCTCTTTAATCTCGTCTCTGATTACGGCAGCCTGTTCAAAATTCTGGCTGTCGATTGCTTTTTGCATTTCGACTTGAAGTTTTTCGATTTTTTCTTCGGCCGAAAGCTCTTTCTTTTCTTCTTTGACTTCCTTTTCGTCGGGAACTTCGATATAAGGAACGCGTCCTACATGCTTTGCTTTTCCGTGGATTCGCTGAATCGACGGAAGCAGACGGTCATAAAACTTTTCATAGCAGTCTGCACAGCCGACCATTCCGGTGCGGATGATATCATCAAAGGTACTTGAGCATTTTTCGCAGCTGTCGGTTTTTGCCGAAGCAAGAGCAAAGGCGCTGTCTTTGAAGAAAGACGAAAAAATGTTGGGGATACTTAATGAAAAATCGTCGAAGAAATCGTTGTATCCGAACTTTCTTGCACATTCTTCGCAAAGATGGCTTTCGGTTGCTTCTCCGTTGACGACCCTTTTAATATGAGTTGTTGCTTCTCTTTTTGAGCAATTTTGGCATAACATAAATCATTCCTCCGATCAATTGTTAAGAATCGTAATGAGTAATTGTTTGAATATCGACGCTCGGACTTTATCTTTCTGCGAAACGTCAACGCATTTAAGCGCCGTGTCGCTCACTGCGGAAAGAATCAGTTTTGCGTCGCGCTTTGAAAGCATATCGCGGTAAACAAGATTCACAAGGTGTCCGCGGACGGTCCCTTCGTCGATCGAATCACCGACGGAGTTGACAACGTGCATAAGAAGTGTTTCGCCGTTGCAGTTGACCTTTGCGATTTTTATGAATCCGCCGCCGCCGCGCCTGCTTTCAACGATGTATCCGCGTTCGGGAGTGAAACGGGATGAAATCACGTAATTGATCTGGCTCGGAACACAACCGACGCTTTGCGCAAATGTGTTCCGCTGAATTTCAACCTCATCTTTTCCGTCGAGCATATCGGAAATCATCTGGGCGATTACATTTGTAAGATTCATTTGATAAACGCCTTCTTTGACTTTGACTTTCTTTGACTTTCTGATGTATATTATATGCGCTTTTGATCTTTTTGCAAAGGTCAAAAAAGGTCAAAGCTGTTTGATTTTCGCCGATTTTTAAGATTAGCTCTTGTTTTCTTTGTTTTTCTCACTTTTTAATTTTTTTTGACTTTTTTTGACCTTAACCTTAAAACGGTCGGAATGTGCCGCAGAAAAGGCTTTCCGTTGCTCAAAAGGAAACAGTTCTTCGGCTGTTTCAAAGGAGAAAAGCTTTTCTTTTTGAATTTCGTTTTGGTTCTTTTTCATTTTTTGCACCGCCCTCATAATACTAAAGAAAACACCGTTTATTCAATGAAAACAAATCTTTCACTCTTAAATAATCGGAGTTTTAATAAAGATATTCTATGCTTTTTTCCTTTTCGCTATTCGAACATACCGGCACGGTGCAAAAGAAAAAGCCGCAACCCGCGCCATGCGTGAATTGCAGCTTATATTATCTTATTCTCAAACTCCCGAATATGCGTTGAAACCGCCGTCAACAGCGATTGTTGTTCCGGTGATGAATCCGGAGTAGCTTTCGTCGCAAAGGAAAAGGAGTGCGCCTTCAAGCTCCTGCGGTTCGCCGAAACGTTTCATCGGCGTTGCGGCAAGAATTTTTCCGGTTCTTGCGGTGCGCGTTCCGTCCTCGTTCCAAAGGAGAGTCTTGTTCTGATTGGTTGAGAAAAATCCCGGAGCGATTGCGTTGACTCTGATTCCCACATCGGCAAAATGAACCGCCATGAATTGAGTGAAGTTTTGAACCGCCGCTTTTGCCGCGGAGTAAGCCGGAATTTTT
>DKDD01000092.1:11956-25886 GCA_002451715.1 Ruminococcaceae bacterium UBA6857 | reverse complement strand
CCCATTCACGCGGGGTCATCACCCTAATACCCTTATCATTAAGCGGCGTTTTCTTTCCCGGAATCATTAAACCGGCAATTCCATCTTGCGGATCGTAAACAAGGTTGCGCTCTTTTCCGGAGCCGCCCGTTGCCATGATCGTGTTTGCAATAGGATGTTCAATTCCCGGTGCATTCACGATTCTATATCCGAAACCGTTTCCTTTTTTATGCTCTCGTTCTCTGTGACGAATCAGCGTATCCAAGTAGCCGGACGCCATATAGTATTTTGCTTCCGCACGAAACTCCAGTAGTTCATTTAAATCCTCATACAGATACCAATCGTTTTTCTCCGGCAGATGATTCTCTATACCGAGCAAAGCTTCAGCACCGTAACGTTTTCGATCAAAAGCCATAATATATGTTCTGGGGCGATTCTGAGGAATACCGAAGTTGCGTGAATTTCGGACGAAATTCTTTCCTTTGTAGACCGGCTGCCCCATAGTATCGTATGTTACGCCAATAACTTTATAATCAAGTAGAACTTCAAGAGTTTCTACAATTATTTTAAATGTGTTCCCCTTATCATGGCGCACAAGGTTGTCAACATTTTCAAGAAAAATCGCTCTTGGACGTGTGCGACGGATGATATCTGCTATGTGGCTGAAGATAATCCCTTTCTCTTTATCATTAAATCCTTCTTCTTGACCTGCCTTACTAAACGTCTGGCAAGGGAAGCCGGCAAGCAAAACATCATAAGAAATCAAATTCAGTTTTGATTTGAACTCATCGGACGTGAGATCGTTGAATGCATCCTCTCCGAAAAGGTGGGAATATGTTAAGCAAGCAAAATGGTCAATTTCCGCTGCGATAACATTTTGAAAAGCCCCGGTTAACTCAAAGCCTTTTCTCATTCCGCCTATGCCTGCGCATAAATCAATTGTTTTTATCGGCATCGTTCTTCTTCTCCTTGTATACACTTTCAATTCTGTCCGCAACGGAAACAACATCCCTTTTGATATCCCGTCCCCAGACTCTAATGACAGTCCATCCGTCAGACTGCAATCGGTCAGTAACCTCAAGATCGCGATGCATATTTCGTTCGATCTTAGGAACCCAAAAATCGCGATTGCTTTTAATTTCCAATTGTTTATTCTGCCAGTCATAACCGTGCCAGAATTCACTATCTACAAAAACAGCAATCTTCAATCCGATGAAGGCAATATCCGGCTTGCCGAATATGCGGTTGACATTTTTTCTGTACCTAAGGTTCCGGCTCCATAGTTCTCGCCGAAGAGCCAATTCTATTTGAGAGTCTTTATTATGCACATTCCGCATATTCTTTCGTATTTGTTCCGGCGTTTTTTTGCTCATGGTGCATCCTCTCTTTCTGCAAAGAATCGCCAATCGATTTTTTTCTCAGCGTGCATATCGGCTCGTATGGCAGCATAGATGGAAGGATTTGAAAAAAAGTACTCTTCAATATCTACCGGAATATCTTTTCGCGATTTCGCAGACAAAAAAAACAACTTTGCCTCTTCCTCGGAGGTTAAGGACAATGCAGAAACTATTTTTGAAAGTAATTCTCCTTGCGGAGGAGAGTTTTTTCCTTGTTCAAACTGCGAAATTGTCATTTTGCCGCGTCCGATTGCTTTTGCAAGCATCTCCTGCGTCATTACGGGAGAGCGTGATAGCCGGAGATATCGGAGGTATTCGCCAAAAGTTGCGGGCTCCATTATTCAACCTCCTTGTAAAGTAAATCTGTAAACTTACTTACTTAGTATAGCATACATTATTAAAAAAAATCAAGCAGGTCAGCTCTTTTTCTACTCCCTTTCGGAACTCTCCGAGAGGTTTTTCTTTTTTGCTTTTTTCGGCCAATGTGCTCATTTCTGTCCAGATGGGTCTATGGAAAGAGAATTTCAAAAATCGAGGGACCAAATGCACTTCCCGTGTCCGGTGGTAAGAGAGAGAAGGAACTTTCAAAGTTCTCTGTCAAACAGGGATTTGATCTCCGGTGGGTAACAGAACCGTAATTTCTCCCGTGCGGAAAATTTCGGGATCGTCTGCGAGTTTTTTCTATAAGAGCGTCCCGTTTCGCCTTTCTCGTGGCTTACCTATAGAAAGATCCTCAAAAGTAGGGGGTTCGATTTTGTCGTTCCCGTGGCCTACCTGTGAAGGGCACAGCAAAACCAATCTTCAGAAAGGTCAGCAGCTTCGCAAGCACAGAGAGAATTTCTCGGTAGTAAGTGACGAGTGAAATAGCTTTTGAAAATTTTTAAAAGTTTTTGTTCAAACACACAATTTACCTCCGGTGGGTAGTGGAAAGAGAGATTTCTCAAATGACTATCCATTTGGACATTTCAACTCCGGCAAAGAAGTGTAAGGCCCTCAAAAACAGAAAGGAGGCACGCACAGTGCAAATTCAATCAGAAAAAATACCGCAGTTTCTCAAGGACAACGGCCAATTCTGCTGTTGGCAATACGAACTGCGAGATGGCAGCAAAACAAAGGTGCCGTATACACCCGGCACCATGCGCAGAGCCAGCGTGAGCGATCCTGCCACCTTCACAGCCTTTGATGTTGCGGCATCCGCAACGGGCTTTGACGGGATCGGCATTCGTGTCTGCGGTAGGATCGTGGGCATCGACCTCGATCACTGCATTGAAGAGTACAATCTGCTCCCGTGGGCGCAAGCTATCGTAGACCGCTTTGGTTTGACCTATATTGAGGTCAGCCCCTCCGGCACGGGCATCCGCATCTTCTGCCTGCTTCCGGACAGCTTCGCCTACGATACCCAGACCTACTACATCAAGCATGGGGATATCGAGGTCTATATTCCCGGTCACACCAACCGTTTTCTTACCGTCACCGGCAACGCCCTCACAGATGCCGATGTGGTGGAAACGGCAGAGGCACTCACTTGGCTGCTCAACACCTATATGCGCCGTCCTACACCGCCCACTCCGACTGCGGCCGTTTCCGGCGAAAGCTACCTCAATGATGAGGATGTGATCAAAAAAGCCTCTGCCGCCCGGAACGGAGAAAAATTTCGCAGACTGTGGGACGGAGACATCACCGGGTACAAGAGTCGGAGCGAAGCGGATGCCGCGCTCATCTCGTTGCTGGCATTCTGGTGCAGCGGCGACAAGTCGCAAATTGACCGGCTGTTCCGGCAGTCCGGCTTAATGCGTGAGAAGTGGGATACCCTCCGCGGCACCGACACCTACGGAAATATCTCTATTGAAAAGGCAGTGACTCAGATGACTGATTATTACAAGCCCCTCATTCCACGCTCGGCCGCCGAGGACTTCGGTGCGGATCGGCTGAAGGAACTTGACCCTATGGACTCCTCCAGGTATCCGTGGAACGACATCGGTGCCGGTCATATCTTCGCAGACTTCTACCGGGACAGACTACGCTATGTGCCGGAACGAAAGATGTGGTTTCACTATGAAGGCGGTGTTTGGCAGCCGGATACCGGGAGTCTCCGTGCGATGAAATACTGTATGGAACTGGCCAACCTCATGTACACCTTCGCTTTGGAAATCCGAGATGAGGATAAGCGCAAGTCATATATGAAATACGCCGGCCGATGGCAGAGTCACTCCAACCGGGTCAACATCCTCAAGGATGCCCAAGTGTACCATCCCATCCCCTATGGCAGCTTTGATGCGGACATTTACATCTTCAACTGCAAAAACGGCACGCTGCATATCGACACAGGGGAGTTCACCGAACATCGCAGCACCGACCTGCTTACCAAAATCAGTCCTATGGTGTATGACCCAACGGTTCATTCGGAGCGTTTCGCCACCTATATTGATGAGATCATGAGCGGCGATATCGAAAGGGCCAAATTCCTGCAGAAGATACTCGGCTACGGTCTTACCGGGGACACACGCCACGAATGCATGACCATCCTCTACGGTGTGACCACGCGCAACGGTAAAGGCACCCTCTGCGAAAGCGTACTGAAAGTCCTCGGTGACTACGGCTGTGCCTCCCGCCCGGAGACTATCGCCATGAAAAGCTACACCAACGGTTCACAGCCGAGCGAGGATGTGGCTCGTCTTGCCGGAGTCCGCTTTGTGAATATCCCGGAGCCGGGAAAAGGTATGGTACTGGATGCCGCCAAGGTCAAAGCCATGACCGGCAATGATACTCTCAATGCCAGGTTCCTGCATGAGAACAGCTTCGACTTTCAGCCCCGGTTCAAAATTTATGTGAACACCAACTTTCTGCCGGTCATCAACGATATGACACTGTTTTCCAGCGATCGTATCATCATTATCCCGTTTGACCGCCATTTTGACGAGCAGTCCCGTGATACTACCCTCAAACAACAGTTTGCAAAACCACAAGTTCAGAGCGCCATTCTGAACTGGCTGTTGGAGGGCTATCGCTTGCTACAGACCGAAGGGCTGTTCCTTCCGAGATCCGTAAAGGATGCCACCGACCGCTATCAGCATGACAGTGACAAGATTGCACTCTTCTTTGAGGACAACCTGGTTGCGGATGATGCCGCAGAGGAACTGACCGCCACGGTCTATGCCCGGTATAAAGGATGGTGTCAAGAAAACGGCTGCTACCCGGAGAGTATGAAAAACTTCAAGCAGGGACTGCAGGCTTTCGCCCGGGTAGTCCGCAAGCGCCCCGGACATGGCGGCGAGAAAACCACAGTACTCATCGGCTATCGGCTCATCTCCGAGTTCGATACTCCGCTGCTGACATGATCACACGGCTTGGGGCAATGTGGCAGATGATCACAGGTTTTCTCTATAGAAAAACAAATCTTGAAAACAACCGTAATTACCTGCCACATTGCCCCAAGCGGAAAAGGAGGTGGTGCCTATGATTGCGTAGCAGACCGTGAGCCATACATGCAAAATCAACGAAAGGAGCAGAAAAAATGCGACACAAATTCTTTTTCGGCAGACAGCCGATCATCAAGCAGTACCGTGCCGAGGACTTCTCCCATAACGGCTATGAAGGCATGGTGCTTCTTCAGACCGAGCGCGGCATTCCCGTCATTGTTGCCCGGAATACCGATCTGGACATTTGGAAGGTGCAGTGGGGTATGTCCGCTGTGTTCTTCGGCACAAAGGCAGAAGCAATGGCCTACTGCAAAGGGCGGTTTCTCGATGCAGACGGAAAGGCGGTGTGACCCATGACTGATATTCGCTATTACCCGCTCATCGACTGCGACACCGATGGAACGGAGATAGTGGCAATGATCCCCACGCTCGACAGAAATGCAGTCAAAACACAGAGCGATATGTGGCTTGAGGAGATGATACCTCACCACTTCCGGCTTTATACCGGAAAAGCCCGATCGTGCGCAGATACCTTTAATATCCGTTGCCCATGTTGCGGCGCAGCAATGAAGCGTATCTGCGGAGCAGTCAACGAAAACAAGCGAGGCCTGTATGTATGCAGTGCCTGCGCAAAAATTTAAGGAGGATACCCAATATGACAGACAAAATCAAGAAGCAGTTCCTGCAGGAACATTTCCGCAAGAACGATACCCTTACGCTCTACAAGCCTGACGGCACTCCCGTTACGTTCAGTAAAAAGCTGCATATCAGGCTTTACGGCGGACATTGTGAACTTATCTTCGAGGACTACGATAAGTTCCTTGCTTTCTGCGCAGATAAGCGTCTTCGTCGGAAGCCTGTTCCCATCACCGTCATCTAAATCACAGTGCGTGCTCATGGCCGGGAGGGGCGGTCAAAATCTCTATGACCCGCTTCTCCGGGCAACGGCCCGGGGGTTCACGCACAAAACCGCGTATTCAAACGGGTAATATACCCAAATTCAAACAAAACGGAGGTTTTATTATGAATCTGACCAAAGAGTTCTTTGAAAAACAGCTCAAGAAGCATGAGAAGGTCACTATCTTCTCCCCGGAGAATATCTCTTTGGACATCAGCAGAGTGCCGTATATCCGCAAGGATGACAATGGCCCGGACTTCGACATGGACTGCGATGACCTTGCAGATTATTGCAACGCTCTCTGCCTGTCCGTCAAACCCGAACATAATTAAGGAGGGTCTTAAAATGAGCACTGCTATCGATACTTTTACTCCCGTCAATCAGCCGGAGTACCACAGCCACTTCTGGAACTATCTCATGGGCAAGGAAGGTCACAAGGCTTTCCTTGATCTTGGCAGAAATATCACAGGCGCATATGCACTGCCTACTACATCTTCCAAAAAGTTCGGAGATAAGCTGAAAGCAGAGAGCCTGTTCCGTCAGCTTGCCACCGTCCACTATGCACCCGGCGGTCCTTCCGCTATCCTTGCAAAGGTCAATACCGACTCTGCCGAATGGGTCGGTCCCGGCGGTGCAATCAACGCATACGATGCCATCAACGATTTCAGCACATATAAGCTGAGCGACCACAAGCTGGCGGTTATCATGCAGCTTGACGCATCTTTCCTGCATGATAACCCTTACATCTTTGAAAGCTATGTTACCGACAGACTGGTCAAGGATTTCTCCCATGCAGAGGAGCGCGGTTTTATCAACGGCACCGGCGTGAATATGCCCACCGGCATTCTGGCAAAGGCAGGCGGTGCAGAGGTCTGTGTGACTACCGATGTCATTACCTATGAAAATGTACTCAAGTTGTTCTTCTCCGCAAAGCCGGAGTACCGCAAGGACGGTGTATGGATGATGAACAGTAAAACGGCTCTGGCTATCCGTTCTCTTACCGACAGTGCCGGTCAGCCGCTGTGGAATCACACCAACGATACCATTCTGGGCAAAAAGGTGCACATCTCCGAATATATGCCCGATGCGATCTCCGGCAGCAAGCCTATCGCTTTCGGTGATTTCAGCTTCTACTGGATCGTGGAGCGTGCCGGCATGACCGTTCGAACTTTGCATGAGCGTTTCTTTGAAACAGACCAGGTCGGTTATCTTGCCTTTGAACTTCTGGACGGCAAACTGATCCGTCCCGAAGCCGTCAAGGTCATGCAGATGACCGCATAATTTTCGGGAGGCCCCCGTGGGTAGCGTCCTACAGGGGCTATTCCCGCTAAAACTTATGCAAAATCACGCGCGGATCCCCCACACCGCTTTTCCGTTTTGAAGACAATACCCACCCTACCGGGTCGGAAAGGAGACCATTATGGATGTGAACACCATTACTAAAAACAAACCGAGCCGGGTCACAGAAATGCAGATCGGCGATACGCTTTTTACCGTAGTTTCCGTTGAGAGCGACCGTGCCGGAGAGCATCTGTACGATAAGGTGAAAAGGTTGATATTGAACAATGAAAACGAGAAAACACCACCTTCGGCTACAGCTGCTTAAACGCCTGTACGGCAGGCCATGCCGTTATCATAAAGTTCATCTTAAGAATCGCAAATAACCCTTGACTTATCCGCAATAGTACGGGAATATGTAGTACCCGCTTGAGGACTGTCGGAAAGGAGCACATCATGAAACAATCAAATAGACAGTCCTCCGCTATTGCGACGGATAAAATCACAGCTCTGTATTGCCGTCTCTCCCGTGACGATGAACTCCAGGGTGATAGCAATTCCATTCTTAACCAGAAAGCTATCCTTCGAAAGTTCGCTGATGATAACGGCCTCGGCAACACGATGTTTTTCGTAGACGATGGGTACAGCGGTACGAACTTCGACCGCCCGGACTGGCAGCGTCTTATTGCACTTGTGGACGAGGGCAAAGTCGGTACGGTCATTGTAAAGGACATGAGCAGACTGGGAAGAGACTACCTCAAGGTGGGCTACTACACCGAGGTGGCTTTTCCCGGCGCAGATGTCCGCTTTATTGCCATCAACAACGGCGTGGACAGCGCAAATCAGCAGGACAGCGATTTTACTCCGTTCATCAATATTTTCAATGAATTCTATGCCAAGGACACCAGTAAGAAGATCCGTGCGGTGTTCAAAGCAAAAGGCGAATCCGGCAAACCGCTGTGTACCAATCCTCCGTATGGTTATCTCAAAGACCCAGATGACAAGCATCACTGGATCGTAGACGATGTCGCAGCCGATGTGGTCAAGGATATCTTCAAAATGTGCGTAGCCGGAAAGGGCCTTCTCAAATTGCCAAGGCACTGTCGCAGAGACAGATACCCGTACCAACTGTACATCTCCATCGCATGGGCATCAACACACCCGCCAGGGAACCGGAGGATATTTACGCTTGGCAGCAGCGCACTGTGGCAGATATTCTGGTGAAAATGGAATACTTGGGTCACACGGTAAACTTCAAGACCAAGAAGAAATCCTACAAATCAAAGAAAAAGGTCAACAATGACCCGTCGGAATGGGTGATCTTCAAGAACACCCACGAAGCCATTATTGACCAGGAAACCTTTGATATCGTTCAGAATATTCGCAACGGCAGACGCAGGCTCACGCCGATGGGCGAAATGCCGGTCTTGTCCGGTATGCTGTTCTGTGCAGACTGCGGTGCAAAACTGTATCAAGTCCGAGCCAGAGGATGGTCACATGAACAGGAGCATTTCGTCTGCGCCACCTACCGCAAGCAGAAAGGAAAATGCACCTCCCACCAGATACGCAATGTGCAGGTAGAGCAGATTCTGCTGGCGGAGATAAATCGTATGCTTTCCTTTGTTCGTGAACGGGAATCTGAATTTGTGGAACTGCTGACCAAGAAAAATGAGCGTGACCTCAACAGGCAATTCCGCGAATGCAGCCGAGAACTAGAGCAGGCCACACAGCGTATTACCAAACTGGACAGCATCATCCAACGGCTTTACGAGGATAACCTCGACGGTAAAATCAGCGATGAGCGCTTTGCCAAGATGACCGCCACCTACGAGCAGGAGCAGAAAGGTCTCTCCGCTCGGGTGACCGTCCTGCGAGATACAATTGCAAAAGCAAAGACGCAACGGCTCAACATTGATTCTTTCCTCGCACAGGTCAAGAAATACACCGAGGTCAAAGAATTGGATGCGGAGATCATCCGTTCCTTGGTGGAGCGCATCGACGTGTTCACGCCGGAGAAGGTGACCGGAACCAGAACGAAAAAGCAGACAATCCTTATTCATTGGAACTTCATCGGAGCAGTCGAACTGCCCCAAGAACCGAAAAAATCGGCATAGCCGGATCACTCCAAACTATGCCGATATTTTTCCAAGGTATATAATCCCTTAGTGAGACACCCTTTAGGGGCGCGCTTTTTGTTTTTAATGAATACAAGAAAAGTGAAGAAAGACTTGTATATTTAATCGGTGTAGAAAACCTTGTATTCTTATTTCTTTGTGAAAAGATTCTTGAACCAGTCGATAATCTTCTGGAAGAATGCTTTAATCTTATCAAAGAAGCTCGGCTTCTTGATTGTTGCGCCGCAAACATCGCATGCATTGTCGCCGTCGGCATCGGTATGACCGGTTGCCGGGATGGTTTCCTGAGCGGTGATTACGGTTCCGCAAACCGAGCACTTAACGCCGTCGGTAAGACCGGTTTCGGTGCAGGTCGGAGCCTTGCCGGCTACAGCAACCGGAGTGTGACCGTGAGCGGGAACGATGTCTTTCTTTTCGGTTACGTCGCAGCGTGAGCACTTATAAACGGTATAGCCTTCTGCTGTGCAGGTCGGAGCAACGGTTTTAACCTTAACGGTAATATCATGTCCGAGAGCGTTGGTGTAGTCTCTGTTTTCGGTTACGTCGCAACGTGAGCACTTATAAACGGTATAGCCCTTTTCTGTGCAGGTTGCATTAACGGTTTTAACTACAACGCTGATATCATGTCCGAGAGCGTCAACGGTTTCGCATCCGCTGATAACGGCGCCGCAAGCTGTACACTTTGTTCCGGCAGTTGAACCTGCTTCTGTGCAGGTAGCGTCCTTAGCGGCAACAGCTTCAACAGGACCTGCATGAACGGTAGCGTCCTTAGCGATTTCTTCGTGACCGGTGAGCCACTTTCCGCAATTCTTACATCTTGTGCCTGCGGTATAACCGGTGGTGATGCAGGTTGCCGGGATAGCTTCGATAGTAACAACGTTGGTGTGTTCGCAGTCGCTCTTAACGAGTGACGGAAGGATTCCGCTTTCTCTTACGAGTTCGAGTACAGCGGGAACAAGGTCAGCCTTAACGGAGTTAATGCTTCTCATGTTTCTTGCTGCGATGCCCTGATCGCTGAGAGAACCGGTGAATTCCTGCTGAACGGTGAGTGACGGAGTATAAAGTTCTGCTTCAACAGTGTTCGGGAATACGGCATCAACAATGTGATCCGAAGCCTTAACAAGAGCGTAGGTTACGCTTGCGCCCTTAGCAACGTCATCAGTCTTAACGTCGGTTTCAAAGAGACGAAGGAAGTTGTCAAAGTTTCCGGCAAGTACATCGCCGAATACGATGTTGTCAATGATGTTTCTGAAGTCAACAACAAATCCGTTGCCTGCGCAGTTCGAAAGAAGTGAGCCGAGCGGAAGGATTGCGTTTGCAACAGTACCGATCTTATCAAATACGTTTGCGTTTCTGTCAATGTCTGCTACGCATACGATGATGCCGTCGGTGAGATCGAGAACGCGGTCAACCATTGCATTGAGGGTTGATTCCCAATCAGCGGTCTTTGCAACACCGAACTTGAAATCAACGTGCGGAATGATTGCTTCACCTGCTTTTGCATTGAGCTTATCAATGCAGTTGTTAATAATTTCGTTAGCTTTCGGGAAGCCGTAATCGTTTACTGCATAGTAAGCGATATCAACAAGCTTGCCCATGATAACGTTCTTTGCG
The DNA here is from genome assembly GCA_002451715.1 of Ruminococcaceae bacterium UBA6857. Classification (GTDB taxonomy): domain Bacteria; phylum Bacillota; class Clostridia; order Oscillospirales; family Acutalibacteraceae; genus UBA6857. The sequence goes on along the minus strand of DKDD01000092.1, from coordinate 15,166 downwards.
GTTGCAGCGTCGTTTACTGCTTCGCCGGAAATGTTTGTGTAAGTGTAATTGAAGCCTTCGATATTAGCGTTAGCTTCTTCAACTGCCTTTGCAAGTACATAGTCCGTTACTTTAACAGCCATGTCGTCAAGGGTTGTGCTGTCTTCAACAAGCATATGAACGTCATGAAGAACGCCGGGCTGTTCTGCGTCAAGGAAGTCGCAGCCCATTCTGATTGCGCAAACATAGAGGTTTTCAACGCTTGAGAAGTCAAGGTTATAAAGCATATCTGCATTGAAGCCGTGTGACGAAGCGAAGAGGTCGCTTACGTTGAGGCTGTCGGCAAGAGCCTTGAAGTCGTCGCCGCTGATAACGTTCTTTGCTGCGTCAACAATCTTGCCTGCCTTATCGCAAAGCTTCTGGAGGTTTGCGGTAAGGTTCTGGTTTCCGCCTTCGGTAAGGCCAAGGCTGTCATAGCCTTCGTCCGAAAGGAGCATCTTGAGAAGGTCGCAGAGAACTCTGTTAACCTGGCCGATTACTCCGTTGTATGCGTCATAGTTGCCTGCGAAATCAAGAACGCCCATATCAACTGCAAAGTCGGTATCGATGAAGTCCTTGAGAGCAACAAGAGCGGAAATGTCGGTATCACTGCCGGAAAGGTTATCCATAACAACGGTAGCGATGGGGTTAGTTATAGCCTGCTGAATTGCCGGTTCTGCCGCAGCCTTTGCCATGCTTACAGCCATTTCATTACCGCTGAGTTCAATAGCGGCATCTGCATTTACAAGGCAAATAAACTCGTCTTTCGTTGCATATCCGGTGTAACTAAGGGTAACATCAACCTTATCAACACTAACAACATCTTTCGGAACGATTGTCATAAATCCAAGATTGATTGGAGCCATGTTATTAATAGTATCCTGAGCCATCTTGGTTGCAAGTTCTTCTGCATAAGCTTCGATTTCAGCGAAAGAAAGAACCATGTTGAGCTTTTCTTCTGCGCCCTGCTTAACAAGAACTTTCATGTAATCCTTCATCGGGATTGCAGTGCCGTTAGCGATAATTTTTGCAAATTCTTCCGGAACAGCGTCGCCGGTAACATTTGCAAGAGTCTTCATTTCTTCCGGAACGAGAGAAACGTATTCACTCTTGGTATAAACGGTCGGCTTATAGTCTTCTTCGTTGGTTGAAGTCGGCTTATATTCCTGAACAAGTGCATCGTTGTCACCGGTGAAAATGTCAACAACAGGCATTTCAAGGTTGAAACCGAGAGCGTTTTCCCAAGTGAGAGCCTTTGCGGAAGTGATAGCATCAGCCGTAACAACGAACTGATAGTAGCTGCCGTCAGCTGCTCTGAAGTTTACAGTACCGCCGGAAATTGTGTAAAGGGTTGCAAGATCGGCATAGGTTGCTTTGAATTCTGCAACAACTGCTGCCGGAGCGTCCTCTGTACCAACAACGGGCTTAAAGCCGAGAGCGGTTTTAAGAACGGTTCTGAGGAGAGAATCAAGATAATAAGTGAAGTATGTTTTTTCCATAACTTCGTTATCGCTCTGAAGAAGAGCAACGAGGTTCTTGAGGTGGAAGTAAACATCTTCTGTGCGAAGGTCATAAGCCTTGAGAGCCTTAACACCTTCGTCCGAAAGGAGACCTGCCTTTGAAAGGAGACCTGAAAGCCAAGCAAGAATACCGTTGCTGATGGTTTCGTCAAAGGTTTCGCCTTCGGGGATTGTGTAGTTCATTTCGCGGGCGATTTCGCTTGTGAAAGCCTTCTGAATGTCGTTTGAAAGGATGTACTTTTCATAGAAGACTCTTGCTTCATATCCTTCGTCGCCTTCGTTGAGGGTTTCAAGGTATTCGCCGATTTTGCCGCAGTCAAAGGTTTCTTCTTTGTTATCCCAAGAGAAAACTTTTCCGAAGAGGTCTGCGTTGTCAGCCATGAACTGAAGCATGCCAAGCATATAGTTGACATCGCCGTTCTTTCTTGAAAGACCTGCGAGAGCGGAAGCGTCAAGCTTATCGAAGTCTCCGCCGAGCATGTCGCCGCTGATTGCGTCGTATGCCCATTTTGTGAGTGTGTCAACATCAAGCATATCGAGAGTGTTGATCTCGAAGCCTTCGTAGTTGACGTTAACATCTACGCCGGCAAGAATGCCGTCAACGTAGTCGAGAAGTATACCTGCGATCTGATCAACTGAAAGACCGCCGATATATTCTGCGTCGTTTGCCGCAACTTTGTTTGCGTCATATTCAGCATATGAAGTTGCGGGTGTGTAATCTTTTGCCGCAATGCTCGAAAACGGAAGAGCGCAAAGGAGCATCATGAGCGAAAGAACCACTGACAGTACCTTTTTCATAAGTATTTACCTCCTTAAAATTTTCGGTACAGATATAGCCGCGATTGATTGAAAGTCAGCTCAATCAATCATTGGTCACTTTTATTATATTTTCATAGTTTTTATCGTCAACGCACAATGATTTTTGGCAGTTTTAAAAATGGATAAAGTTTCCTTCCGTGTTGCATTTTCAATTCAAAGTTTATTCACAAATTATGCAAAATTTTCAACAATTTTGTTCTTCAAAAACAAATATAAAATTGTGTGATTTTCCCATTTTTTCCAGCGTTTTAGCCGTTTTTTCGTGTTTTCCGCCTTTTAAACCGCAACAAAAAAAGACCGTCGCAAAGGTAAAAACCAAATGCAACAGTCTCCATTTAAAAAGCAGCAAATTAAAGGCCAAAAAATTCAAAAAGTTCGCCGAGTTCTTGAATCTCTTTTTTCACCGGAAGTGACAAAACGTTTTCTTCTTTTTCGCGGTTGAACCAAACGCAGTCAAGTCCCGCATTACACGCGCCTTTGATGTCCGAACCGTAGGAATCACCGACAACGATTATCTTTGATTTGTCCTTTTCGCCGATGCTTTCAAAAACACATTCAAAAAACTTCAAAAACGGTTTTTGCGTTCCTATATCTTCCGAAATAAACACACCGTCCATAACCTTGTCAAGTCCGCTTTTTGAAAGGCGGCTTTTCTGCGTTGCAGAAACACCGTTTGTGATGCTGTAAAGCATATACCCTTCTTCCTTAAGCCGTTCGCAAAGATAAAGCGCACCGTCAATGAGTGCCGCTCCCTTTCCGAGATAGGAAAGATATGTATCGGCAAGAAGCTCAATATCGTCCTTATATTCAAAGCCGATTTTTTCAAAAAGCTCTTTGAAACGTGCAGTTCTCA
>DKDD01000092.1:10079-11899 GCA_002451715.1 Ruminococcaceae bacterium UBA6857 | reverse complement strand
CGTGCAGTTCTCAGTTCGGCTTTTGTAACCTCGCCGCGTTCGAATGCACGCCAATAGGAAAGGTTGATTTCACTGTAAAGTTTCTTAACTTCACCGGTGACGTCCACCCCGATTTCGGTCAGTGCCTGTGTCAAAGCGTCTTCTTCCGCGGCATCAAAATCAAGAAGCGTATTATCTGCGTCAAAAAGAACGGTTGAATATTTTCTTTCCATAATCTCACCTCTGAAGTTTTATCACGGCAACAATTTTAAAGCCTTATGTCTGCCATGTCAAGACACCTTTGATAAAATATGTGTTAATTTTGTAAAATCTCTTTATTTTATATTTTTCTTGTGATAGAATACTGTAAATAAATTGTCGGCGTGAGAAGTATATTCTCCCGCTTTTTTAAAAGATTAAAAACAAGGCTTTTCTTTGCCGGGCCGCGGCAAAGAAGAAAACGGCTTTCCCGAATATGCGGCCGGAAAGGCAAGGATATAACAATGGATTATACCGAACAGAACGATACTTTCAGCGAGGGAATCGCGCCCGGCGGTCTTCGAGAAAAATCAGAGATAAAACTTCTTTTGTGCTATCTTCTTAAAATGGTTGACAAAAGTCTTACCAGAACGCAAATCAACGATATTCTTCTTGAATATCCGATTGCAAACTATTTTGAAGTCAACGAAGCGCTGAGCGAACTTGTTAAAAACGGAACAGTGATTTCCGATATCGGTGAAAACGACGAAGTTTTCACAATCACCCACAAGGCAAAATACGAAGTTTCAACAATTGAACGTTCGCTCCCGCGTGCAATTCGCGAAAAAGCGGTCAGCGCCGCGCTCGGCGTTCTTACCCGCGACAGAATAAAAAACGAATGTGAAGTTACAACCGAACAGAAAGACGGCGGATATTACGTTACATTCAACGTCAACGACGTTGGTGTAAAGCTCATGAGCCTTACGGTTTTCGTTGCCGACGCGTCGCAGGTTGAAATTGTTAAAAAGAACTTTTTTTCGAACGCCGTTTCAATTTATTCGAACATCATTTCATCGCTCACGGTTGACTGATTTTTCATTGAGGGGGAAACATCAATGTTCAAAAAATTTCTTCTCTTTTTTTCAATCGCGGTTGTTTTGCTCGGCTCGCTTGTCGGTGTATATTTCAAGTATATCCACAATTTTGAATACCACGTTTTTCTTGAAAGCTATGAGCACGGAATGCTCAGCGTCAACAGCAGCGAAACAACAGGTACCGACAGCAAATACCGCGTAATCTGCAAATCCGGCGAAACACTCACTGTCAACATCAATCCCGAACGCACCGACAGCGAATACTACGACCTTGACATTCTCACCGTAAACGGCGAAGACGTGACGGATCAGGTCAAAATGCTTCAATACCGACTCAAGGTCAACCGAAACTGCAACCTTGTTGCAACATTCAAAAAAGGCAAACGACCCGAAGTTCAAAGCAAAGACGCCGACCTTTATTATCCGACCGCGCCCGTTCTTTCTCCGGCAAATTCAACGCCTTATCTCGGCTCGCTCGGCGCATACAATTTCAGAGATCCGAGCGTCATATATGATGAAAAGAGCGGATATTATTACGCGTTCGGTTCGGACAACGTTGTTGTTCGTTCAAAAGATTTGATAAATTGGGTAAACCGAACAACATATTTTGAAGAACCTCGTGCCGCCGAAGATTCGTCCGTTATGGATTTTTCACAATTCGACTGCGTTCAAAAATGGGCGGAAAATCACGGCTATGACGAAAGACTTTCATATTCTTCAGTTGAAAACGACAGAACCCCACTTGCGCCCGAAATTATTAAAAACGGC
>DKDD01000092.1:0-9982 GCA_002451715.1 Ruminococcaceae bacterium UBA6857 | reverse complement strand
TTTCAACCGACGATCTTGAAAATGCGGTAAAAAATAAGGAATGGAACGAATGTGGTCTTGTTCTTTCAACCTGCGGTCATCACAAAGGCACAAAAACCGCCGACGGAAAAGAAACAAAGTCTGCCCAATATGACGAAAGCAACGCCGTTCACCCCTCTGTTCTTGCCGATGACAGCGGAAAAATGTATCTTGCCTACGGTTCGTATTTCGGCAAAGAAAATATAAACGGAGGGATTTACCTTCTTGAACTTGACATCGACACAGGTCTTTTGAAAGAAGACAGCGATATTAACTCAACAGGGAAGCGCGTTTCAACCGTTCACGAAACCGGGGGCGCGGACTTTAAAACCGGTGTTCTTCTTGCAAAGCCCGGCTCGGTTCCATCGCTTTCAAAAACCGAAGGCAGCCTTGTTTCGGCTTGCGACCTTATTTATCGCAACGGATATTACTACCTTTTCATGACCTTTGGTGTTGAAGAGAAAAACTATGAAATCCGCGTTGCAAAAAGCAAAAACATTGACGGTCCTTATCTTGACACACAGGGCAACGACGTTTCAAAGTTTTCAAAATCTTTCGGAAAAGACCAGTATTCAAAAGGTGACCTTTTAATTGCCGGCTACAACTTTTTAAGAAGCAGCGACGGAAAAGTTTCATACACGAACATCGGCAAAGCCGCTCCGGGAAGTCCCTGTATTTTTGAATCATCAGACGGCAAATGGATCCTGGCTTCGCAGTCGCAGCTTTATTTCAAGCATGACGGAAAACTTCTTACAGGTCTTGAAGAAAGCGAAAGAGACGAACTTGAAATTGACGCGCTCCCTGCAATGGAAACAAGACAGCTTATGTGGACAGACGACGGCTCTCCCCTTCTTGTTCCGGAAGCTTATGCCGCCGAAACGCTTGAAAAAGCCGTCACAGCAGAACAGATGTACGGAAACTGGGACGTTATAACCTTTGAAAAAAATGCGGACAAAAGTGATTACACCGCCGTTCGCTGCAACCGTTCTCAGGTTGTTTCGTTTTTCAAAGACGTCACAATCAGCCAAAATGATATTTCAAAAGAGCGCGAAATTTTTGATCTGCATTTTTCAAAAAAAGATTCTCTTTCTTTTGAAACGGAAATAGACGGCGAAGCCTATACAATCTATCCCGTTGTTGCATGGGACTGGGAACTTTCCGAAGGAACGCTTGCTTTCACGGGAGTATCGGAAAACGGAAACACCGTTTGGGGCAAAAAGACTTTTTCGCCGTACACGGGAATTTATACCGATGCGTTCTACTATCTTCTTTCGCAGGCGGACGGCGAAACACGCGCCGAGTTTGAAGAAAAGCTTGACAAAATCAGTGCCGACCCGTCGCAGGAACAGCTTGACGCGCTCACGAGCCAACTGCTAAAGCGGCTTCAGGTTCAAACATTAAGGTAATAAAACGGCTGCCAAATGGCAGCCGTTTTATATGTCGTTACACTCTGTCAAAACTCAATGCATAATCAAAAAGTTTGACCTTGCCTTCGTTCAAAAAGCTTTGTGTTTCGCCTTTGAGTTCAAAAAATCCGTCGGTTTCAAGTGCGCTGTCCGGCTTTTGGTTGAAGTAAAGCTTTAAAACCGCATTGCGTTCCCTGACCGCACAAATTTGAACAACATCGTGTACATTCCTTGAAGACACAAGGGTCTTGTTTCCGACCTTGAAATAGACAAATCCGTTTTCAACCGAAAGTTTGAGCTCGCCGCCCTGTGAATAAAGAACGCCGTCGTCCTCAGAATCAAGCGTGACACGGATTGAAAAATCCGCAGAACCGCTGATCGGCTTTTTAATAATTATGCCGTCCTCATAATATGTGAAAGATACGGGAAGATCGGTTTTGTTTTTTAGAACGTCCGAAACATTTTCAAGTGTAAGGCTGTTCTTTTCTTCAAACGGTTTTTCAAAAGTAAGAAGAACACTTCTGTAATCTGCAAGAAGCTTTTTCGAAAGAACTTTGTTTTCTTTGCAGGCGATTTCGTCCGCAACAACGGTCTGATTGAAAGTGATCTCAAGCGTTTTTTCGCTCTTCGCCTTGCAGTAAACAACACCGAGCGGAATTTCATGCTTGTTGAAATGCAGTATTCTTGTTTCAAACGGAGAAATTGTGAGACGAAGAGTATCGCCGAAACCGTATGAGCCGCTCGTTCCGTCTTTGGAATACGGAAGAATCGTTGTAACCGAAGCGGCGGTAAGCCGTTCGTCCGCACCGCAGGTATGGTCAAGTTTGAGCGTATATTCCACGGCCGACGTTCCCGGATTTCGAAGCATTACAATGCCCTCGTTTCCATCAAAACAACCGAAGCCGTAAACCTGAAGCAACGACGGTCTTCCTCCGAAAAGTACCGAACGGGAAAGCAGCCTGAGATTTTCGCGCGCAAAACTTACCACAGAGTTGCTGATTCTCCATTTTTCTTCGTTCATCATGTTGAAACTGTAGTAAAGTTCCCAAAATTCCGTACCTCGCATTGCGTTTGTGAAAAGGTACTCTCTGAACTGCTCATCCGTCATGCTGATTTTTGCTTCGTTGCCATAAATCGGGTCGTGGTTATACATGTTCGACGGCGGGAAACAAAAGCCCCTTTCACGGTAAAAATCATAGTACATATCGTCACGATATGTGAGCGCCTGATCCTTTTGCGGCGCAGAAAGCTTTTTTCCATCCGGCGACCTGTTGATAAAACCTATGTCACCGCTGTTTTGCATCCAAACGGTGTTTACCCACTGCAAAAACCATGGGCTCGGCGGCGCATAACATGTAAGGTTAATAAAAAGGTCTTCCTTTGCGTTTTTAACAAGCGCGGAGAATACGGCAATCCATCTTTCCCAAAGTTCGCTGTAATAGTACATATCGTTTTTTCCGCCAACCATGTGATCGTGGTTTTTGTTGCGGCAAGGTCTGTTTGCAAAACCGTCAAGCTTCCAATATGAAAGCCCGAAGCGCGTTTCATAGTCAATCATGAGCGAGCTGAGTTTTTCAATATATTTTTCACTTGCGACGCAGATATCCCTTGCGCGGCGATTTACAAAACCGTTTCCGCCGTTTTCAATATGGTGGGCAAACTTAATTGTGTCAAGCGTATAGCCTCCGCGCGGTCCGAGCCAAAGTCCGAAAGAAGAGCCGAATGATCTTGCAAGTGCGGCCGAAGGATAAAGCTCATTCGGGAACTTATTGTTAAAGCACCAAAAATCTTTTGAATAATCGTTCCAGCCGTCGTCAACAACAAAACAATCAAGCGGTTTTGAACCGACAGAAGTCAGCCCTTTTTCAATTTCAAGGAACGACCCTTCAATATTTTCCGCGCTGATTTTAAGCATGTGGTCATACCATGAATTGTACTGCGTTCTGAACGTCAGCGGACGCGCAATTTTATGAATATATTCATAAAACGAAGTTTTTCTGCGCACATCGTCTTCTCCGGAGCAAACAACACAAACCGACTTATAGGTCGTGTATTCGCTTTTTTTGAGCAGTGACACAAGCGGCTTTCCGCAATACCAGCGAACAAAAACCGCGCCGTTTTCAAAATTGTTTTCCGTTCCGGGAAACTCACTGCCAAAGCAGTAGCTGCCGTAAAAAACAGGTTGTCCGAGTGAAAGCGCAAAAACGTTCATGTGGCTTTTCTCTTGCTTCGGAAGAAAACTTGTTTTTGAAATATCCGGAACAACAAGCGGTTCAAAGTCAATATAGTCGATGACCGCCTTGCAGTCTTTGTCAAGGCAGAAAAAGACAAGATATTTCCTTATAAATTTATCGAGCAATCCGAGTTCGAAAACAAGAGTCAGACCGATTTTTCCGCCTTTCATTCTAAACGGTTTAAATTCAATTTTAAGCCTTTCGCCGCTTTCTGTCTTTTCGCCGAAAGCCTTTTGAATTTTAAGCTCGCTTGCAGAAATAAATTCTCCGCCGAAAAACGAAAGAAAACGAATTTTAAATTCTTCGCTTCCGTCGGCCGGTTTGAAAACTTCACCGGTAAGTTTATTCAAAAAAGCCGATGAAACAATCTTACCGCTTTGAAGAGTCAGCTCTTTTGAAAGAAAACCGTTTTCAATTTTAATGCTGTTTTTATCAATTGCAACCGCCATGTTTTCTCCTTTTAACATTTTTTATAGTATTATGTTCAGTATACTATATTCCGCCAAACTTTTCAACATTGAACATAAAAGTAAAGCCACCCTAAAGGCGGCAGCTTTACTTTTCGGGTGAAAAATATAACAGAAAAACAGTTAACAGATTAAAGACCGATTGAAAGCAGAAAGAATACATGCGGTTGTGCTCTTTTCAAAGCAAAGCAATTTATGCCACGCGTCTTATGTCTCTTTCGCGTCTTGCATTTCTGTTTTGCGAAACCGGGCGCGAAAAGTTTTTGCTCTTTGCGCTTTTGCGCTTTGACTTTTTGAAAATTGCACGCTTGATTTTCTGCTCAAAGGCAATGAGCTTTTCCTCAAAAACAATTGCAAGAACAGCAAGAATTACAAGCGGAACATATACCGAAAAGAAAACAGTTGCAGATGAAAACATAATAAAATCCTCCTAAGTCTCTTTCAAACATATTATATAGCGGCGCGAACGCCAACCGAACATTCGTTCTTGATTTCTATGTCTTGATTATACCAAAAAATTTGAATTTGTCAACACAAATGTTCACTAAATTTTGATTTTGAGTCCTTATTTTTGGACTTTGCTCGATTTTTTGACAACTTTTTATTTTTTACGCCGTTTTTATTCCGTATTCTCTTTTTATGTCTGTTCCCTTCCCAACACCGTGCATGTCAAAAACAGCGGATTTTTTTTGTTGATTTTCACGGAAATAATATTAATAAAAAACGGTGAAAATCAATGCAAAATATGATAAAATACATTTGTCAATAAAATCGCTGCCGCCCGTTCGTCTTTCGGCTCGTCCGGCGGCCACAATGCATTATATGCAATCGGAGGTATTATTATGGCTGTTAAAAAAGAGTTTTATTTTCCGTCGGTTTCCGGGCTTGCGGATATCCATGCGTGTTCGTTTTTTCCCGAAGACAAATCGAATGTAAAAGCCGTTATTCAAATTGCACACGGCATGGCGGAACACCTTGAAAGATATGAAAAATTCGCGTCTGTTCTTTGCGACAACGGCTTTGCCGTTTATATCAACGACCATATCGGACACGGAAAAAGTGTTAAAAACGACGATGAACTCGGCTTTTTCGGCGACAAGGACGGCTGGAAAAACTTTATCGGCGACTGCCACATGCTTATGCAGATTGCTAAAAAGGAAAATCCATCAAAGCCGTATATTTTCTTCGGCCATTCAATGGGTTCGTTTGTTTCGCGTTCGTTTTCAAAAAAATATGCAAACGAACTTGCCGGCGCCGTTTTCTGCGGCACCGCCGGTCCCAACCCCGCGGCAGGCGTAGGAATTGCCCTTGCAAAAGCAATCGGAAAAATCAAAGGTTCGCATCACCGCAGCAAGCTCATCGACAAAATCGCGTTCGGAACTTACAACAAGGAATTTGAAGGCAGAACAAACTTCGACTGGCTTTCAAGAGACAACGATGAAGTTGACAAGTATATTGCCGACAAATACTGTGGCTTCCTTTTCACCGCATATGGTTACAGAGACATGTTCTCGCTTCTCGCTTCCGTTTCAACAAAGCAGTGGGCAGAAGAATATTCTAAGAATCTTCCCGTTTTGATGATTTCCGGTTCAAAAGACCCCGTCGGAGCAAACGGAAAAGGCGTTGAACAGGTCTATAACATGCTCAAAAATGCCGGCAAAACCAATGTTGCTCTTCACCTTTATGAAGGCGCAAGACACGAAATTTTGAACGAATCAAAGTGCTTTGACCAAGTTTGCAAAGACGTTATTGATTGGGCAAACAGCATAATCTGAAAATAAACTAAAAGCGGAGCCGTTAAAGCCTTGACGGTTCCGCTTTTTTGCAATTCAATCGCAAAAGAAAAAAGCCCCCAAGCGGGACTTTTTTCTCATTTAACTTTAATTAAACTTAAATTGGTTTGGTAAAAAGATCAATTATGCAAAGAGACCCTTGAACCATGCATAGAGAGCGTCACCGAAATCAACGATCTCGCTCCAATACTTCTTGCAGAACTGGAAAAATACGTTGTTCATTAGATTTTCCTCCTTGAATAAGATTTTTAAAGGTTACTCCCCTTTAACTACGGATATTATAGTACAAAGTTAAAATTATGTCAACACATAATTCAAAAAAAATTCATTTTTAATTTTTTAAAAAATTTTGCCCTCTTCAGAAAAAAGAAGAGGGCAAATTCGATTAATCGAAATTATTCGGCATCCGAGGATTCTTCGTCGTCCTTGATTCCGAAAAGAGGTTTAAGGAAAGCAAAAATTTCCTGAAGAAGTTCATAAAGTCCTTTAAGACCGTTTACAATATCGCCGATAGTAGTCATTTGTATATCCTCCTGAAAATAATCTCGAAGGCCACGCCTCCTGCATGCAACAAATATACCACTTTTCACCAAAAAAATCAATATATTTTGAACAATTTATGACCGCATTGTTTCACCCATAAAGCAAAACAGGCTGCCGCATAAAAGCACGGCAACCTGTTGATTTTTAAACTTATTCGGCAAGTGCGCCTTCATGTTCTGCTTCTTCTCTCTGTGCGCGAACATAGGCATAAATCGGTTCAAGCTTTTCCTTTGAGAGCGGATAGCCGAACTTCATAAGAAGCCAAACACCGGTATAAACGAAAGCCGGAATAATCGTGCAAATGAACATGATTTTCTTGCTGGTATCGTTTTCGGTAATGAAACCGATTCCGGCGGTCTTGCTGTCATACTTTGCCCATTCAAGAAGGAAAAGTCCGCTTGCGTCGGCAATAGTCTGACCGAGCTTTCTTGAGAAAGTATAAACGGCATAGATTGCGCTTTCGCTTCTGATTCCGGTCTTGTATTCCTGATAGTCAATAACATCCATAACAACTGCCCAGCAGGTAAGGCTGACAAAAGTGTAGCCAAAACCGATGACAAGAAGCGCGGCCATGAAAAGCCATGCAGGGAAAACGCCCTTGTCGGGGCTGATCATATTGATAAACTTCTGGTTATTTGCAAGGATTGCAATTGCAACGGCAGCAATTGCTGAAACGATTGAAACATTTCCGCAAAGCTCTTTTTTGCCGTACTTTGCAACAAGCTTCGGCATGAAGAGAATGAGAACAACCATCGGAAGATAGTTACAAATTGTACCTACAATTGAAAGGTTGGTGTTGCAGAAATAATTCTTATAAAGATAAGCGTTGAAAGAGTTGAACTGAAGCTGTCCGCTGATGAGAACACCGGCAAGAGCAACGGTAACGAACGGACGGGACTTGAGCATTCCGCCGTAGGTCTTTTTGAAGTCAACCTTGGGTTCGGCTTCGGACGGGATTCTTTCCTTGGTAGTGAAGTAACTCCAAAGATAGAAGATGATTGAAAGCACACCCATAACAACGCCGAAGATGCACATTTTTGTTCCGTCGGCAACTTTGATTGCTTTTCCGGTTGTTGCGTCAACCGCACCGGTGGCCGAAAAAATTACAAGCGGAGCAATGAGCGAAACAACGCCGCCGCCAACGCCCGAACCGATTGAACGGAAAGTTGAAAGAAGCGTTCTTCCTTTTGGGTCGTCGGTAATAACCGAAGCGAGCGAGCCGAACGGAATGTTCATTCCGGTATACATCATTCCGTAGAATATGTAAGCAATATAACAAATTAAAAGAAGTATGCCCTGACTTTGCGTCAGCTTGTTCCACGGCATGAAGCAAAGCATTGTTGAAAGTCCGAGCGGAATGCAGACTGTTTTAAGATATGGTCTGAACTTTCCGTCCTTCCTCGGAGCTTTTTTTGCAACCATAACTCCCCAAATCGGGTCATTGATGCAGTCCCAAAGGCGGGTTATGATAAACATTACGCCGGCCTTGATCGGAGCAATTCCCAAAACGTCAGTCATGAAAACTTTGAGATAGCTTGAAATGTAGGTCAGGTTAAAGAGGTTTGCCGCGTCGCCGAGCATATAGCCCGAAGCTTCTTTTATGCCGATTTTATTCGGATGTTCGTTTTCCGGTGTTTCGGCGGCAGAAGCGGCTTTTGTTTTTTTTGCCATTTCCTTTTCTCCTTACTTAAAAATGATTATCAAAGAATGAGAGCCGAACCGCAAAATCAGTCCGGCTTTCACCCACTTATTTAAGTGTAACATTTTTTCGCCCAAATTACAAGGTCATTTTATAATTTTTGCCGAGATATGTCACAATTTTAATATTTTCAAATTGTTAATACTCTCTTGAAAGTGAAGCTTCGGCTTCCTCTCTTGTGATTTTTCCCGTGTTGCAGTCAGCCATAATCTGAACGTCCTTGTCAGTCATCTTGTATCTTGTCCAAATGAGGTAAGCGATGAGATAGCCGATTGCGGGAATCATAACATAAAGGAACCAAAGACAATTGAGCGCGTGCGGTGTCTGGGTGATTCCGCTTTTTGCAAGGTCGTCAAAGTTCTGCGCGTCAACGCTCTGCCAGCCGACCCACTTGAGTCCGAAGACAAGCAAAACGAGAGCACTTGAAATTGCGGCTGTAAGTTTTACCATGAATGTCTGAATTGCAAAAGTGATGCCCTTTGCCTCAATTCCGGTTTTATAAAGTCCGTATTCGGCGCAGTCCGGAGTGAAGAGGAAGAGCATTACGCCGAGTACCGAAAGAGGAACGGAACGAATTACAAAAAGAATGATGAAAACAACAAGGCTGCTGTAGCCAACTGCCCACATTGCAACGCTTGCAATTACCGAAACGATTGTGCAAATTCTGAACAGCTTCATTTTGTCCATCTTTCTGATAAGGTGCGGAACAAAAACAGCGGCAATCAAAGCCGGGACAAGCGAGCACGCCTGAACAACAAGCGAGATAAGTGAGTTATCGAAAAGGTAATACGCAACAAGCTGATTGAGCTGGTTATAAACATTTGCGCTTGAATAGAAGAAATAGCCGAGATAATAGATAAGAAGATACTTATTTTTGAAAAGATACTGGAACATCTTCTTAACAGTGAAGCTTTCGTCGTTTTCTCCGCCGTAACGTTCTTCAAGCTTGAAACAGGCGGGAATCATTGTGATGATTGCAAAAACGGCGCAAACAATTGCAACAACCGTGTAGTTGAGCTTAACCTGTTCGCTGACAAGAACGGTTCCGAGAATAAGCGCAACACCCGAACCTACGCCGGACCAAATGCTCTTATAAGAAAGAACGCTGTTTCTTTCATCAAGGTTTTCGCTCATTGCGGTGATGATTCCGAAAATCGGAACGTCGCAAAGGGTGTATGCGGTATCCCAAAGGATATAAGCAATTGCAAGCCACCAAAGCTTTACGTTTGTTGAAAGTCCCGACGGAATTGCAAAAAGAAGAATTGTTGAAAGCGGAATGAATACGAGCGAAACTTTGAGCCACGGAACAAATTTCTTTCCGCTTTTAAAACGTGCCTTGTCAAAAATTACACCGAAGATAACGTCGTTAACTGCGTCCCAAATTTTAACGGCAAGCATAATGCCGGCGGTAAGAAGAGTTGGGTCAACATTGTCCTGTGCCTCTGCGGCAAAGGTGAAAACTATGTACGTTGTGAGGAACGAGGAAACGAGATTGTAAATTGCATTTTGCCCTGCAAAATAAAGATAATAGCTAAGTCTTTCAATCGGGTTTGTTACCCAGCCGGGACGACTTTTCATAAGTTTGTTTATCATTTGTAAATTCTCCTTAATATGCCGCTTTGACCGCAAAAGCCAAAGCGGCTTTTTTCTTTTTTTACTTGCTCATAAAGAACGCTTTGCACGCTTTGAACGTGCTGTATACGTCTGCTTTTGAAACAACCTCAAACGGTGCGTGCATTGAAAGAACGGGAACGCCGAGGTCAACAACGTCAACATTAAGGTTTGCAACAAACATTGCAACGGTTCCTCCGCCGCCTTCGTC
>DKDD01000193.1 GCA_002451715.1 Ruminococcaceae bacterium UBA6857 | reverse complement strand
GCCGAAAGTTTATGAAAGCTATGAAACAGTCGGTGTTATTAAAGCGGAAATTGCGAACGGGCTCGGATTGAAACAAGACGTAAAAGTAATTATCGGGGCAGGCGACAATGCTGCTTCGGCAATCGGGACCGGTGCGGTGAACAACGGTGACTGCAATATTTCGCTCGGCACTTCCGGAACGGTTTTTGTTTTGAGCGATAAGTTTTGCTGCGACAAAGAAAACGCAATTCATTCGTTTTGCTCCGCAAACGGAAAGTATCATTATCTTGCCTGCATTCTTTCTGCTGCTTCGTGCCAAAAGTGGTGGCTCGAAGATATTCTGAATGTCGGATATGATTTTGAAAGTGTAAAGCCATTTCTCGGAAAAAGCAAGGTTCTGTTTTTGCCGTACCTTATGGGTGAGCGCTCACCCATAAACGACACAAAGGTGAGGGGAGCGTTCTTCGGACTTTCCTCGGATACTAAAAAGGAAGAGATGACCCTTGCTATTTTGGAAGGCGTTGCTTTTGCGCTCAGACAGAACATTGATATAATCCGTTCGCTCGGTGTTAAAATCGAAAGGTCAAAAGTATGCGGAGGCGGAGCAAGAAACAAACTTTGGCTTGAAATTCTTGCAGCAGTTTTGAATCTTGAACTTTTGATTCCGACTCTTGAGCATGGTGGTGTTCTCGGTGCGGCAATGCTTGCGGCGAAAAGCACTCTCACATTGAAGGAGTATCGCTCAATGGAAAAGGAGTTCTATAAAACAAGTTCAACAATTAAGCCGAATAAAGAACTCAGTGAATATTACGAAAGAAAATATCAAAGCTTTTTAAAACTTTATCCTGCAATAAAGGAGATTGAGATATGAATTTTAACGAAGCAGTCAAAAAATATCAAAGCAACCCAACCGGAGAAAATCTTAAAGCTGTTTGCAAAGATTTGAGAAAAGAACTTTCGACAAGAGAAAAGCTCAGAATGATTTCCGGCCGTCAGTTCCTTCTTACCAACGGCTACGACCTTATCACAAAAGGGCAAAAGTATAACTACCGCCCGTGCCTTGCGGGCGGAGTGAAAAGGCTCGGCATTCCGCCTGTTGCTTTTTCCGACGGCCCCAGAGGTGTTGTTATGGGCAACAGCACTTGCTTTCCGGTTTCAATGGCAAGAGCGGCTTCTTTCAACGACGAACTTGAATATGAAATCGGTTCGGCAATTGCAGATGAAGTAATCGCCGGAAAGGGTAACTATTTTGCCGGAATCTGCATCAATCTTCTTCGCAATCCCCGTTGGGGCAGAGCACAGGAAAGTTACGGCGAAGATCCGTTTCTTACCGGAAAAATGGGAGTTGCGCTGACAAAGGCCGTTCAGGAAAAAGGCGTCATTGCCTGCCCGAAGCATTACGCGGTAAACAGCATTGAAAACATTCGCTTTTCTGTCAATGTTGAAGCCGACGAAACCGCACTTCACGAAGTTTATCTTCCGCATTTCAGAAAATGCGTTGAAGCCGGGGCAATGTCAATCATGGGCGCATATAACCTTTTCAGAGGCGACTATTGCTGCGAAAGCAAGTATCTTCTCACGGATGTTTTGAGAAATGACTGGGGCTTTGAGGGATTTACGATTTCGGACTTTATAATGGGTGTACGCGACGCCGAAAAAGCTCTTAAATCGGGCATGGATATCGAAATGCCGATAACAATGCACTATGCACTTCTTCCGCTTCTTCTCAAAACAAAAAAGGTTTCGATTGAAGACGTTGACAAGGCCGTTGAACATATCCTTGCCGGTCTTATTAAAATCACACCGAAAATTACTCCGAAAGACAAGAGCGTTGTCTGTTGCAAAAAGCACACCGAACTTGCAAAAGCAGCTGCGCTTGAGGGCACGGTACTTCTCAAAAACAACGGTATTCTGCCGCTTAAAAATGCCGAAAAAATTGCCGTTGTCGGAAGATATGCAAACAAAATCAACGTTGGTGACCATGGTTCAAGCAGCGTTTTCAGTCCGTATACCGTAACGCCGTATGAAGGTTTGTGCAACCGTTTCGGTAAAGAACGTGTTCTTCTTATCGAGGGTACCGATATCAGCGGAAAAGTTGATGAACTCAAAGCCTGCAATGCCGTAGTCGTCTGTGTAGGAAGTGACTATAAGCAAGAGGGCGAAAATCTTGCCAATTTTTCAAGCAGCGACAAAACAACCGAAAAAGCTCTCGGCGGTGACAGGTATTCGCTTCGCATACCTCAAGAAGAGGTTGAACTCATTCATAATGTCTGCGCCGAATGTAAAAACACCGTTGTCGATATTATCGGCGGCAGCGCATACATAATCGAGGAATGGAAAGATGAAGCTACGGCAATTCTTGAATCGTTCTATTCCGGTATGGAGGGAGGCAATGCTCTTGCCGAACTTGTTGCCGGAGATGTAAATTTCAGCGGTCATCTTCCGTTCACAATGGCGAAAAATGAAAACGATTATCCGCCTTTCCTTTTCCCCGGAGACAAGGAAAGAACGATTGATTACGGCGCATATCACGGCTACACTTTGCTTGATAAAGAAAACAAAAAAGCGGCCTTTCCGTTCGGGTTCGGTCTTTCATATACAACATTTGAGTATTCCGATATCAGAATTGAAAACGGCGAAGAAACAATCAATGTTACGTTGAAAGTCAAAAACACCGGAAACTATGACGGAAAAACGGTTGTTCAAGTTTATGCCGGTGCAGACGGACACCAAGTAAAACTTCTCAAAGGTTTCAAAAAGGTATTCATCAAAGCCGGAGAAGAAAAAGCAGTTACGGTTGAAGTTAAAAAAGACGATCTTAAATACTACAATCCAAAGATTAAGTATTGGTATATTGAAAAAGAATACAATATTTATGTCGGTCAAGACAGCGAAGATGCAATGAACAATAAATTTGAATTTAAATTTTGAGGTGAAAAGTTATGGAATATTTTGATTTTGTAAAGGAAGTAAAATATGAAGGCCCGAAAAGCAAAAATCCGTTTGCATTCAAATATTACGACGCGGAAAGAGTGATTCTTGGCAAAAAGATGAGTGAACATCTTCCGTTTGCTATGGCGTGGTGGCACAACCTCGGAGCGGACGGAGTTGATATGTTCGGAAAATCAACGGCAGACAAATCGTTCGGCGTTGTTCCGGGAACAATGGAACACGCAAAAGCAAAGGTTGACGCAGGTTTTGAGTTCATGAAAAAGCTTGGTATAAAATACTTCTGCTTCCATGACGTTGACCTTGTTCCGGAAGATGAGGACATCAATGTTACTAACGCCCGCCTTGATGA
>DKDD01000180.1 GCA_002451715.1 Ruminococcaceae bacterium UBA6857 | reverse complement strand
TGAAGAAGAAGAAGAGCTCTTGCTTCGTTGGTTGCGTCGTTGGGAACGGCGATTGTGATTTTGCTGTCCTTTGATGATGAGCAAGCGGCGAATGTTGCAACGATAAGCAAAGCCGCAAGAAGTAATGCGATTGTTTTTTTCATGATTAATCAAACCTTTCGATATATTAATTTTAAAATTTTAAACGTATGTAAATAAAGAAAAACTCAAGCGCAAATGCGCATTCGCTGATTTTGTTTGTGGGTCATTTTGTTTTCCTCCCTTTGATTGAACGAGCATATTTAAACGCTCCGAACGCCGTCCGCTCAAAAGCGGTTAGGTTTCATTTGCAGGTAGATTATATATCAGTTTTCTTGATTTGTCCAATACCATATAAATATAGTAGGTTATAGATAAAGCCTATAACCTACATCTTTCATTTAAGTTCTTTTACCTTTTCATTAAGGTAATTTTGAATCTCTTCGATATATCTTTTTCCGATGTTGCTGAGAACAGTGTTTTTCTTTGTGATGTAGCCAATCTCCATGTCACTGTTTTCTTCAACGGAATCCGCTTCAAACGGAACGGCAAGATAGTCGCTGCCGTTAAGCTCTTCGCAAATGATTCCCGAACAAAGGGTATATCCGTTAAGACCGATCATAAGGTTAAGCATTGTTGCGCGGTCATTCGCCTTGATGATTCGCGTATACTCGTTTGTGCTGAGAATTTCCTCGGCAAAATAAAATGAACCCGATTCGCCCTGTTCAAAGGAAAGGCATGGGTAATCGCGAAGTTCGCCAAAGCTTATTGACTTTTGCTTTGCGAGCGGGTGTCCCGACCAAAGATAAACATACGCGCGGCATTTGATTATATGATGAAATTCAAGATTATTGCTTCTTAAAAGCTTTGTTACCGCGGCACGGTTGAAGTCGCTCAAATACAAAATCCCGATTTCGCTTTTCATGCTGCTGACATCGGAAATTACATCGCGCGTTTTTGTTTCGCGGATTGCAAATTCATACTGCGTTGTGTCAAAACTTTTGACAAGTTCAACGAACGCTTTGACCGCGAATGAGTAATGCTGGGTTGAAACGCCGAACTTTTTTTTGAGGTTGTGCGCTTCGCCGTATTTTTCCATCAGCACTTCATACTGATTATAAACCTGTCTTGCGTAAAGCAAAAACTCCGCGCCGTCTTGAGTCAGTGAAACACCTCTTCCGCTGCGGTAAAAAATTGTGATTCCGAGCTCCTTTTCAAGTTCCTGCATTGAACTTGAAAGCGAGGGTTGCGAAATATAAAGTATTTCCGCCGCTTTGTTGAGCGAACCGGCTTCGGAAATTGTTATTACATAATGAAGCTGCTGAAGTGTCATAGCTTTCTCTCCTTGAAGAAATTTGGATTATGCACCGAAAAGGCACATAATCCAAAGCTGAAATTAAAAAACGCAATTACTTTCCTCTTGCAACAACTGCGGTGCCGGAAGCGGAAACCATGAGCATATTGCCCTGGCCGAGGACTTCATAATCAACATCAACGCCGACAATTGCGTTCGCACCCATTGCAGAAGCGCGCTGCTCCATTTCGGCAAGTGCATCATTGCGAGCCTGAATGAGCTCGTCTTCATAACCCTGCGATCTTCCGCCGATGATGTTTCTGATTGAAGCACCAAAGTCTTTGATGAAATCAACGCCGGAAACAACTTCGCCGAAAACAAGACCCTTATATTCGATGATTTCGGCGTTATCAAGAGTTGAAGTTGTTGAAAGTACCATAAATATACAGCTCCTTTTACTTAATTTTAAAACATTTATTATACTGCTTTGCCCAGCGCGAAACCGAGGCGGCAGTCGGTGACTTCGGCATTGCGGAGGTAACTGCCGTTACGGCCGCGATGCGTTCGCCGGTTTTGAGAATTTTTTTGAGAAGAACCTTGTCTTTTATAACATTCTTCGCTTTGTTGAGAAGGTCTGCCGGAGTAATGCCCGAAAGCATTGCCGCAAGGCTTGTTGAATCCGCACCGATGGTGAGGTCGTTCGCGGTGAGAACGCCCGTTTCAAACATAAAGTCAAGTTCTTCCGGCAAAAGCTTTGTGAGAAGAAGTTTTACACAAGCAAGGGCGGCAAGTCCCGAACCGAGTGTTTTATAAAAGCCGAGCTGATATTTCCAAAGCGTTTCAAGGCTGAATGCCCCGTCTTTATCGGAAGAAACAACATCGACAAGGATTCTTGCGGCTTTGAGCGAATTTGCAATTCCCGAACCGATGATCGGAACGGTCATGAAAGCGCTGTCGCCGATTGCGGCATATCCGTCGGCAACAAGAACACCCAAAGGCTGTCTGACCGGAATTGTCACACGCTGACCGCCGCGCACAACTTTATCGCCGAGGCGGATATTTTCCTTTTGCATTACCGAAAGGCTTTCGTTAATTTCCTCATCGGTTAGCGGTTCAAAGCGACCGATGAGTACATCGGTAAATTCTTCTTCGCTTGCAACCCAGCCGATTCCGAGTTTGCCTTGCGGAAGCATATAAACTTTATAAACGTCTTTAACGGCCTTCTCGCTTGCTTTGTTATAAAAAGCGCGATAAACATAAAAGCGCGAAAACTCGCCGCTTTCTTTTTCAATCGAAAGATACTGCGGAAGATTTTTTCTGACGGGCGAATCAATTCCGCAAGCGTCAATGACAAGGTCGCCGTAGAAATCGCCTTTCGCCGTTTTGATTCCGACAACACGGTTGCCGAGAAGAATGGGTGCGGTTACCTCGCAACCGAAAACGAATTTTACACCGCTGTTTTCCGCATTTTTCACAAGAAGGTCATAGATATCTTTTCGTTCCATTTTGATTTCAAGCTGATCTTGCGGAACGTTTTGAACAAGACCTTTTTTGCAGTCGGGGCTGTAGAAAGTCATGTTGTCTTTATAAGTAAACTTATCGGCGGCGGGCATCGGAATGTCTGCGATTTTAAGCGCGCCGGGCGCAAAAATATCCGTCCAGTCATAACCGAGAGCTGCTCTTTCGCTTTTTTCATAGATTGTGACATCAAAGCCGTTCTTTGCTAAAAGTGCCGCGGCGGCAAGTCCGCCGTGACCCGCGCCTGCAACAATGATTGTTTTTTTCATATGTAAATATGACCCTCCTCTTACTCTTTTCAATTTATTATACATTTTTATACGGCACTTTTCAATATTTTGTTAACAATATTTTTCGAAAAACGGCTTCAATAATTGGTTACAATGTGATTGAAGAAATGTTTTATTTATGGTAAAATGTTTTGTTAAAAAATTCAAGGCGTGAATTTATGATTGTTAAAGTTGAAGAAATTGAAGCCGAGGTTACAAAAAAGGACGTTCGGCGAATCAATATGCGCGTTTATCCGGACGGAATAATTAAAATTTCCGCGCCAAAAAGTGTACCAAATAAAGAAATTGAATCGTTTATCCGCGAACGGCTCGATTGGATAAGAAAAACAAAAGAAAAACTTTTCCAAAAAAAGGGCATTGGTTTTCTTTTTGATTATTCGAAAGACAACCGCGTTTTTCTTTTCGGCGAAGAGTTTGAACTTGAAAAAAAACCGCTTCTTTCACCCGGTATATATAAAGACAAAAGCAAAATCATAGTCGGCACAAAAGATCTTTCAAACGAAGAAACGGAAAAGCTGCTTAACGAATATTTTAAAAAGCTTCTTTTTGAAAAACTTTTGGTTCTTGTTCCGAAGTGGGAAGAAATTACTAAGCTTAAAGCTTCTTCGTGGAGCATTAAAAAAGTCAAAAGCTATTGGGGAAAATGCAAGGTGAAAACAAGAGAGATTCTTTTTAATCAAAACCTTGTGCATTATCCGGAAGAATGCATAGAATATGTTGTTCTTCACGAACTTACGCATATCAGATATCCAGACCACCAAAC
>DKDD01000020.1:10020-22101 GCA_002451715.1 Ruminococcaceae bacterium UBA6857 | reverse complement strand
AACAGGGACTTGAAAATCCCGGACTATAAAATACTTAAATACAAATAACTGAATAATAAATAACTGATATATCAAGTACGTAAATAATACGCGCACGCGCGCGAGAGTTCGTTCATATCATGAAAAACCGTTAAAGGAGAAATTGACAATGAATTTGAAAGGCAAAGATTTTTTAAAGCTTCTTGATTTCACACCCGAAGAAATTGAATATTTTCTTGACCTTGCGGCCGGCCTCAAGGAAAAGAAAAAGAAGGGTATTCCTCACAGACTCTGCGAGGGCAAAAATGTTGCGCTGATTTTTGAAAAAACCAGCACAAGAACACGTTGCAGCTTTGAGGTTGCCGCCCACGATCTCGGAATGGGCAGTACCTATCTTGATCCGTCGGGTTCGCAGATTGGCAAAAAGGAAAGCATTGCAGACACCGCAAGAGTCCTTTCGGGAATGTTTGACGGCATTGAATACCGCGGCTTCGGTCAGGAAATAGTCGAGGAACTCGCAAAATACGCCTCTGTACCCGTTTGGAACGGTCTTACCGATGAATTTCACCCGACACAAATACTCGCCGATTTCCTAACAATTCGGGAGCATTACGGCACACTTAAAAATCTTAACTTTGTTTATATGGGCGACGCAAGGTTCAACATGGGCAATTCGCTCATGGTCGGCTGTGCAAAAATGGGCATGAACTTCACCGTCTGTGCGCCGAAAGAGTATTTCCCCGATAAAGCCCTTGTCGAAGAATGTGAAAAACTTGCAAAAGAAAGCGGCGCAAAGCTCAAATTCACCGAAAGCACCGACGAGGCGGCAAAGGACGCAGATATTATTTATACCGACGTTTGGGTTTCAATGGGCGAACCCGTTGAGGTTTGGGAAGAGCGCATAAATGCCCTCGCTCCCTATCAGGTGAACGCAGAGCTTATGAAAAAAGCAAAGCCGACTGCGATTTTTATGCACTGCCTTCCTGCGTATCACGACCACAAAACAAAAGTCGGCAAAGAAATGGGCGAAAAGTTTTCACGCGACGCAATGGAAGTTACCGACGAAGTTTTTGAAAGCGCACAGTCGGTTGTTTTTGAAGAAGCGGAAAACCGTATGCACACAATCAAGGCCGTTATGGCGGCAACGCTTTGCGATAATATTTAATTTTCCGGGGTGCTGTGTATGAAGATTAAAAACAAAAAAATTGTTCTTGAGGACGGAAGCGAATACTGCGGCTACGGTTTCGGCGCGGACACGGAAAAGGTTTGCGAAATTGTTTTCAATACCTCGGTTGTCGGTTATCAGGAGATCGTTTCCGACCCATCCTATACCGACCAAACCGTTGTTATGACCTATCCGCTCATCGGAAACTACGGAATCTGCGACGACGATTTTGAATGTAAAAATCCGAGCATCGGCGGACTCGTTGTTTATGATTACAACGACAGACCGTCCAATTTCCGCTATACAAAAACGCTTTCCGAACTGCTTGAAGAAAACAATATCCCCGGCGTTTCAGGAATCGACACAAGAAAGCTCACAAGAAGTATCCGCGACCTCGGTTCGCGCCGTGCAATCATCACTTCGATTGACACACCGAAAGAAGAAGCGCTTGAAAAAATCAAAAACACTCCCGTTCCGCACGACCAGGTTTCGCGCGTCAGCTCAAAAAAGCGCTGGTATTCGCGCACGGCAAACCCGAAGTTCAACGTTGTTGCAATCGACTGCGGAATCAAGCTGAACATTGTAAGAAGTCTCAACAAGCTCGGCTGCAACGTTACGGTTGTTCCGTTCGATACTCCGGCGGAAAAAATCGAGTTTATGAAGCCGGACGGAATTTTCCTTTCAAACGGACCCGGCGACCCGGAGGACGTTACACCGGTTATTGAAACCGTGAAAAAACTCAAGGGAAAATATCCGATTTTCGGAATTTGTCTCGGTCATCAGATTATCGCATTGGCTTCCGGAGCAAAAACATATAAGCTCAAATTCGGTCACCGCGGAGGAAACCACCCCGTACTCAACAAAAAGACCGGAAAAATTGAGATAACCTCGCAGAACCACAGCTATGCCGTTGACGAAAAAAGCCTTGAAAACACAGGACTTTCCGTTACGCACATCAACCTTCTTGACAAAACCGTTGAGGGACTTGAAAACAAGGAAGAACGCATTTTCAGCGTTCAGTATCACCCGGAAAGCGCACCCGGTCCGCAGGACAGCGGATATCTTTTCGGCGAATTTATAAAATACATGGAGGAGGCGAAGAACAATGCCAAAAAGAACTGACATCCACAAAGTGCTCGTAATCGGTTCGGGACCTATCGTAATCGGTCAGGCGGCGGAGTTCGATTATGCCGGAACGCAGGCATGTCTTGCTCTTAAAGAAGAGGGCTATGAAGTTGTTCTTGCAAACTCCAACCCTGCAACAATCATGACGGACACCCTTGTTGCCGATAAAGTATACATGGAACCGCTGACTTTTGAATATCTTGCGCGTATTTGCCGCTTTGAACGCCCGGACGCACTTGTTCCCGGAATCGGCGGACAGACGGGACTCAACCTTGCAATGCGCCTTTCAAAAGAGGGCGTGCTCGACGAATGCGACATTGAACTTCTCGGAACGGACGCGGACAGCATTGCAAAAGCGGAGGACCGCGAACTTTTCAAAGAACTTTGCGAACAAATCGGCGAACCCGTTGTTCCGTCTCAGATTACATACAGCACCGAAGAAGCGCTTGAAGCGGCGGAAAAAATCGGCTATCCGGTCATTCTTCGCCCGGCGTTCACCTTGGGCGGAACGGGCGGCGGCTTTGCCGATGACGAAGAAGAACTCAAAATCAAAATGAAAAACGCCCTTGCACTTTCTCCCGTTCATCAGGTATTGATCGAAAAAAGCATCAAAGGCTATAAAGAGATTGAATATGAGGTTATCCGTGACGCAAACGACACTGCGATAACCGTCTGCAACATGGAAAACCTTGACCCCGTCGGAATCCACACGGGCGACTCGGTTGTTGTTGCGCCCAGCCAGACTCTCACCAACAAAGAATACCATATGCTTCGCGACAGTGCGCTCAAAATTATCCGTGCACTGAACGTTAAGGGCGGTTGCAACGTTCAGTTTGCGCTTGACCCTTATTCGTTTAACTATTTTGTCATCGAAGTAAATCCCCGTGTTTCGCGTTCGTCCGCCCTCGCTTCAAAGGCAAGCGGCTATCCGATTGCCCGCGTTTCGGCAAAAATCGCGGTCGGACTGAATCTTGATGAAATTCAGCTTGCGAACACGCCTGCCTGCTTTGAACCCGCGCTTGACTATGTTGTAACAAAAATGCCGCGTTTTCCGTTTGATAAGTTCCCGACTGCGCTCAACACGCTTTCAACCCAGATGAAAGCTACGGGCGAAGTTATGAGCGTGGGCAGAAATTTTGAAGAAAGCTTTCTTAAAGCAATCCGCTCGCTTGAAGACGGAAGAAACCACATTCACCTTGAAAAATTCGATAAGGCTCATATGAGTGTTGACGAACTTTTGGAGTATATCAAAGAGGGAACGGACGACAGGCTTTATGCAATTTCTCAGCTTATGTGGCTCGGCGTTGACGCGTCGCTCATTTGCAACATTACGCAAATTGACATGTTCTTCCTCGACAAAATCAGAAAAATCGTAAAGCTTGAAAAAGAGCTTGAAAAGGAAAAAGGCTCGCTTGAACTTTTGAAAGAAGCAAAGCGCAACGGCTTTTCCGATTCCTATGTTGCCGAACTTTGGGGACAGACAACGGACGAAATTTATAACCTTCGTCTGAAAGAAAATATCTTCCCCGTTTACAAAATGATTGACACCTGCGCAAGCGAATTTGAAAGCTACGTTCCGTACTTCTATTCGACCTATGCGGAAGAAAACGAGTCAATCGTTTCCGATAAAAAGAAGATTATTGTGCTCGGTTCGGGTCCCATTCGTATCGGACAGGGCGTTGAATTTGACTATTCAACCGTTCATGCCGTTCGCACCATTCAAAAAATGGGATATGAAGCGATTGTAATCAACAATAACCCGGAAACCGTTTCAACCGATTATACCGCCGCCGACAAGCTTTATTTTGAACCGCTTACTCCAGAAGACGTTATGAACGTTGTTTTGCTTGAAAAACCGGTTGGTGTAATTGCAACGCTCGGCGGTCAGACCGCGGTCAACCTTGCCGAACCGCTTGCAAAAAGGGGAGTCAAAATCATCGGCACGGACTGCGACGCGATTGAAAAAGCGGAAAACCGCGATGCGTTCGATTCTGTCATCAAGTCGCTCGGCATCCCGAATCCGAAAGGCGAAGCTGTGACAAACATTGAAACCGGCGTAAAGGTTGCCGAAGAAATCGGCTATCCCGTTCTTGTTCGTCCGAGTTTTGTTCTCGGCGGCAGAGCAATGGAAATTGTTGCGAACGAAAAAATGCTTCGCAAGTATCTCAAAACCGCCGTTGAAGTTGACGAAGACAAACCAGTTCTCATAGACAAATACCTCATGGGCAAGGAAGTTGAAGTTGACGCCGTCTGCGACGGAAAGCAGGTCTTTATTCCCGGAATTATGGAGCTTGTTGAACGTACCGGAGTTCATTCGGGCGACAGCACAAGCGTTTATCCGCCGTTTTCGCTTTCCGAAAAAGTTAAGAAAACGATTGTGGAATACACAACAAAGCTCGGTCTCGGAATCGGAATCAAGGGACTTTTCAACATTCAGTTCATCGTTGACGCAAACGAAAACGTTTTTGTAATCGAAGTTAATCCCAGAGCTTCAAGAAGTGTTCCGTTCCTTTCAAAGTCCACCGGATGCACTCTTGTTGACATCGCAACAAGGGTCATGCTCGGCGAAAGTCTTGAAAAGCAGGGTATTACCGGAATGCTTCTTCCCGAAAAGAAGCGTTGGTATGTTAAAGCACCGGCGTTTTCTTTCGCAAAATTGACCGGTATGGACGCTTATCTCTCTCCTGAGATGAAATCCACGGGCGAGGCAATCGGCTATGATAAGAGGCTTTCACGCGCGCTTTACAAGGCATTCCAGGCCGCGGGAATCCCGATGCTCAAATACGGAACGGTTCTTGTTACTGTTGCGGACGAGGACAAGGCAGAAACGCTTCCGCTTGTAAAACGTTTCCGCGACATCGGCTTTAATATTGAAGCAACGTCGCTCACTGCGGACTTTCTTCGCGAAAACGGTGTTTATGCAAAGAAACTTCGGAACATCAATGAGGGCAGTGATGAGGTACTTGACTCAATCCGCTCCGGCCACGTCAGTTACATCATCAACACGCGTGCAATTCTTTCCGGCGTGCATTACGTCAACGGCGAAGCAATGCGCCGCTGTGCGGTTGAAAACGGCGTAACAACGTTCACTTCGCTTGACACGGTAAGAATTGTTCTTGACGTTCTTGAAGAACTTGTCAACAAGGTTTCAACGATTGACAGCAACGACTGATGTCGTACTTTGTTAAGCATAATATGACCGTGTTGACTTTGTTATCAGACAATATTAATATAACAATATAGTAAAGATTTTATTATGTTGCCGAGAGGGAAAACAAAATGGTTACTTGTCCGAAATGTAAAAAGCAAGTCAGTGAGTCAGCGACAATTTGTCCTCATTGCGAATGTGATATTGAAAAATTCAATAACGATCTTAAAATGGAAAAAAAGAGAGCCGCAGCCGAAAAAATCGAAAAAGCAAGGCTCGCTGCTGAAAAAGAAAAAAAGGCAAAGGAACTTGCCGATAGACTTATTTGTCCCGAATGTGGAAAGACAGTTACTCTTTCGGACAAAATTTGTCCTAAGTGTGGTTTCCCGCTTAATGATAAGGGCGAAAGACTGCGGATGGAGCTTTGGCATGATGTAATAGCGGCTAACAAGCCGACATTTAAAAACACATGGTTAAAACCAATTATCATAGGAGCTGTTTTGCTATTTCTTCTTTGGGACATTGGACGTGAAGACTTTTTGATTCTAAAACCGGTTATTATCGAAAGAGAAATTTTTATATCTCCGAAATTTGATATTTTGGGACTTCCGTTTTTAATCGTGCTTTTTGCGTTTATCATAGTGGTTTACTTATCGGTAAAACGTCAAATAGACTATGATGCAGCCAAGGATAACTATGAAACCTTTATGATTGAACGCAGGTATATTACAAAAAATGATTTTATTGATCGTATAAGAAAAGGAATTGCTCATTGTCCGTACTGCAAAAGGCGAATGACAGAAAAATCGTTTGCATATTATCCAAACAGAGACGGAACACCGAGTTCATACATTCATGCTATCCATTGTGAGCATTGTGAAAAATTCCTCAAATTTCCCGGAGACGATATTAGAAAGTATCAGGAAGAACGCCATAGAAAAAGTCAAGCACGCAAAGAACGTTGGAGATTTTGAGCGTCTGCTTGTCGTGAACTTCTGTAAGAAGCATACAAAGCCATTAAAAAAGAAGCTGTTGTAATTACTTGACAGCGATGATTAAAAAAGCCGCTGCGGTTTCGGTTTACATCCGAACGCAGCGGTTAGTTTTTATATTAGAATTATTTTTTTGTTCTTTACCGAATACGGTAGTTTTTTCGCTTATTTTTTAAAAACACGTTCGCTTTTTTTCGCGTGCAAAATCGTTGTAAAGTTTTCGATGAAAAGAAAAACATAGATGAATTGAAGCGGAATAACTTCAACAAGACCTGTTCTTCCGTATCTCTGGTCAAGAAGAATGTTCATGATGTATGCAACAAGAAGCGTCAGCAAAAGAAGAACAAGCATTGAAACCGAAAGCGGAAGATAGGCTTTGTGCTCTTTTCTTTTGAAAAAGCAGAAGAACACAACCGCCGCCATGATGAGCAGGAAGAACGCAACCGCCGCCGTTGAATGAACAACGTCAAGTCCGTCTCCGCTGTGCGTTGTTGGCGAAAAAACGCAAACAAGCAAAACAAGAGAGCCGCCGACGGCAATGATATAAGTCAGAATGTTTTTGTATCCGCTTCGTTTGAAAGCAAGAATAAAGTTGAGCGAAAGTCCGACGCTGATGAGTGCGCAGGTTACGCCAAAGCCGAGCGGATAGTCAAGTCCGGTCATGCTGATTGTGTAATGAATCGGATTTCTGACGAACGAATAAAAGAAAAAGAAAAGCCAGCCGAGCACAAGAAAAAATTGCGAAACAGAGGAGTAAACGCTCTTGTCGGTCGCGGTAATTGCCGTTTCTTCGGCGTCGCGGTCGCTCTTTTTTGAAAAAAGATTCGTGTGGTTAACAGCAAAAAGAACAATGTGGGTGAAAACAATCGGAATGATTTCATAAAGACCGTTTTTGCCGTTTTTTACTCCGCCTTTTGCAATCGACATGGCGACAAAGAAAACAAGGTCAAAAAGGCATCCCGCCGTTCCGACGGCAAAAAGAGCCTTGCCTTTTTTGCTGTTTTCGCGCTGTGAAAGACGAAGGCAAAGAATCAAAACAACCGTTGCGTTGAGAACGATGTTGCCGAACCCTGTCAGCCAGTGCAGTAAAACCGAAAACGTTGTAA
Source organism: Ruminococcaceae bacterium UBA6857 (assembly GCA_002451715.1). GTDB lineage: Bacteria > Bacillota > Clostridia > Oscillospirales > Acutalibacteraceae > UBA6857. The sequence continues at coordinate 14,586 of DKDD01000020.1, read as the reverse complement.
CTTCGCCTCCGGGCGGTTCGGGCATGAGCGTTGTTGTTACAAAACCGACGCACACGTTCGAAATTATGAACAACGTTCGAAGAAGCGGCGCTTTGAGCTTGAACGCGCGCAAAAGATATTCAACATTCACAATGTCGCAAAGCGGAAGAAGAATGCAGTATATCGCAAGAAGCGGCAATCTTGTTCTTCCGATGTCGCTGATTGTGCTTTTGAGCGGATTTTCAAGAAAGGCGAAAACAAAAAAATAAACCGCCGTTGCGGCAAAGAGCAATAAAGCAGTTTTTCTTTTTTTCAGCGCCGCAGTAAGCCGGGTTTCAGTAAGCATATTTAAAATCTCCGTAAAAATTATTGATTTTTTTTGAAACAGGTATATAATAAAGAAAAGTCTTTTCAACACCTGTGGATTGATTAACACCTGTCAAATTATACATCATTTATCTATTTTTTCAACCATTATTCAAACCCTGTTTTGTATGATAAACGACAGTTGAATCTTTAATTGTTGTTTATGTGGAGGTAAAAATGTCAGAAAACTTTAATTTTAATAATTCAAAAGAGGACAGAAGAGTTAAACGCACCAAAAAAAGCCTGCGCGACAGCCTCTTCTCTCTTCTTGAAACAAAAAGCATTAATCAAATAACCGTGACTGAGCTCACAACTCTTGCCGATGTTAACCGTTCAACGTTTTATCTCTATTATAACGATATCTATGACATGATGGATAAAATTCAGCAGGAGATATATGCATTTTTCCTTGAAACCGTTGTAAAATTCAACAGCAGTTTCAACGACATCGAAAGTTTTGTTTCATATTGTTCGCGTTTTCTTGAATTTTGCCGCAACAATTATGCGGTTTGCCGTTTCATCACGCGCAACGATTGCAACAATCACCTTGCCGAAAAAATCAAACTTGCCGTGCGCTGCGTAATTCCCGATTCCGCAAGCGTTTTTCCGGAAAACGACCCGAGAAACTATCTCACAACTTTTGCCCTTTCCGGAATGCTTGCAACCATTCTTGAATGGATGAACAACGGAATGAAAATTCCTGCCGAAGACATGGCAAGATTTTTGAGTTATACTTATGTTTACGGCTCAAAAATGCAAAAAGAGAGCGATTTCTATAAGCAGTATTCCTGCTATAAAGAAACCGCCGGGTAAAAGCATTAAAGAAAGTCTTTCGGAATCTTCCTGTCTTTGAAGTAAAATTCTCTGTCGTGTTCGTTAATTTCGCGAAGAACGCGGCACGGATTGCCGACAGCAACAACATTTGCCGGAATGTCTTTTGTCACAACCGAGCCTGCGCCGATAACGGTGTTGTCTCCGATTGAAACCCCGGGCATTATGAGGGCGCCCGAACCTATCCAGCAGTTTTTGCCGATGTGTACCGGCATGTTGAATTGATATGCCTTTTCGCGAAGCGAGGGAAGAATCGGGTGACCCGCCGTTGCAACTGTAACATTCGGCGCAAACATTGTGCAGTCACCGACATAGATATGCGTGTCGTCAACCAGTGTGAGGTTGAAGTTTGCATAAACGTTGTTTCCGAAGTGAACGTGTTTTCCGCCCCAGTTTGCGTGGAAAGGCGGTTCAATGTAGCAGCCCTCGCCGATTTCGGCAAACATTTCGGAAAGAAGTTTTTGCCGCTTTTCTTGTTCAAGCGGTCTTGTTTGGTTGTAATCATAAAGCTTTTCAAGGCAGAGAAGCTGCTTTTCCATGATGCCGTCATCTTCGGGATAGTAGATTTCTCCGCTGTGAAGCTTGTTCATAATATCGCTCATAAAAAATCTCCGATACCGCGGTTTTCCGCGGTGTTTTTGTTTTTTTAAAAGTAACTTACTTTAACGTGTTTGCCCATTTTTCTCAGGCAATCCGAAAGCTCTTCAACAAGGTTCATTTTGATGTTGAAATTTATCGGAAGTTCCGGATTCTGGTGCGCGGGATTGATCGCCCGACCGACAAAGAAGTTGATGTCGGTTGCTTCTTCAAAAAGCATTCGGCAAATCAGCGAAGCTCCGTCGCGACTGAAGCTCCAATGCTCATATTTTTCGTTGTTTCCGAGCACGTCTTTTGCGTACTCGATAACCTTGTTGATTGTTATAACGCCTTCGGTAACAAGGTCAACGCCGTCAATTTCCGCAATTGGGGGAACGTCGCTTTTTTCAAAATTGAGGGTCGGACGAAGTGTTTTTCCCAAAAACTCCGCCGCAATCGAAGAGGTTGTTCCGCCGCAGACAATGTGCTTGCCCTCTTTTGAAAAGAAGAGAGACATCATTCTGCTGCAATCGTCGCGGTTTCTCGGCGGGCCGAAAAGAAGATTCATCGGTTCGCGTTTGCGGATCCTTATCACGCATGCGGTTGCGTCGTCGCCGGGGTGACCGCCGTATTGGCGGAAGCATTCGTCAACAAGCATTGTTGAAAGCGTTTTTGCCGTGTATCCGACCGGGGCAAGGCCTTTCATGAACTCGGCAATGTCTTCGCGTTTCCAGCCGAAGTTATACGCAATGCCGATTCCCGCGTGCGGACAGCCGTCGCTCATTGCAACAAAAATATCGTTTTCCCGAAGGTCAATAATCGACTTGTAAATCTTTTTGCCGTCGATGTTCATTTCGCTTTCGGGATAGTTATAAATTTCAAAATCGCGGATAAGAATAACGTGCGGGTTGTCGAACTGAATAAGTTCGGCGGTGCGGTTGTCGATAAGGTGGATTATCGTAAAGGTTGAATAAGCAACGCCTCTGACCGAACAAATCGGAAGAGCCTGCGCGATTGTTGAAACACATTCTTCAAGGCAGATTCCCTGTGCCATCATCGTTGAAATGATTTTTGAAGTCAGCGTTGAAAGAATGCTTGCTTTGACACCGCTTCCAAGTCCGTCCGCAAGAACAATTACGCACGAGTTTTCGTTTTGTTCAACAACGTCAACATGGTCGCCGCAAAGCTGTTCGCCCTCATGGTTGATACTTTTCCAACCGATTTCAGCGCAAAGATTATTCATCAACTATCGACTCCTTAAGCTTTGAAAGCGCGATTTTTGTTTCCGCCGCGGTTTCGCCGAGCAGCGACGCAATTTCCTGAACTATTCTCATCTGCTTGTCAACAACCTTGTCGGCAACTTCAACGGTTTGGCGGCTGATTGTTTCTTTTTTTCTGCGCTGGGTTTCCTCTTCGGTAACGTCGCGCAGAATGCAGAAAAGAAGTCGGTATTCTTTGTCATAAATTATGCTTTCCTCAACATACTTTTCATATTCGGCAAGGAAAACGCGTTTGTTTCTGATGTCCTGCCGGCTTGAAAGAACTTCGATAAAGTCGCACGGATCATAGACTCTGACAATTTGTCCGCCGAGAATGTCCGAAGCCAGACGAATGTTGAGAATTTTCTGCGCGGCTTTGTTGATTTGCTGAACTTCAAGGCTTTCGTTGAGAACGATGAGACCGTTTGGTGTGTTGCGAACGATTGTGTCGGAAAAGCTTTCCGCTCTGTCTTTGAGATATGGAAGACACATTGTTACCGAGGCTTTGCCCTGATAGATTGCAACGGCCTTTTCGCGGCAGGTATCGTATCCGCAGCTTCCGCAGTTGAGTTCATCCGACGGTTTTGTTTTGCCCATTTGATGAAGAATTTCCGTAATTTCGCGTTCGCTCGGCATAGGAAGCTTGTGCTCGATAATTTCAAAGTTTTTGATAAGTTCCGATTCGTCCGTTTTTGAAACGGGAAAGTCTTTCTTTCCGGCAACGGCGGCAACGGCGGCAAAATCTTTGACGGGGGAGCGGTGGAATTTTTCCATTACCGGACCGCCGACGCAGCTTCCGGGGCAGATTGACATTTCAATAAAGCATTTATGAAGTCCGCCGTTTTCAATGTCGCGCAATGCGGCAATGCAGTTTTCGGCGGTGTCGATTGACATATAGGTATAGCCGCTTTCTTCTTTTTTGTCCATTGTTTTGAGTATTCCGCCCGTTGTCGGGAAGAATCTTGCACGGCTTTCTTCGCGGTGGTCTTCCTTTTTCTCCGGCTCAATTCCTTTTTCTTTAAAGAGGGCGGAAAGTTCGTCAAAAGTGATTACCGCGTCAACAAAACCCTCATAATGCTGAGCTTCGTCTTTTTTTGCAACGCAGGGACCGACAAAAACAACTTTTGCGCCGGGAACACGCTTTTTGATGTCCGCACCGTGGGCGAGCATTGGCGAAAGAACGTCGGCAAGATACGGAACAAGGGCAGGAAAGTGCTTTTGAACAAGAAGATTCACCGAATGGCAGCAGGACGAAATAATAACGTCGCGTCCGCCGCATTCAATCATTTTTTCATATTCTTTTTTAACGATTGTTGCACCGACCGCGGTCTCCTCCGCGTCGGAAAAGCCGAGCTTTTTGAGCGCGTCTTTCATGCTTTCAATTCCGACTCCCTCATAATTTGCAACGAACGACGGAGCAAGCGAAGCAATGACGGGTTCGCCCGTTTGAAAAAGAACTTTAACTTTTTCAATTTCACTGACAATTTGTTTTGCGTCCTGAGGGCAAACAACAAAACAGCGTCCGCAAAGAATACATTCGTTTCCGATTATGTAT
>DKDD01000020.1:0-9953 GCA_002451715.1 Ruminococcaceae bacterium UBA6857 | reverse complement strand
ATGCATTTATAGCAGTTTTTGCAGTTGGATTTTTTCAACGTCAGACAGTCCATTTGGCTTTCTCCTTTCGCTCATCGTTTTTTTGCGCTTTTCAAAACCTTGTCTTTGAAAAACGAATTAAAATTGTCCGGTGTAATGCCGGTGTAAATTTGTTTGTCAAGAGTCACCGTTACGCCGGTGCGGTTGCATTTTCCGGTGCAAAAACTTCCGGCAAGAGTGATTTCATCTTGAAGCGAGTTTTCTTCGATTGCTTTTTGAAAAAGCTCAACAAGTTTCTCCGAGCCTTTTAAGTGGCAGGACGAGCCTACACAGATTTTTACAGTTGTCATAATTACATCACCTTTAGAATGTTTTCTTCAAAAAATTCCTTAACTTTATCCGGCGAAACAGAGAAAAATTCCCCGTCAACCGTTACGCAAACGCCGAGTTGGCATTTACCCATGCAAAATTCACCCGAAAGCTCAACTTTGCTTGAAAGTCCGTTTTCGGCAATGAGATACTGAAGCTCTTCAACCACACGGCGCGAGCCTTTGATATGGCAGGAAGAGCCGATGCAAACGGTGATTTTCATTTTTGTTTTTCCCCTTTTATAAAGGCACGTTTATCGGCGAAATGATCCGCCGATAAAACACACTTTATTAAACTTGTTTGCTTTGGGCCGATTGCCCAAATAAAAATGTTTTCTTTTTTTCGGCAGCAATTTGTTTTGCCGAAATGTTTTTCTTCGTTTTATTTTACCTGCATTTTAAGGTGGGCGAGGGAAAGCGCCATGTTTTCATATTGAATGATAACGTCGGCGGGTTTATAAAGCCGGCAGGCGGCAAAGCACCAAATCGCTTTTATCCCGCATTCGCAAAGAAGGTTGCAAACCTCCTGCGCGCTTTCCGACGGAACGGCGATAACGCCGAGTTTGACATGGTTTTCGCGGCAAAAAGAAGAAAGAAGCGAAAGCGGAAGCAGTTTTTTTCCGCCTTTTGAGGTTTCCTCGTTTTCGATTTTGATGTCGAACGCCGCAAGAATATCAATGCCGTAGTTTTTGAAACCGCCGTAATCAAGAAGTGCTTTTCCGAGCCGTCCCGCGCCGATAATAACGGCGTTTCCGTCTTCGTTTTCAAGAAGTTTTTCAAGCCGTTCAGTAAGTTCTTTTCGAAGATAGCCGACGCGCGGCTTTCCGGTTGCGCTGATTGCACCAAGGTCTTTTCTGACCTGAACTTCGCCGAAGCCAAGCTGCTTTGCAATCATTGTTGCCGAAACGTTGACAACGTTTTTGTCAAGGCTTTTTAAAAAGCCGAGATATGCCGGAACTCTTCCGAGCGTTGCTTTTGATAATTTATTCTGTTCCAAAATTACCATAGCCTTTCCGGCTACACTTTTTGATAAACAATCACGATAAACCCTTGCTGTAGCCGAGCAAGGCGTGACAGAAAAATTAAGTCCGTACGGGGTTTCTTTTCTTAAAAGGAAAGGCGGCTTTGCGGTGCTTTACGAAAACCGCCTTTTGAAAAGTGAGTTTGTTTTTATTCTTCTGTGAGCGGAAGAATCTTTTCGCGGAAAAAGCTTCTTGCGTCCGAGGCTTTAACGTGGAAAACTTCGTCGTTGACCGAAACGGCAACGCCTTCGTTTTCGCATTCTCTCATGCAGAATGCGCCCTCAAGCGAAATTTTATCCTGAAGCTTTTTTTCTTCGATAAGATGGCGGAACGAAGCAATTACGCTTTGTGCGCCGCTTAAATGGCAACTTGTTCCTATGCAGATTTTGACTTTGACCATTTATTCTTCACCCTTTCCCTTGTATTCAACGTGAAGAAGTTCATGAACTCTTCCTGCAATGATTTCGTTGTAAATTGAGGCGACAAGCGGGTTTTCCTCCGAACGGCGAATGCTGAACTGGCGGTCGGATTTATAAAGACCTTTTCCGCGTTCTTTGAGTGTCTGCATTGCCGCAAACGGCTGTCCGCCGCCGCAAACGCAACCGCCGGGGCATGCCATGATTTCGATAAGGTCAAACTTTTCGCCTTTTTTAACGCGTTTGAGAACTTTTTCCGCGTTGCCGAGTCCGCTGACAACGGCAATGTGAAGTGTGCCGTCGCCGTAAGGCAGGTCAAATTCTTTGATTCCGTCGGCGCCTCTTTGACCGAAGTTTGCAACCGAAAGGAGCGATGTGCGGCTCTTGTCGGAAACAACGCGGCGAAGAACTGCTTCGGTAACGCCGCCGGTAACGCCGAAAATTACGCCTGCACCGGAGACCATTCCGAACGGCATATCAATCGCTTCGGGTTCAAGTTCGTCAAAAACAATGCCGGATTCCTTGATCATTCTGATAAGTTCCTGCGTTGTGATTACGGCATCAACGTTCGGGTCGCCGTTGTAATAGAACTCCTGCCTTGCCGCTTCGAATTTCTTTGCGGTGCAGGGCATAACGGCAATATGGAACATCTTTCGCGGGCTTTTGCTTGCCTGGTCTTTGAGAATTGCGGCAAGCATTTGCATCGGTGAACGGCAGGTTGAAACGTTCTTGAGCAGTTCCGGATGCTTCTTTTCGCAGTAATTGACCCAACCGGGGCAGCACGAAGTGATGAGCGGAAGTTTTTCGCCGCTTTCAAGGCGGTCAAGAAATTCTTCGCTTTCTTCCATAACTGTGAGGTCTGCGCCGAGCGAAGTGTCGTAAACTTCGTCAATACCCATTCGGCGAAGCGCGGCAACAATTTTGCCCATAACGTTTTCGCCGTCGTTAACATGAAGTTCTTTTCCAAGGGCGACTCTGACCGCCGGAGCAATTTGAACGGTTGTTTTGATTTCGGGATTTTCAATTGCTTTCCAAACTTTCGGAATGTTGTTTTTGACAACGATTGCGCCGGTCGGGCAAACAACCGAGCACTGGCCGCAGCCTACACAGGGAGAATCGGCAAGCGGTTTTCCGAAAGCGGTGCTGATGATTGCATTTGAACCTCTGAACGCAAAGTCGATTGCACCGACGTTTTGAATTTCGTTGCACATTCTTACGCAGTCGCCGCAAAGAATGCATTTTCCGGCGTCGCGTGTAATGCAAAGCGAAGATTCATCCTCGTCCTTTGTTGAACGCGCGTTGTTCGGAAAACGCACACCTTCAATGTGAAAGCGCATTGCAAGGTCCTGCAATTTGCAACTGCTGTTGTTTTCGCAGGTTGTGCAGTCGCGGCAATGGTTCGCAAGAATAAGTTCAAGGATGTTCTTGCGGTATCTTCTGAGTCTTTCGTTGTTGGTTTTGATTTTCATTCCGGCTCTCGGCGGGGTTGAGCAGGCGGCGTCAAGTCCGCCCCATTCGTTTTCAACCATGCACATTCTGCATGCTCCGTAGACCGAAAGTTCAGAATGATAGCAGAATGTCGGAAGCTTGATTCCGATTTTCTGAAGAACTTCAAGAATATTTTTCTCTCCGTTTATTTCAACGGGAATCCCGTCAACTGTCATATATTGTTTTTCGCTCATTTTTAACCCTCCTTGATCGCGTGGAATGCACACGCCGAAACGCAGCTCATGCAGCGGATACATTTTGAAAGATCGATTTTATACGGTTCTTTGATTTTTCCGCTGATTGCGCCGACGGGGCATTGACGGGCGCATTTTGAGCAGCCTTTGCAGATTTCGGGGTCAATGCTGATTTTCTTGAGCTTCTGGCACTGTCCGGCAGGGCAGTTCTTGTCTTTGATATGAGCTTCGTACTCTTCGCGGAAGTTTTTGATTGTGCTGATAACGGGCGAAGGTGCGCTCTTGCCAAGTCCGCAAAGCGCGGTTGCGCTGATTGTGTCCGCAAGTTCCAAAAGCAGTTCAATGTCGCCGTCTCTGCCTTCTCCGGCAACGATTCTTTCAAGAATTTCAAGCATTCTTTTTGTGCCTTCGCGGCAGGGAACGCATTTTCCGCAGGATTCGTTTTGAGTAAAGTGCATGAAGAAGCGGGCAACCTCAACCATGCAGGTGTTCGAATCCATAACAACAAGTCCGCCGGAACCGATCATTGCGCCGACTTTTTTGAGCGTGTCAAAATCAAGGGGCAAATCAAGGTGTTCTTTTGTTAAGCATGCACCGGACGGTCCGCCGATTTGAACGGCTTTGAAGTCGCCGCCCCTCATGCCGCCGCCGATGTCAAAAATAATTTTTCGAAGTGTGGTACCCATCGGAACTTCGATAAGGCCGGTGTTTTGAATGTTTCCTGTGAGGGCAAAAGCCTTTGTTCCGGGGCTTTTTTCCGTGCCGTAACCGAGATACCAGTCTGCACCGTTGTTGATAATCGGTGCAACGTTTGCATAAGTTTCAACGTTGTTGAGAACGGTGGGTTTGTCAAAAAGTCCGTGTTCAACGGTTCTCGGCGGTTTAACGCGGGGAAAGCCGCGCTTGCCTTCGATTGAAGCGGTGAGTGCACTGCCTTCGCCGCAGACAAAGGCGCCTGCGCCGCGGTTGATGTGAAGTTTGAACGAAAAATCGGAGCCGAGAATGTTGTCGCCCAAAAGGCCAAGCTCTTCTGCCTGAGCAATTGCGTTTTTGAGTCTTGCAACCGCAAGGGGATATTCCGCGCGGACATAGATATAGCCCTCGCTTGCACCGCAGGCAACTGCGGCAATCATCATGCCCTCAAGCATTCTGTGGGGGTCGCCCTCCATGATACTTCTGTCCATGAATGCGCCGGGATCGCCCTCGTCGCCGTTGCAGACAACGTACTTTTGTTTTTCCGTCTGTCTTCTGACCTGGGCCCACTTGCGTCCGGCGGGGAATCCTCCGCCTCCGCGTCCTCTGAGGGCGGAACGGGTAATTTCTTCAATGATTTCGTCGCCGGTCATGTCAAAAAGAGCTTTTTCAAAAGCGGTGTAGCCGCCGAGAGCAATGTATTCTCTGATTGATTGGGCGTCGATTCTTCCGCAGTGTTCAAGAACAAGTCTTGTCTGCTGTTTATAAAAAGGAATGTCTTCCTGTCTTCTGTAAAGTTCACCGTCTTTTTTATAGGCGAGACGGTCGATGTATTCACCGTTTTTGATTGTTTTTTCAACGATTTCTTCGCAGTCTTCAACGTGAACTTTTGTGTAAAGCCAGCCTTGCGGGTCAATGCGAAGAAGCGGACCCATTTCGCAAAAGCCGTGGCAGCCGCTTTTTTTGAGTCCCATTGCGCGTTCGTGCGGTTCTGCTTTAAGCTCAACTTCAACGTTGATTCCGGCTTCGGTCATGAGCGTTTTGAGCTTTTCATAAACGTCAAGCGAACCGCCGGCAACGCAGCCGGTTCCGGCGCAGATGATGATTTTTTCAACCTGTGAATTATAAGCGGCAGCTTCCTTTTCGCGGAAAGCTCGAAGCTGTTCTCTGTTTTCAAGCATTTGAACTTTCCTCCTTTAATTCGTCAAGAAGTGCTTTTGCCTTGTCCGGGGTCATTGCCGGGTGAACTTTGTCGTTGACCGTGAGCACCGGGGCAAGACCGCACGCGCCGAGGCACGAAACGGTTTCAACCGTGAAAAGGAGGTCGTCCGTTGTTTTTTTGCTTTCGCTCAAGCCGAGTTCGCTGCGAAGCTTTTCAAGAATCGGAATCGAGCGGCGAACGTGGCAGGCTGTTCCGTCGCAGACCTTGATAACATACTTTCCCTTGGGTTCAAGCGAAAAGTTTTCATAAAACGTTGCAACGGAGTAAATGCGCGCTTCGCTGATGTCAAGTTTTTCCGAAAGATGGGGAAAAACTTCGCGCGGAAGATAGTGGTAATGCTCTTGAATTTCCTGAAGAACGGCGATTATCGCCTGTTTTTGGCAGTCGTGACTTTCAAGAATTGAGTCAACGACCGAGAAGTCAAATGATGAATTCAACCTTTCTGTTCCTTCCTTTCTTTTGCACAACAACCGGCCGGGTGCGCAAAGCGCCCGGTCGGCAGTCATCTTTTGATGAATTTTTTTCTTTTTTTAAGAATGCTTCTCCTTGAGATATTCATCAATCGCATGAGCGGCGTGCTTTCCGGCTCCCATGGCAAGAATAACGGTTGCAGAACCCGTTACGGCGTCGCCGCCGGCATAAACGCCCTCTCTTGAAGTCAGACCTGTTTCGTCGTCAACGATAATACCGCCCCATTTTTGGGTTTCAAGACCCTCGGTGGTGTTTCTGATGAGCGGGTTCGGAGAAGTACCCAATGCCATTATAACACAATCTGCGTCAATCGTAAAGTCACTATCGGAAAGTGGAACAGGTTTTGCTCTTCCGCTTTCGTCCGGAGCGGAAAGAACCATCTTTTGGCAGACCATTCCGGAAACATTTCCGTTGCTGTCGCCGATAATTTCGGTGGGAGAGGTGAGAAACATAAATTCTATTCCCTCTTCTTTTGCGTGTTCAATTTCTTCTTTTCTTGCAGGCAGTTCGGTTTCGGTTCTTCTGTATACGATTGAAACTTCGCCGCCGAGTCTTCTTGCACATCGCGCCGCGTCCATTGCAACATTTCCGCCGCCGACAACAAGAACCTTGTGTCCGTGGTGAATCGGTGTGTGGCTTTCGTTTTCATAAGCTTTCATAAGGTTGATTCTGGTGAGGAACTCATTTGCAGAATAAACGCCGTTGAATCCTTCGCCTTTGATTCCCATGAACTTCGGAAGTCCTGCGCCCGAACCGACGAATACGGCTTCATATCCGTTGTCAAAAAGTTCGTCAATCGTGAGCGTTTTTCCGATTACGACATCGGTTTCAATGTCAACGCCGAGCGCTTTGAGTGTATCAATTTCTTTTGCAACAATTGATTTCGGAAGTCTGAATTCCGGAATACCGTAAACCAAAACGCCGCCGGCGGAATGGAGTGCTTCAAAAACGGTGACTTTATAACCTTTTTTTGCAAGGTCGCCTGCGCAGGCAAGACCGGACGGACCGGAACCTATTACGGCAACCTTGAGTCCGTTTGACTGCGGCTTTTCGGGAGCGGTATTGCTGTGTTCGTTGTGCCAATCGGCAACAAAACGTTCAAGTCTTCCGATTGCAACGGGTTCAAACTTGATTCCGAGCGTGCAGTGCTTTTCGCACTGCGATTCCTGCGGACAAACTCTTCCGCAAACTGCGGGAAGCGATGAAGAATCGGAAATGATCGAATATGCTTCTTCAAATTTATTCTGCTTTATCTGCGAGATAAAGTCGGGAATGTCAATGTTTACCGGGCAGCCGGAAACGCAGGGTTTGTTTTTGCAATTAAGGCAGCGATTTGCCTCTTCAACTGCGATTTCTGCCGTATAGCCGAGCGCAACTTCCTTAAAGTTTTTTTCGCGGACAAGCGGGTCTTGGGTCGGCATTTCATGTTTTTTCGGTTCGATAGCCATTATAATTCCCTCCTTAGTGGTTCTTGAAAAGGTTGCAGGTTTTTTCGCGTTCTTTTTCTTCAAAACCGCGGTAGTATCTGCTTCTTGACATTGCTTCGTCAAAATCAACTTCATAGCCGTTGAAGTCCGGACCGTCAACGCACGCAAATTTGGTAACACGCTTTCCGTCCTGAACAAGGGTAAGGCGGCAACCGCCGCACATTCCGGTTCCGTCAATCATAATCGGATTCATTGAAACCGTGACGGGAACGCCGAAAGGTTTTGCCGCGGCAACAACAAATTTCATCATGATGAGCGGACCGATGGCAATGATCTCATCAAACTTTTCGCCTTTTTCAAGCATTTCTTTGAGGGGAACGGTAACGTTTCCGTGTCTTCCGTAAGAACCGTCGTCCGTCATAAGAACAAGCTTGTTTGAACTTTTGACAAACTCGTCTTCAAGAATAACGTTTTCGCGGTTGCGGAAACCGATGATGCCGGTTACGTTTGCGCCCGCCTGTGCAAGTTCTTCCGCAATCGGAAGCGCAATTGCACAACCGACGCCGCCGCCGATTACGCAAACTTTTTTAAGACCGCCGATGTTTGTTGCAACGCCGAGAGGACCGACGAAATCCTGAATATATTCGCCTTCTTTCTTTTCGTCAAGCATTTCGGTTGTTGAGCCGACGATTTGAAAGATGATTTTAACGGTTCCCTCTTCTCTGTTGTATCCGGCAACGGTGAGGGGGATTCTCTCTCCGTTTTCGTCAACACGAAGAATGATAAACTGACCGGGAAGCGCTTTTTTTGCAACAAGCGGCGCTTCAATTTCCATTTGAGTAACGGCGGCGGTCAGCTTTTTCTTTCTTACAATTTTATACATGCGGCAAGTCTCCTTTATCTTTAAATAGCCTTTAATTTGTAATCAAATTTATATATCAAGCTTTCACTGCAAAAGATTTTCGGCAGCGGCAAAAGCATTGTTTTCAAGATAAAATACTGCTGCCGGAATATTCCGGCAGCAGGCTAGCGCATACGCGCCGGCAGTAAATATTGTTTTTAAAAAGCTTTTGAATGTCCGAAAGTCTCAAAGAAAAACCTTTGTTCGAGCCGGCTTTCGGCTTTTTCGGGGGGGGTCTTAAAAACGAAAGGATTCGGATGAGCATAAAAACGGAGAAGTTCAAGAGAAACTTTTTAAGACCGGAGCACAAAAGCTTTTTATTAGGAAAAGCTTGATCAGAAATCAACTTCGGTGTCGTAATAGCAGCACTTGAGAAGTTTTTCCATTTCATCAACGCTGGGCTGACGCGGGTTTGAACCCGTGCATGCGTCGCCGATTGCGTTAACAGCGATATCATGAAGTCTTTCAAGGAAAACTTTTTCGGGAACAAAGCCTTCTTCGGTGGGATAGCTGTCTGCGCCGTAATGCTTAATGCAGTGCGGAATGTTGAGTTCGTCGTTCATGTGGCGAAGTTCGGCAATGAGATTTTTGATTTTTTCTTCGGTGGTTTCGCCGCCGAGGTTCATATAATCGGCAATCTTTGCATAACGTTCAGCCGCAACGGGATCTTTTGCGTTGAAAGCAATAACTTTCGGAAGATACATTGCGTTTGCTGCGCCGTGGATGATGTGTGCGCCATAATCTGCAAATACGGCACCGGTCTTATGTGCCATGGAGTGAACGATACCCAGTAATGCATTGGAGAAGGCCATACCAGCAAGGCACTGTGCATCATGCATGGTGTCACGTGCTGCCATATCTTCATTATAGGACTTTACAAGATTGCCCTGGATGAGCTCGATGGCGTGAATGGCAAGTGCATCCGTATAATTGCAGTTTGCCGTTGAGACATACGCCTCAATCGCATGGGTCATGGCATCCATACCGGTATGTGCAACCAGCTTCTTCGGCATGGTCTCTGCAAGTGCAGGATCGACAATGGCTACATCCGGTGTGATCTCAAAATCTGCGATCGGGTACTTCGTGCCCTTCTGATAATCCGTGATGATGGAGAATGCCGTTACCTCGGTTGCTGTACCAGAGGTAGAAGAAATTGCGCAGAAGTGTGCCTTATGACGAAGCTCTGGGATACCGAAGACCTTGCACATATCCTCGAAGGTGCAATCTGGATACTCATACTTGATCCACATGGCCTTCGCTGCATCGATTGGAGAACCACCGCCCATGGCAATGGTCCAGTCAGGCTGGAACTTGCGCATAGCCTCTGCGCCGCGCATCACGGTCTCCACCGACGGGTCGGGCTCAACGCCCTCAAACAGCTCAACTTCCATGCCGCCGTCCTTCAGATACTGAACTGCACGATCGAGGAAGCCCATGCGCTTCATCGTGCCGCCGCCGACAACAACAATAGCGCGCTTACCGTCGAGGTTCTTCAGTTCCTCGAGCGTTCCTTCGCCGAAATATACATCTCTGGGTAAAGTGAATCTTGCCATAACAAAGCCCTCCGTAAAAAATAATTTTTTTGTAAAAGTGCCTTTGAAATCTTGCTTACGGCTTCATTATAGCGGCTCGGTTTGCCAATGTCAATAGTTTGTTAAAAAAATTACAGAACTTCGTAAGAAAATTAACATAACCGTCACATTTGCACGGCAAATTCCGCAAATCGACGCAAAATTCTGTCGCAGGATACAAAATTTGCAGGCAAATTTTCG
>DKDD01000140.1 GCA_002451715.1 Ruminococcaceae bacterium UBA6857 | reverse complement strand
ATGCAGACGGAATTGTGCTTGCGGGAACAAACGACTTAAGCACAAAAAAACTTTTGTCCGTTTTTCAAAAAACAAAAGAACTGTCGGGAAAAAAGAAAGTTTTTCTTGAACTTCCGTTCGGCTTTGATGATTTTGAAAAGCTGAACTTCAAAAAAGAAAAACCGGATTCTGTTTTGATTCTTTTCGGCGGAAAAACAAAACGCGAAAACGAAATGTTTTTGAAAAAGGCTGACGCTTTTTGCAAAACAAACGGCCTTGAAATCTGCGCCGGAATCCGATTTGACACGGTGCGGACAAAAAACAAAAGCGCGGCTCTTCCGCTTGAAAACATCGCTCTTTCGGATGAGTTCTTGTCGGTAAAATCACGGTTGTTTTTGAATCTCGGCGATGTTCAAAGCGACGTTCAGGGCTGCTTCACTGCCGCCGAAAAATATCTTTCGGACGGAATAGACAAAACGCTTGCATTTGCGCCGCTTTCAATCGACGGTTATTCAAAAGGCGACACGGTGAAAACAAGCGAACACAAAATCAGCCTTGTTCTTCGGGGTTCAAATTTGTTCCCGTTCTTTCTTGACGGAGAAGAAATCGAACCCTCTGCCGACGGAACGGCAACGGTTGACCTTTCGCTCAAAAACGGAGAAAACCGATTCACATTTTCTCAGTGTTCAAAGAAGCTCACTTATAACGTTACGGTTGATTTTAACGATGAAGTTATCCGCAAAATTAAGCCCGTTTCGGCAATTTACGCAACACCGGGAAAAAAGCTTAAACTTACCGTTACCGCCGCGGCAGGCGCCGAAGTTACCGTTAAGGCCGGAACAAACCGCGTTGAAGCAAAGCAGACTTCAAAAGAAAAGGACGGCTATTGCACATATACGGCAAGAATCACCGCGCCGCAAAGTAAGGTTGAAATTGAATCGCTCGGAAAACTTATTGTTACCGCAGCTTATAACGGCAAAACTTATACAAAGGACGGACCGTCCGTAATTTATGTTTCGGACGGCGGAATTGAAGTTTCAACCCCTATCGGAGAGACAACAACTTTCGGTTCGAACAAAGTGACAATCGGCAACAATGTTGAAACATCCTCGGGCGGACAAACTTCGCCGAATGGCACAACCTTGCCGAATACAACTGCCCAAAGGTACACAGGCAACCAAATGTGCGTTGTCACGTCCGATTACGCCGACACATGGCCGCCCGCGACGAACGACGACAGCTTTGTTCCGTATTATACGCCGCTTGTTAAAGGTACGATCGATTATGTTACGGGACAAAGTCAGCTTTATGACAGTGAAGAGGGAATCACAAGGGATTTTTATTCGCTTTCTTCGGGAAGACGCGTTCTCACAAAGGACGTTCGCCTTGTGTCATATGTAAACCAGGGCGAAAACAGAATTGCCGTTGATTCGGCGGAAGAAAAGAACGGTGACCTTAAAATCAAACTTTCAATGAATTGGGAAGTTCCTTATTCTTTCGGCTTCGGGCCGCAGGCATACTATTCGGCATATTCAAAAAGGTTCAACGTCAGTTCGTTCACTGCGAAGTATATTCAGTTCACGTTTTACTACACCTCTTCTGCAAGCGGAAGTGTCGATGTTTCAAAAAACGACGTTGTTTCGGCCGCTTCGTGGAGTGCGGATTCCGCACAAAATACAGTGAGTCTTACGTTTGAACTTAAAAACGAGGGCAGGTATTACGGATACAGTATCACACGCGACAGCAGCGGAAAGCTTGTCCTAACCCTTAAAGGAAAACCGAAAGCACTTTCGGGAACCTTGGTTGTTCTTGACCCGGGTCACGGCGGCTCCGATGTCGGCGCAACGGGGCTTTCCGGCGCGGCATATGAAAGCAGAATGAACTTTGCTTTGGCCGTTGCAACAAAGAATGAGCTTGAAAAACGCGGCGCAAAAGTTCTCATGACCCGAACGGGTGACACGGACATAACGCTTGAAGAACGAAAAACCTATGCACGGCAAAACGACGCAGACCTTTTTGTCAGTATTCACTGCAACGCGTCGGTCAACACTTCAAAGCTTGGAACGGCGGTTTATTATTACCGCCCGTTCTCTCAGCCGCTGGCAAGCGCAATATATGAAAAAATGTGCGCACTTTTTCAAAATGATTTTTATTCTTCAAACAGCGAAAAGCGTTCTGCCTGCGCACTCGGAACAATTTACAATCCGTTCAGCGTGACAAGGCTTGAAGAATGTCCGAGCGTACTTGTTGAAACAGCTTTCATCACAAACGAAACCGAGTGCCGCATTATGCTTGACGAAACAAACCGCGATAAAATCGCGGCTGCAATAAGCGACGGAATCGAAAGCTATCTTTCAAGATAAATCACATTAAAAAAAGCCTTGAAACAAGCAGACCGACAACGCCTGCCGTTCCACCGATTACCGAAAGCGCAAGCGTGACACCGTTGACAGCAAGCGAAACACCCGTTGCGGCAGAAAGAAGATTGACCGCAAAAAGCGCGGCAATGCCTTGAAGCGCGGAAAAAACAAGCGCTTTGAAAAAATCCTTGCTTTTGAACATCACCAAAACCGTGATGAGCGAAAAAACGGCAAGCATTATGATTACGGCAGTGCTTTTGAACCCCATGTTTTAACCACCTTTCTTTAATATAATATATGACCTTGGAAGTGAAAAAATGAAACCTCTTAAACTTCAACCCGCAATAAAAGATTACATCTGGGTCGGAACGCGCCTTTCAAAAGAATTTGATTATTACGCCGAAACCGACCGCCAGGCCGAAGCGTGGGTGCTTTCGTGCCACCCGGACGGCGACTGCATTGTTGAAAACACCGCCTTCAAAGGAAGAACGCTTCGCGACGTGCTTCAAAATGAGGGCAAGACCTATCTTGGAACACACGCAGAAAAGTTTTCCGATTTTCCCGTTCTTATCAAACTCATCGACGCAAAGGACAACCTTTCCTTGCAGGTTCACCCCGATGACGCATACGCAAAAGAGCATGAAAATCAAAACGGAAAAACCGAAATGTGGTATATCATTGACTGCGAAGAGGGTGCAAGCCTCATTTTCGGCGTAAAAGACGATATGACAAAAGAGCAGTTTCAAAAAGCTGTTGAAGAAAACACCGTTCTTGATTTTTGCAACAAAGTGAACGTCAAAAAAGGCGACGTGTTTTTCATTAAGGCGGGAACGCTTCACGCAATTGGAAAAGGCATTCTTCTTGCCGAAGTTCAGCAAAGTTCAAACGTGACTTATCGCGTTTATGATTACGGCAGACTTCAAAACGGAAAGCCGCGCGAGCTTCACGTTCAAAAGGCGCTTGACGTTTTGAATCTTCAAAAAACAACCGAGGCGGATTTTTTGCCGAAAAAATTTGAAATGCTCGGCGAAAGCAAAAAAACACTTCTTTCTTCCTGCGAAATTTTCACGGCGTCAAAACTTGAAGTGAAAGAGAGTGTGACCGTTACGGCGGATGAAACTTCGTTTGTTTCGCTTCTTGCGCTGGACGGAAACGGCGTTCTTTGCCACAAAGACAGTGTGCTGACCTTTTATAAAGGCGAAAGCGTTTTTCTTCCGGCGGGACTCGGCGAAGTTCAGATTCTCGGCGATATGACGGTTCTTGAAACAAGAATATAAAAATTTTTAAAAAACCGTTGACAAAACGGGGTATCAAGAATATACTGATTAAAGACAAATGAATCTTCAGGGCGAGGTGAAATTCCTCACCGGCAGTTACAGCCTGCGAACTTTGCTTTTTTGCAAAGCCGATTTCGGTGAAATTCCGAAGCCGACGGTCATAGTCCGGACGGAAGAAGAAAAACATTGATCCTGCTTTTCTGCGCCCGCAATTTTTGCGGGTGTTTTTGTTTGTCAATTTTTCAAGAAAGGTCGGATCACCGATGACAAAAAACAAAAACTTCATTCGCTTCGTAACCGTTTCAATGCTTTGCGCCGTAAGTTTTGTGCTCTATCTTCTTGAGTTTCCGCTTTTTCCCGGCGCAAGCCATCTTAAACTTGATTTCAGCGATGTTCCCGCGCTTGTCGGCGCAATGATTTTCGGCCCGACTTGGGGCGTTGTGATTGAGCTTGTGAAAAACCTCATTGAGCTTGCGGTTAAGGGAGTCGGGACGCAGATGGGTTTCGGAAACCTGATGAATTTCATCGTCGGCGCGGCGTACATCATTCCGTTTTGCCTTGTTTATAAAAAGCACAAAAAAAAGACAGGTCTTTTGATTGCCGGAGTACTCGGAATCGTTTTGATCGTCCTTGTCGGAATCGGCGCAAACTATTTTATTGATCCGCCGTTTTTCAAGTACTTTCTCGGCATAACGCTTGACAGCAAAACGCTTTGGGCGGCAATTTGGTCCGCAACGGCGCTCAACGCGATCAAAGGGGTCATGCTTTCGGTTGTCAGCTTTGTTCTTGTTCCGACGCTGATTAAAAGAATTAACATTGAAAAATATATATAACTTAAACAAAAAGCCAAAAACCGTCGTTTATCGGCGGTTTTTTTGTTTTATATTATTGCTATCGTGTTTTAAGTGTGGTATTATAAAATATCAATTTATTTTCGGGTAGCAGACCCGAAAAAAGGGGAGATTTGAATTGAAATCATTTATTGCCGCAATTGTCAGCTTTTTGCTTGCACTTTCTTCGCTTTTCGGTGTTCCGGGCGACACGGTTTCGGACGAAATCAAAAGCTTTCTTTCAAAAGAAGACTTTGTGAGCGTTATTGTTGAACTTGACGAAAAAAGTCTTCTTGACGGGGTCTCGAACGCAAAAGAAAGAAAAACTCTTCTTGAATCCTATCTCGGAAGCGAAAAATACAAAAAAATTGTTTCTGCGCAGGAAACGGTGAAAAGCCTGATTGAAAAAAGCGTTTCAAACGCCGATTTTGAAAATTCGTTTTCCTATTCCTTTGTGCTCAACGGCTTTTCGCTTTCGGTTCCTTATAAGTATATTTCGGTCATTGAAAAAATACCAGGTGTCAAAAGCGTAAGCGTTGCGGAAAGATACAGTCAGCCCGATGACACGGAAAGCGTCGAAGACGGTTTTGACGAAAAGTTTTCGTATAATCTTTTCACGGGCGTTCCCGAAGCGCAGGAAATGGGTTACACCGGAAAAGGACTTGTTATTGCTATTCTTGACACTGGGTTTCAATGCGGTCATGATGTTTTTTCATCTTCGGTTGCAAACCCGACTCTTTCAAAAAGTGATATTCAAAAAATCACAACTTTTAAAGTTCTCAACACAATTGTTCCTCGCTGGAACGTGAACTATTATTCGGAAAAAATCCCCTATAAATGGGACTATGCCGAAATTGACAAAACGGTTGAAAACAAAAATTCCGACCACGGAACGCATGTTGCCGGAATCGCGGGCGGAAAAAGCGACGTCATGACGGGCGTTGCGCCGGACGCACAGCTTCTTTTGATGAAAGTTTTCGGCGACGAAAAGAACTCCGTTGCAAAAGAAGAGGTCAACCTTGCCGCACTTGACGATTCGGTAAAACTCGGCGCGGATGTTGTCAACATGAGTCTCGGTTCGCCGTGCGGACAGGATCACGACAATCCGATTTCCGCATTGGTATATAAAG
>DKDD01000056.1 GCA_002451715.1 Ruminococcaceae bacterium UBA6857 | reverse complement strand
GTAGGGGTCGGACCCGAGCCGACCCATTATACCTTGCACGTTGCGCAATACAAAAGACAAACCAAAAACGGCAAGGCCTCATGGGTCGGCACAGGTCCGACCCCTACAATTATATTCTATATTGTCGTTTCAAAAGACGTTTTTACGAACTTATATACGAAAAGTCGAATAGACCATCTGTAAATTTACACGGCGTAAATTTTTTTGGGCGGAACAAAATCCGCCCCTACGATATAATTCTTATTTGAAAGGCTGTGCAGTTCAGGTTAACAAGCGTTTTTTCAAGATCAGATAATAGATAAGAGATAATACATAATAGATATTTTCGGTTATACCATAATGTTGAACGCAGGTTCAATGCTTCATATGCCGAAGGCGTACTTCATGTTTCGCCGAAAGGCGGAACGCTTCATGCACCGCAAGGTGCGCTTCATGTTTCGCCGACAGGCGAAACACAATCGCCCCTGCCGTCAGGTTAAAACGTTTCGGCAAAAAAATAAAAGGAAATTAAGCCCAACCTATTGCTATTTTCTTAAAAATTTGCGATAATATACTGAATTATTTTAGTATTAGAAGGGGGATCTTCCTTTGGACGAGAACAAAGCTCTTGCCGAGCTTCTTTTTCCAAACGTTACTCAAACACCCGCTGACCTTGAAAAGCTTTTTCCGCCGCGACAACTTGAGGAAGGCGCAAGAGTCACAAGATTTGCGCCGAGTCCCACAGGCTTTCTTCATATCGGCGGTCTTTTTGCCGCACTCATTTCAAAGCTTAATGCCCAAATGACGAACGGCGTTTTCATGCTCAGAATCGAAGATACCGACAAAAAACGTGAAATTGAAGACGGCGTTTCGGAAATTATTAAAGGACTCAAAGCTTTCGGCGTAACTCCCGACGAGGGCGTTATGGGCTTTAACGAGGAACAAGGTGATTACGGTCCCTATACCCAAAGCAAGCGCGCAAATATCTATCATATCGTTGCAAAGTCTCTTGTTGAAAAAGGTTTTGCTTATCCCTGCTTCTGCTCGGAAGACGAACTATCCTCCCTGCGCGAAGAACAGGAAAAGGAAGGCGCACTCATCAAAGGCTATTTCGGAAAATGGGCCAAATGCCGCAATCTTTCATTTGAAAAGCAAAAAAAGCTTATTGAAGAGGGAAAACCCTATACGCTCAGACTCCGCTCCCCCGGAAGCGAAGACAAGCGCATCACTTTTGTTGACCTTATCAAAGGCAAAATCGAAATGCCGGAGAATATTCAGGATATCGTTCTTCTCAAAACCGACTCAATCCCCACCTACCACTTTGCCCACGCGGTTGATGACCATTTTATGAGAACGACCCACGTTACACGCGGCGACGAATGGATTTCCTCCGTTCCGACTCATATTCAGCTTTTCTCCGTCTGCGGCTTCAAAGCACCGAAGTATGCACACATTTCGCCGATTATGAAAGAAGAGAACGGCTCAAAAAGAAAACTTTCAAAACGCAAGGACCCCGAAGCAGCAGTTACATACTACGCCGAAGAGGGATTCCCGAAAGAAAGCGTTCTTGAATATCTTCTTACCCTTGCAAACTCAAACTTTGAAGATTGGCGCAGAGCAAACCCCGATGCGGACTGTTCCGAGTTCCCATTCAACCTCAAAAAGATGAGCGTTTCCGGCGCGCTTTTTGACTTGACAAAGCTCACCGACGTCAGCAAAAACGTTATTTCAAAAATGAGCGCAGAAAAAGTTCTTGCCTATGCTCTTGACTGGGCAAAGAATTACGACGAAAAGCTTTACTCGCTTCTTTCAAAGGACGAGGAATATTCAAAGAAGATTTTTTCAATCGACCGCGGTACCGCAAAGCCGAGAAAAGACATTGCAAAGTTCAGCGAGATCGGCACTTATGTTTCATACTTCTTTGACGAAGAGTTCAAAACCGACCTTTCGGAGCTTCCGGAAAACCTTTCAAAGGAAACCGTCAAAAAAGTTCTTGAAGCTTATGCTTCAACCTATGAACAAGCCGCAGACAACAGCGAATGGTTCGCTCACATGAAAGAACTTTGCGAACCGCTCGGCTTTACTCCGAACGTTAAGGAATACAAAAAAAATCCCGATCAGTACCTCGGCCATGTCGGCGACGTTTCAACCGTTGTTCGCGTTGCCGTTACGGGAAGAAAAAATACACCCGACCTTTTCTCGATCATGACAGTTATCGGAAAAGACAGGGTTCTTGAAAGACTCAATGCCGCAATCAACTCTCTTTCCTGATTGCGAACGAAAGGAATATTCAGCGTGAAAAATCACGCTAAATAAAAATTATATGTCCCTCAAAATTCGTACGAGTACAAATTTTGAGATGGACTGTATTACCATCACGCCTTGTCCGGCTACAACAAGGATTGTCGTGATTATTTAAACAGTATTTGTAGCCGGAAAGGCTATGGTAATGTTTATGGAAGAATATACAGCACCGTCAAATTTTATTCATGACTTTATTGACGAAGACCTCAAAAACGGCGTTTATGACCACGTTCAGACCCGTTTCCCGCCCGAACCGAACGGCTATCTTCACATCGGCCACGCAAAGGCAA
>DKDD01000127.1:912-2596 GCA_002451715.1 Ruminococcaceae bacterium UBA6857 | reverse complement strand
TTGAGTCTTTGTCAATTATCCAGCTTGAAGCTGTATGGTTCTTCTTTTCAACCGTTCCGTTATCAAGAATAATGCCGCAATAGGTACATTCCTTGTGCTTTGTTCCGACCGCAGTGCAGGTTGAGTCTTTGTCAATTATCCATTTTGAAGCATTATGAGATACTTTCTCAATTCTTACTTCTGCGAGGTCGTTTCCGCACACTGTGCAATGTTGATGTTTTGTTCCTTCTTCTTTGCAAGTTGCTTTTTTGTCGGTTACCCAAACAAGCCTGTGCCCTGTCTTTTCAATGGTAACAGTTTCAAAAACTTTATCACAATGGAAACAGTCTTTATATTTTTCACCGTCTTCCGTGCAGGTTGCGTTTTTGGTAATTACCCAATGATAAGAATGTCCCGTTGCTTTAACGATATCGGCAGTATAGCTGTATTCGCAGGTTGTGCATGTATACGTCGTATAACCGTCAGCTTCACATGTTGCAGGCGTTACAATAGATTTAAAGGTGTGCTCATGCTCTTCGAACTTTTCGGTTTTGCTGAATCCGCAGTCAACACAAGTCAAAACCTTAATTTTTCCGCTGCCGTCATAACTTTCGCAAATCGTTTCGGAAAAATTATGTTTATGCTCAAAAATAATCTCTCTTTTAGTGAGCCAATTGTTTCCGGTTGTACTTATTGCAATGTTGTCCCATTGTTCTTTTGAACCACCGTAATAAACCTTAGAAAGCGAAGAGCAATAGTAAAATGCATAGTCTTCAATCGAAGTTACAGAATCGGGAATATAGATTGAAGCGAGGCTTGAACACTGACCGAAAGTCCATGCACCGATTTTCGCAATACCTTCCGGAATCGTAATCTGTTCAAGAGATGAGCAAAGATAAAACGAATTTTCGCCGAAGTTAGTCACACTTCCGGGAATATTAATCTTTTTAAGCGCTTTGCAGTTAAAAAACGTCCTGCTCGGTATGTCAAGGCAGCCCTCTGTAATTATTACTTCTTCAAGACTTGTCATATTGCTGAAATTGCTTGGATTGTTAATCGTGCGAGTCGGAAAACGGAACCGCTTGACGCTGTTGCAATAATAAAGCGCATATTCACCCATATAGTTGAGATTCATAAGAAAATCATTTCCGGTAAATTTTGAATCTTTCCTGAAACAATACTGACCAATTTTTACAATGTTTTCGCCTCCCGATACGGTAACAAGTTCTGTGCACTCCATAAATGCGTTTGCCGGAAGTTCCGTGAGACCTGTTCCGAGATCAGCATTAACGAGAGCTGTGCAACCTTCAAACACGCCCGTGCCGAGACTTGTAACGGAATCGGGAATCACTACACATTTAAGAGCCGAACAGTTTTTAAAGGCTTCAGCACCTATTTTTTCAATTGTGTTCGGAAAGGTAACACTCTTTAAAGCCGTGCAACCTAAAAACGCACTGATGTCAATTTCATTTACACAATTCGGAAGCTCAATCGACTTGAGTGAAGTGCAATTTTGAAAAGCATGATATCCGATTTTTTCAAGTGAATCAGGAAATTTAATTGTTTCAAGAGCCGAAAAACCGGAAAATACATTTTTACCGATTTCTGTAACACCGTCCGGAATCCTTATACTTGTGACGCCGGTTTTATCGCCGAGATAACCCGAAACAGCAATTGAGTCTGATTCAATGTGTATTAAAAAATC
>DKDD01000127.1:0-861 GCA_002451715.1 Ruminococcaceae bacterium UBA6857 | reverse complement strand
TTATTCAATAATAAAATGTTTCTTTGAAAACAACTCAACTTCGAGTGCAAAATATCCGCGCGAATTGTTACTGCTGTGAATTTTTTGCCCATATTCATATCTGTTTCCGGAATCCCACGTAGGATCGCACATGTTCCATTTGCCGTTAAAATACACTTCGACCCACTCATGATTTGAGGAGCGATTTTCATACATTTTGATATGCTGTTCATCTGTATATTCCGACGTCATTCCGGCTCCGCGCACAAGTCTTACCGGAACACCGACGGCGCGGCACATTGCGGCCATAAGGTTTGAATAACCGACGCAAACCGCGCGACCGGTTGAAAAAACAGTCGGCGCATAAGGCGACGGCCAATTTCCGGAACCGTGATAGTACGCGTCAAAATCATAGTAAACATTATCGGCAACCCAATCATTGATTGTGCGCGCCTTTTCTTCATCCGATGAAAGACCGGCGGTGATTTCCTTTGCCTTTGCGTTAAGTTCGTCATAATCACTGTTTAAAGACGGAACCGCGTTATATGACGGGTCAATAAGCCCATTGCCGTAAACGTTTGCTTTGACATTACTTTCATAAACGGCCGCTTTCATTTCATCATACGACAGCGCCGCTTTTGCACCGAAAGTAAGTGAACAAACGCTTAAAACGAATATTAACATAACAGTCGGTATAATTTTCCGAATTTTTTTCATTTTTTAATCCCCCTTAGATACTTCATGTGTTGTTTTTGTCTTAAAAGACATAATTATATTAACACTTATAAAAACTATTGTCAATAATAACGAAAATTATTTTTGAAAAGATTTAGCGCCGCGAAGTTACATTTTTCGCGACGCTACGAGAATTATTCGATTTCT
>DKDD01000174.1 GCA_002451715.1 Ruminococcaceae bacterium UBA6857 | reverse complement strand
GTGTTGTCTGTTGAACCGTCGTCGATTATCAGCCAAAGAAAGCGTTTGTCGCTTTGTTTTTTGAGCGCTTCAAACGCACGCGGCAAAGTGTGTGCCCGATTATAGGCCGGAGTAAAAATTGTCAGTCGTTCGTTCATAAGCACCACTTTTCAAGATAAAATTTTTGCAAAAACTCCGCGCTCTGCGCCGAATCAT
The DNA here is from genome assembly GCA_002451715.1 of Ruminococcaceae bacterium UBA6857. Taxonomy (GTDB): domain Bacteria; phylum Bacillota; class Clostridia; order Oscillospirales; family Acutalibacteraceae; genus UBA6857. Next base: position 5,375 of record DKDD01000174.1, on the reverse strand, counting down.
AGCCGGTCTTGCAGATTTTTTCAATATTATCGGTTCTTTCAAACGGCATTGCTTTTTGAATTTCGTCCGCCCAAAAATCCGCACCGTTTTCAAGAGGAAGAAACTGAACGGTTTTGCTCATATCGCATTCTTTTGAAACGGCGGACGAAACAAAAACAGGAAGTCCGTTTGCCTGCGCTTCAACAAGTGTCAGCGGCAAGCCTTCAAAAATTGATGGAAAAACAAACACATCCGCCACCTGAAGGTAATCGTAAACATTAGGAACAACACCGGCAAAAATAACGTTCTTTTGAAGTCCGAGCGTTTTTGAAAGCCCTTTCACTTTTTCAAAGTCTTCCCCGATTCCGAGAAAGAGCAACTTAGCATTAACACCGCGTTTTTTTAAAGCGCTCAGAATTTCAAGAACAAAACTTTGGTTTTTGTATTTATCGAATCTTCCGACATGGCAAAGCACCGTGTCGCTTTTTGAAAATGAAAGCATTTTTCGCATTTCTTTTCGTTTTTCTTCATTGAGCGCAAAAAGATTGCAGTCAATGCCGTTTTTGATTACGGTCACCTTTCCGTTTTCGACCGCCTTTTTGCCGAAAAGGCAGCGTCCGGCTTCCGGTGTGCAGGCAAAAAAGTAATTTGCGCAAAACGGAAGAGCTTTTTTAACAACCTGCCTGAAAAGCGTTGTTTCGCTCATTTTTACAATTGCATAATGGCTGTGTGCAATTCTTATCGGTACACCGGCTTTTTTTGCGGCATAAAGCGGAAAAACACTCAACGAGTTTATGTGGCTGTGAACAATTTTATATTCACCATGACTTTTGAAAAAGTCTGTGAGCGATTTCATATAGCCGAAAAAATTTCTTACGCTTCTTTCCTGTTCAAGTCGAAAAACTTTTCCGCCCAAAGCTTCAATTTCGGTTTCAAATTCCGCTTTTTCTTTTGTGTGAACAAGAAAATCAAACTGAACTTTGTTGCGGTCGGTTTTTCTGTAAAAGTTCATCAGCATATTTTCTATGCCGCCTTTTTCCATGCTTGTCACAACGTGGAGAATTCTTATCGGTTCGTTCATATTTTTCTCACAATCTTATCACTGTTCAAATCTATCCACGAACCCATTTTAAGGTCCCATTCTTCCGGTTCGATTTTGTTGCAGCCGCCTCCGTGATAAAACGTGATTTCGCCGAAATATACTTTTCCGTCAACATTATAAAGGTCAACACGGCAAAACGGGAAAGGCGCGGAAAGTTTTTTTGCCGCTTCAACCATTTTTTCAAAGTTTTGCGGCTTTTCTATTTTTTCCTTGCTGTTCGGTCGGGTTTCATGAACGGGAAGAAGATTGAAATCCATGTCGTAAATATTGCGCGGATAGTTGTGGTTATATGTTCGGTTTTGTTCCATTACGCCGATATCGAGACACAAAAGCTTCGGTTCGCCGCCAAAGCACATGAATTTATAATCGAGGGGAAGTTTTCCGTTTTTGTCTCTGATAACTTTTTCAACAACAATTTTGCGGTCGATATTCTTATAGTTCCATTCGCGCGAAAGAACATAAGCGTTATGTCTGAAAATATATCCGAGTCTTTTTTTCGCGCTTTTAAGTTCGCGCGCAGTCATCGGCAAGACCGGGTCATAAAAAATATGTCCGCCGGAATTATGGTTGCATTTTGCAACAACTTCGCAGTCATACTTTGAAAAATCAAGGTCATTGATATCGGAAAAAACGTCAAGCTGCTCTGTGAGCATGTTTTCAAGGCCGCAGGTTTTCACATAATCTCTTACGGCATATTTATCCGAGCACTTTGTGAGAAGCGGGTCGCGGTTATTGAGTTTCAGCCACCAGACTTTTTCGTCAAAATACTTTGGGTTTTCAAGATTCAGCTTTTTTCCGGTATAAAGATGATAAAACCATTTTGCGTAATGTTCTTCGCTCCAAATTGCACCGAGGAACGACGCAACGGTATATTTGAGCGACGTATAGAAATAATCTGCCGCACCGCCTTTTCCGGAAAGAGCGGAAATTGCATTTTTTATCTTTGTAAGAATCATTGCAAATTCTCCTTATACCATTCGATTGCAAGCTTTATTCCGTCCTCAAAGCTGTATGACGGGTCATAGCCGAGAAGCACTTTTGCCTTTGATATATCGGCGTTCGAGTGCTTTATATCTCCGGCTCTGTCCGGTCCGAAAATCGGTTCGATATTGACGCTGAGAGCCTTTGTAAGTCCGTGATAAATATCAATAAGATATTCGCGACCGCCGAAAGCAATATTGAATACCTCGCCGGCAACATCATTTTTTGAAAGACAGGCTTTGAGATTTGCTTCAACAACGTTTTCAACATAGGTAAAATCGCGGCTTTGCTTTCCGTCACCGTTAATTGTCGGCCGTTCGCCGGAAAGAAGCTGTTTAATGAACTTAGGAATAACCGCGGCATAGGCTCCGTTCGGATCCTGACGTTTTCCGAAAACATTGAAATAGCGAAGTCCGACGGTTTCAAGTCCGTAATGCATTGAATATTGCTTTCCGTAAAGTTCGCAAACATGTTTTGTCAGTGCGTATGGCGAAAGGAGGTTGCCCTCCCTGCCCTCCTTTTTCGGAAGAGTCGGCTCGTCGCCGTACACGGAAGAGCTTGACGCATAGACAAAACGTTTGACGCCGTTTTGCCGCGCCGCTTCCATCATGTTGAGAGTTCCTTTAATATTAACCTCTTCGTAATAGAGCGGCATTTCAATACTGCGCGGAACACTGCCCCACGCAGCCTGGTTGAGGACGTAAGTCGCGCCCTCGCACGCTTTCATGCAGGTTTCAAGGTCGGTTATGTCACCTTTAATGAAAGCATAGTTTTCATTATCAAGAAAAAGTTCAACATTTTCTTTTTTTCCGGTTGAAAGGTTATCGAGACAGCGGACACGACAGCCCTTTTTGAGTATTGCTTCGCAAAGGTTTGAACCGATGAAACCAGCCCCGCCGGTTACAAGAAAAACGGTATCTTTCGAAAATTCAAGTTCAGAGTATCCCATATCAAAGTCTCCAATATTTATATCCGGCGTTTTCAAAGGCATTTTTGTCAAGTATTCCTTTTACGTCAAGCAGAATTTTGTTTTCGTTTTTATAAAACAAGTTGAATCTTTCGGCAGAAAGCGTTTTAAATTCGTCATGCGCAACGGCAAGAATAACAGCGTCGCTGTTTTTCACTTTTTCAAGCGGAGTAAGCGTAATGCCGTATTCGCGTTTTGCGCCGTCTTTGTCGGCAACATCGTCGCAAACAACGGGTTCAATTCCGTATTCGCGAAGTTCGTTTATAATATCAATTACGCGAGTGTTTCTTGTGTCCGGACAGTTTTCTTTGAAAGTAAGACCCAAAACGGCAACTTTTGCGCAATTTATTGAAAGCCCGCTTTTTGCCATGAGCTTAATAAGCGATTCGGTGACATAATGACCCATTGAATCGTTGATTCTTCTTCCGGAAAGGATTACCTCGCTGTGATATCCGATTTCTTCCGCTTTATAGGTAAGATAATAAGGATCAACGCCAATGCAGTGTCCGCCAACAAGACCGGGAGCAAACTTCAAAAAATTCCATTTTGTTCCGGCGGCTTCAAGAACCGCTTTTGTGTCTATTCCGAGCTTATGAAAAATTATCGAAAGTTCGTTCATGAACGCAATATTTATGTCGCGCTGACTGTTTTCAATTACTTTTGCCGCTTCGGCAACCTTAATGCTTTCTGCCTTATGAACGCCGGCAAGGGCAACAAGAGAATATACATTTGCAACGGTTTCAAGTGTTTCTTCATCCATGCCCGAAACGATTTTGACAATCGTTTCAAGACGATGAACTTTGTCGCCGGGATTGATTCGTTCGGGGCTGTAGCCGACTTTAAAATCGAGGCCGCATTTAAGCCCCGATTCTTTTTCGAGTATCGGAACGCAAATGTCTTCCGTAACACCCGGATAAACCGTTGATTCATAGACAACAACGCTGTTTTTTGAAAGATTTCTGCCAACGATTTTGCTTGCGGATTCAACAGGACGAAGATCGGGCGTGTGATCCTTGTTAACCGGTGTAGGAACGGCAACTATATGAAACTTTGCTTTTTTAAGTTCGGTTTCGTCCGATGTAAACTCAACCGTTGTCTTCTTAATTGCTTCATCGCCGACTTCGTTTGTCGGGTCGATTCCGCTTTTATAGGTTTTGATTTTTTCTTTATTCAGGTCAAAACCGATTACATCGGCCTTTTTTGCAAACGCAACCGCAATCGGCATTCCGACATAGCCGAGTCCTATAAGAGCAATTTTTTCTTTTCTGCTTATGATTTTTTCGTAAAGACCGTTCATTATTTCCGTCCTCCGAATTCATGTATTGCGCCGAGATATGCCTTTACAACATTTTTGCGGTCAAAATCTTTTTCTGTTTTCGCTCTTGCGGCCTTGCCCATTTCTGCACGTTTTTCATTGCTTAAAAGGCAGAATTTTTCAATTGCTTTTTCAAGGCTCTCTTCGTTTCTTGCCTCAAATCCGAGACCGGTTATGCCCTCATCAAATGTTTCGCGGCAGCCGGGAATATTGCTTGCAAGTACGGGTCTTCCGCCGGCTTCCGCCTCAAGAAGAACATTTGCCATTCCCTCGTGATAAGACGGCAAAACAACGGCATGGCATTTTTTAACAAAAGAATGAACGTCTTCTTGCCAGCCGAGATATCGGATTGCTTTGACTTTTTCAAAGGATTCTTTAAGTTCCTCGCACTCTTTTTCGCACCAGCCGATGATGTCAAGCGAAAGATCATATTTTTCGGAAAGTTTTTTTACCGCTTCGCAAAGTTCAAAAATTCCCTTGTCTTTCATCATTCGTCCGACAAAAAGAAGCTTTGTTCCGCTTTCTTTCGGGTATTCTTCAAACTTGTGCTTTTCAAGATTCACACCGGAACCGGAAACGATTCTGTGTTTTCCCGTTGCAATTTTAAGCGACGAAAAAAGCTTTGAATGTTCTTCGTTTTGAAAAAATATGCACGAAATCTTTCGTGTTGAAAAGCGATACCACGACGAAATCAAAAACGAAAAAAGTTTTCCCTTTTCAAAAGCCGCACCGAGTCCCGTTATTGTTGAAATATACGGAACGTTCTTTTTTGCCGCGGCAATTCCGCCGTAGAGCGCGGGCTTAATAGTATAAGTAAGAATTATATCGGGTGAATATTTTTTTATCATTGCCCCGTATTCTTTGATAAGCCACAGTTCTTTGAGCGGATTCATGCCGTATTGAGTTATCGGAGTATCAATAATTTTGCAGCCGAGTTTTTCAAAAAAATCGGCGTGTTCAGCTTTCGGCATTGAAAGAAGAACCTCGTTGCCTTCTTCAATAAGAGCTTTTAAAAGCTCTGTACGAAAATA
>DKDD01000014.1:24226-30154 GCA_002451715.1 Ruminococcaceae bacterium UBA6857 | reverse complement strand
GACCGAAATTCTCAAACTTTCCGACGATTCCGAAGACGAAGCGGAAGAAAACGAATAATCTTTTCAAAATCAAAGCCGACGCACCGAAAAATGCGCCGGCTTTTTGTTTTGCTCAAAGTTTCTTTCCGATGCTTTGAGTGAAAGTTTTCACAGCGTCGTTCCACTGCGAATAATCGGGGTCGTTTCGCTTGTCTTTAAAAATTTTGAGCGAGTCGAAGTATAAGCCGAGGAATGCCGAAGCTTTCAGCGCTCCGTCATAATTAAGATGGTCGCCCCGGTCTCTTGTGTCGGTTGCCCAATTAATCGGAACATCCTTTCTTTTTGTGTTCATGTCAATATAATCACAGCCGATTTCTTTTGAAAGCGCGTCGATTGCATTGTGTTTTCTCATGTTCCAGTTTGCAACGCTCGGCGTACTGACAAGAACAAGCTTTGCTCCGTTTTGGTCACAGAGCTTTTTAATTTTTTCAACATAGGCTTTGTTTTTGTTTGGATATTTTTCTTTCATTTCCGACGGCTTCATATATCCCTTTATATTTGCCGGATTTATTCCGTTATTATAAATATAACCTTTGTTGATCTCAGTATTCGAGAGGTCAACGCCGAACGACCAATCGCGAAGACTGAGCGTTTTCCAGCGGTTATGATAGCGGAAAACCGAAAGTTTTTCAGAAAGATTTTGAATCAGCACATCCGAATATGTGAACGAGCGATAGATTGCGTTTGTTTCAAGCATTACCACTTTCGGCTTTTGGTTTTGAAAAGTCTTTGCCAAAAACTCATAAGAATAGCAAAGAATCTGAGCCGAAGTTGCGCAAACATACGGAGTGTAACCGTAATCATTCCAGATTTTGAGCGGTATGAATGCGCTGTACGCTTCGCTGTCGCCGATTATAAGAACGTCGATAGTGTTTTTTGGTTCGCTCAAAATTCCGTTTGCACTTGAATCGAGCATTCCGCCCTCTTTGGTGTTGCTTTTCGGCTCCAAAAGAAGCGACGCGCCGAAAAGCAAAACAAGCAAAATCAAAATGAAAGAAACTATACGGACGGCTGTTTTGGCTGTTTTTTTCATTGTTACCATAGCCCCCTTTTAAAACTCGGCATACATCGGGTCAACCGGAATATATCCGGGACCGTATGCTCCGAAAACGACGATAAACATAATGAGTGCATAAAGAACTGCCCAGCGAACGGCGGTGTTCTTTTCGCAAACAAACTTTTGAACGTCAATCCCTTTTTCGCGCATAACGCCGACAACAAAGACAACCAAAACCACAACAAGAACAATCAAAAGGTCTTGAATATCAACGCCGAGCGGTGTGAGCGTTTCTTTATTAAGCGGAACAAAGCTAATATTTGTCAGCATTATTTTAAACATTGAAAAGCCTGCGCGCAGTCCGTTTGCACGGAAGAAAAGTTCACCTATTACAACCAAAAAGCCCGTTCTCAAAATTTGAAAAATTCTAAAGACCACATTGCTTTGCGAAAGGTGAAGCTTTTCGCAAACGTTTTTTGAAAGCGGAGAAAAAACGTTACCCAAAAGTATCAGCGCAAAATGATACATTCCGAAGAAAATATAACTCCATGCCGCGCCGTGCCAAAGTCCGTTTGAAAACCAGACGCAGAAAAGCGCGATTGCTCCGGCAAGAAGCGGACCGAAATGGTTGCCGAGCTTTTTGCGCGCAGACGAAGTAAGATTTTTCATCGGCTTTGACATTGTTACGGGATAGAAAATGTAATCTTTGAACCATGTTCCGAGTGTAATGTGCCAACGCTGCCAAAATTCTGAAATGTTTTTTGAAAAGAACGGACGCTGAAAGTTTTCAGGCATTGTTACGCCGAAAATCTGCGCCGTTCCGATAACGGCGTCCATTGTTCCGGAAAAGTCCATATAAAGCTGAACGGTATAGCACAGTGCGCCGAGCGCGAGCATCGGTCCGCTGTAATTTTCATAATTATTGAAAAGCTCCTGCACCATCGGATTAAGCCGATCGGCAACAACAAGCTTTTTCATGTATCCGTAAAGAATCCTTGTCAGTCCGAGCAAAAAATTGTTGTAATCAATTTTTTTGACGTTCCAAAGTTCATTTGCCGTCTGTCCGTAGCGGCAAATCGGTCCTTCGACAATTTGCGGAAAGAACGAGACAAAAAGCGCAAGGCGAAAAATATTTTCGTCAGCCGGAACAACGCCGCGATACACATCAACAAGATATGAAACCGCCTGAAGAGTGAAGAACGAAATGCCGACAGGCATTATGAATTTGGGAATATCAAGCACAAGAGAAGAACCGCAAAGTTTTAAAAGGCTGTTTATGTTGATTGTAAAGAACGGCGAATATTTAATCATCAAAAGTGCACCGATATGAATAATCACCGCAAAGAAAAGCACAAGGCGACTCTTTTTTTGAAAAAGCTTTTTGACTTCTTTTCGATTTTCACGTTCGGTTTCTTTAAGTGCGGCAGCCTTTTGAGTGTTGATTCGGTCGAGCCAAAGCGCAAAATGGTGAATTGACAGTATTGTGAAAAGCAGAAAAAGAACAAGCTTTCCGCTGATCAGCCAAAAGAAAACGAGACTTGCGGCAAGAATAAAATATTTTTTAGCCTTTTTCGGCATAAGACAGTAGACCGCAATGCACGCGGGCAGGAAAAAATAAAGATATGCGTTCGAAAAATATGATGTAAGTTCGGAGTATTTTCCGGCAAAGAGAAGTTCGGAAAGTTTCATTTTTTCACACTCCCTTGTTTTTGATTTTGTTTGAAGCATTTATTTAAAAATTCAATAAAAACCGGATTTCATTTCGGGACTGTTCTGAATATTATATCTTTTAAATTCCGGATTTTTAAAGAATAATCATGTACAGTCTGTCAAAAAAATGTCACATCATGTCATTCTTTCCGATTGACCGGAGAGTATTCTAACCGATATTAATTAAGAGTACAATAAAAAAGTTTCACAAATTTCTTAAGATAGGATTACTTTTTTGTAAGATTTCTTTTCTTTGTTTGATTTATTAATCGCATGTTCATTGAAAAATTCCGATTAATATAGTAAAATAACAGTATGCGGAAGGTTTTCCGCTTTGGAGAATTTCGAAAGGAAGATACATAATGATTAAAATCATTCCAAAACCGTATGAACTTATCGAAAAAGACGGATTTAAACAAATTGACGAAGATTCAACCGTGTATATAGCAAAAGAATTTGAAAACTGCGCAGAAAGCTTTTTCTTCGCTTTTCCGTTTTCAAAAGAAAAACCGTTTTTCAAAAGAACCGACGACCCCGAAAGCGCAGACATTCGTCTTGTTTTCAACAAGCTTATGCCGAAAGAAGCATATCGAATCGAAAGCGACGAAAAATCGCTCACCGTTTTTTCCGGCAGCGAAGCCGGTGTGATTTATGCCGCAGTTTCGCTCAGACAGATAATCTTTTTCGGCAAAGAAGACCTTGACGGAAAAGTTAAAGTCCCCTGCTTTGAGCTTTTCGACAAGCCGCGTTTTCGTTACAGAGGTGTTCAGCTTGACGAATCGCGCCACTTTTTCGGTGAAGAAACCGTCAAACGTCTTTTGAGACTTATGGCGTTTTACAAACTCAACGTTCTTCATTGGCACCTTACCGACGACCAGGGCTGGAGAATCGAAATCAAAAAATATCCGCTTTTGACCGAAATCGGTTCAAAAAGAAAAGATACGGGAATCCACGGCTGGCATTCAACCGATTTTGAAGGCAAACCTTACGGCGGTTTTTACACCCAAGAGCAAATCAAAGAAATCGTTGCCTATGCACAAAAACTCAACATCACGATTATCCCCGAAATTGACATGCCGGCGCATTTTGCCGCCGCAATGGCTTCATACAATTGGCTCGGCTGCCGTGAGATTCCGTGTGAAGTTCATTGGTTCTTCGGCGGAAGAGTTCCGTTCCAAATGCATTGGCGCGATTGGAACCGCTCCGCCTGCGCCGGAAAAGAAAGCACATATGAATTTATTTTTAATGTTATTGACGAAGTTGCAGAGCTTTTCCCGGCAAAATATTTCCACATCGGCGGCGACGAAGCACCGAAAGACGAATGGAAAAAGTGTTCCGAATGTCAAAAGCGCATGAAAGAAAACGGACTTTCAAATGTTGAAGAACTTCAAGGATACTTCAACAACCGCATTGCCGCCCATCTCAAAGAAAAAGGCAAAACGCTCATCGTTTGGAACGAAGCGCTTGCCGCCGGCAACCTTGACCTTTCCGTTGTCGGTCAATACTGGACACCGAGAAACGACAAAAACGTTCTTCGCGAACTTAAAAAGGGACGCGAAATGATAATCAGCAAACACCAGGCTTTTTATTTTGACATGTGCTACTGTCAGTATCCTCTTTCAAATACCTACAACTTTGAACCGACGGAAAAAATCGTTCCCGAAGAATGCGAAAAACAAATTCTCGGAATGGAAGGTCACCTTTGGTCGGAGTGGATTGCGGACAGAGACAAACTTGACATGCAGCTTTTCCCGCGCGCCCTTGCTCTTTCGGAAGATTGCTGGACAAAGAAAAAAGACAAAAACAAAGATGAGTTTTACTCAAAGCTTGATTATCACAAGAGAATGCTCAAAGCTCTCGGCGTAAACTATGCCGAAGACGAAATTTCAATGCCGAAAGGTCTTCTTCACAGAAGACACGAGGTTAACCTTTGGAACAGATGTGACCAATACCGCGAAGTTCGAAGAAACCGTGAACTCAAAAAGAAAAAGGAACAAAAATAACAGCATAAAAGCTGCCGCGTCGGGTTATGAAACGAGTGTGGCAGCTTTTTTCAAATTTTTTCCGCTTCTAATCTTATTCTAATATTTCCCGTATATACTGCAGACAATGAATCAAGCAAACAAAACAAAATCACTGCTTGATCAAAAACTTATTTAAGAAAGGAAATTATCCCATGAAAACAATGAAGAAAATCGTATCACTCGTCCTTGTCTGCCTTATGTGCATGAGCGTTGCCGCTTTTGGAGCTTTTGGAGCAAACTACATCGGCGAAGCCAAAGCAAAAGAGATTGCCCTTTCCGCCGCAGGCGTTTCCGCAACAGACGCAAAGTTCATGACCTGCCAGTTCGATTATGAAAACGGCATTGCTGTTTATGAGGTTGAATTCTATTTCGGTTCAACCGAATACAGCTATGACATCAACGCAAAAACCGGCGCAATTCTCAAAGCAGAAATTGACAAAAACGATTTCAACACTCCCGATCCCGACGCAGCTTACATCGGAAAAGCAAAGGCAAAGGAAATCGCTTTTGCCGCAGCAGGAGTTAAGGAAGCAGACGCAAAAAAAGTTCAGGTTAAGTTTGATTTTGATGACGGCGTTGCAAAGTACGAAGTTGAATTCCACGCCGCAAAGTATGACTATGAATACGACATCGACGCTCTGAGCGGAAACATTCTCAAAGCTGAAAAGGACAGAGACTTTGATTTTTCAGACCTCTTCTTCGCAACACTTTTTGAAAAGCTCTTTGCCGCAATCAAAGCACTTTTCAACAAATAATCAAACCTAAAACTTTCGGGCTGCCGTAAAAAATGCGGCGGCCCCGTTTTCTTTTTTTGCCGTTTTGTGGTATAATGTATTAAATCTTTTTGAATCGGGTGTTTAGTATGAGACTTTTGGTTGTTGAAGACGAAAAAGACCTTAATAAAATAATTTCGTTAAAGCTTCGCTCCGAGGGCTACTCCGTTGACAGCTGCTTTGACGGCGAGGAGGCGGAAGACCACATTGCCTTTGCCGAATACGACGGAATAATTCTTGACATAATGATGCCGAAAAAAGACGGGCTTACTCTTCTTCGCGAACTGCGTGAAAAAGGCAACACCGTTCCCGTTCTGCTTCTCACGGCAAAGGACGCAGTGAGCGACAGAGTGACGGGACTTGACAGCGGCGCATCGGACTATCT
>DKDD01000014.1:22918-24195 GCA_002451715.1 Ruminococcaceae bacterium UBA6857 | reverse complement strand
CCGTTTTCGTTTGAGGAGCTTTGCGCAAGAATCAGAGCAATGCTTCGAAAAACTTCAAACGCCGCTTCAAACGTTTTTTCCGTCGGCGACCTTTCGGTTGACACGGCGTCCAAAAAAGTTGTGCGCGACGGCAAAAGCATTGAACTTTCTGCAAAAGAATATGCACTTCTTGAATACATGATAAGGAACAAAGGCATTGTTTTGTCGCGCGAAAAAATTGAAAACCACATTTGGAACTTCGATTATGAGGGCGGAACAAACGTTATCGACGTTTATATAAGCTATCTTAGAAGAAAAATTGATTCCGGCTTTGACAAAAAGCTAATTCACACCGTAAGAGGAAGCGGATATGTTATCCGGGAGGACAAATGATTAAAAAATCGCTGAAATTAAAAATTACTGTCTGGTTCTCTGCCGCAATCATTATTATTTCCTGCGTTGCGGTTCTTGCAACGGTTCTTGTCAGCGGTTCAGTCATTCAAAAAGGAATACGTGATAACCTTATTGAAACAGTTGAAAACAACCTTGACGAAGTTGAATATTACAGTGACTATGACAAGCTTGAATTTGATGACCCTTATGACCTTTGTCTTGAATATAAAGACGGCTGGCTTGAAATTGACGATGACTTTTTAAAAAGCGTCAACGGAATCACAACTTCTCTTTATGACAAAAACGGCCTTATTTACGGCGACAGTTCGATTTTTTCCGGCGAAAGCAGCCCGCCGTTCAAAAACCGCTTGGTTTCTTCGGTAAAAACCGAAAACGGAACTTTTTATGTCTATGACATTGAACTGAAAATTTCCGGCGCGGGAACGCTTTGGCTTCGCGGAACAGTCAGTTCTCAATACAGCATTACGCAAATGAACCGAATTTTTAATATTGTTCTCATGCTCATTCCGCTTCTTGTTCTTTTTGCAATCGCAGGCGGATATATCATTGCAAAGCGCGCCCTGTCTCCTGTGCTGAAAATCACCGCCGCGGCAGACAATATCAGAACCGGAAGCGACCTTTCAAAGCGAATTGAAATCGGAAACGGTGACGACGAAATTCACCGCGTTGCAAAATCGTTCAATTCAATGTTTGAACGGCTTGAAGATTCTTTCAACAAAGAGCAGCAGCTCACAAGCGACATTTCTCATGAACTTCGTACTCCCATTTCCGTAATTTTTTCGCAGTGCCAGTATACGCTTGAAGAGACGCGTTCGCCCGAAGAATATATTGACGCGCTTGAACTGATTGAACGCCAAAGCAAAAAAATGGCTTCGGTCACAAAG
>DKDD01000014.1:22263-22869 GCA_002451715.1 Ruminococcaceae bacterium UBA6857 | reverse complement strand
TCGCCTTTGCACGAATCGAGCGCGGAGCGGGTGAGATAAAAAAAGAAAAGCTGAACCTTTCGGAATGTATATCTTCAATCTGCGAAGACATGGCATTAATCGGCGAAAAAAACATCGCTCTTTCTTCTGACATTGAACCCGATATTTTTGTGGACGGAAACTTTGAACTTCTTTCAAGGCTTGCCGCCAATCTCATTTCAAATGCCTACAGATACGGAAAAGAAAACGGAGAAATCTTTGTCAAACTCAAAAAAGACGTTGATTCTGCCGTGCTTTCGGTTGAAGACAACGGAATTGGCATTGATGAAAATGAAAAAGAAAAAATTTGGAACCGTTTTTACCGTGCCGATTCCTCAAGGAACAGCGGCGGAACAGGACTTGGACTTTCGTTTGTCAAAGAGATTGCGGAAATTCACGGTGCAACCGTTTCGGTTCAAAGCGAAAAAGGAAAAGGTAGCGTTTTCAGCGTAAAATTTAAAAATCTTTCGCTCTAATAAAAGATTAATCTTTCGGTTGTATTATTAAGCCACAGTAAAGATACACTGTAATTTAACAGCAAGGAGACAACGATTATGAAAAAAGCCATTATAGGAATTTGTGCAATCG
>DKDD01000014.1:10461-22237 GCA_002451715.1 Ruminococcaceae bacterium UBA6857 | reverse complement strand
CAATCGGAACAGGAGCCGTGATGTCTTCGGCTTCAACCGCAGAAAAAAATTCCGTCGGAGCCGAAAAAGCTCTTGAAATAGCATTAAGCGATGCAGGAATTTCAAAAGAACAGGCAAAAGACAAAAGCTCGGTTTTCACAAAAGAACACGGAAAATATGTTTTTGACGTTGATTTTGATTTTGAAAACATGGAATACGATTATAAAATTGCCGCCAAAAACGGCGCAATCGTAAACCGTGAAGTTGAAGTTGACAGCAACAAAGCCGAAAAAACAATCACTGCTTTGCACAAGGAAACCACAACAAAAAGCGAACCGACTTCTTCGGCAATTTCAGAGACTACCGTCACAAAAACCGAGCCGACCACAAAAGTAACCGAACCGACAACATCTGTTCCGGAAACATCAAAACCGGATTTGTCAACCACCGCACCTTCAACAACAAAAGCACCTTCAACAACAAAAGCGTCTTCAACAACAAAGGCACAGCAAAGCTATCGCATTTCTTCAGCAGAGGCGAAAAAAATTGCCCTTTCAAACGCAGGTGTAAGTGCTTCAAAGGCAACCTTTAAAAAAATCAAGCTTGAAAAAGACAACGGTATTTATGAATATGAAATTGAGTTTTTTGCAAATTCAAAAGAGTATGACTACACCATAAACGCCGTAACGGGAAAAATCATTGAAAAAGACATTGACCCGGCTTTTGAAACAACAACAAAAGAACCGACAACGCAAGCCCATTCAACAACTGCGCCGAAGCCGACTTCCGGTTTCATAAGCATTGGAAAAGCAAAAGCTATTGCTCTTTCGCACGCAGGTCTTTCGGAAAGCGAAGTCACATTCAAAAAGGTTAAGATTGACAGAGATGACGGTGTTTTTGAATACGAAGTTGAATTTCATAAGGGAATTGTTGAATACGAATATTCGATTAATGCAAAAGACGGAAGCATTATCGACTTTGAAACAGAAATTGACGATTGATTATAAAAATTGCCGCGTTCGGTTTGAAACCAAACGCGGCAATTTTATTTTTTTATTTTGACTTTACAATTTCAACCAAAACGTCGGTCATTTTTGAAAGCGCTTCAACCGAAACCGCTTCATAAATACTGTGATAGTTCATTCCGCCGGTTGAAAGATTCGGACACGGAAGACCTTCAAACGAAAGTCTTGCACCGTCGGTTCCGCCGCGGATAGGCGAAACAAAAACTTCAACTCCGAGTGCTTTCATTGCGTTTTCGGCGCGCGTCACAACATCCATATGCTTTTCAATTATTTCACGCATATTATAATAGCTGTCGGTGATTTTAAGTTCAAACGTGCCTTCGCCGTACTTCTCGTTGAGAAAGGAAACAACTGACGAAACGAACTTTTTGCGCTCTTCAAACTTTTCTTTGCTGTGGTCGCGAATAAGCATGTGAAGCTTTGCTTCGCTTTCGTTTCCGCTTATATCCGAAACATGATAAAAGCCCTCATAGTTTTCGGTATGTGCCGGGGTTTCATGCGGCGGAAGCATTGAAACAAACTCATGAAGATACAAAACAGCGTTTCTCATTCTGTTTTTTGCCGAACCCGGATGAGTGTTGATTCCGTGAACAACAAGCGAAACCGCCGCTGCATTGAAGTTTTCATATTCGATTCCGCCAAGTTCGCCGCCGTCAACGGTATATGCAAAGTCCGCACCGAAACGTTCAAAATCAAAGTTATCCGCACCCTGACCGACTTCTTCGTCGGGTGTAAAACAAACGGAAATTTTTCCGTGTTTTATGTCATTTTTAATGATTTTTTCGCAGGCGGTAACAATTTCGGCAACGCCGGCTTTGTCGTCCGCACCTAAAAGCGTTTTATGGTCGGTGACAACAAGTTCTTTGCCGATATATGAATCGCTTATCATCGGCGCATTTGTTCCGTCAAAAGTAATAATTTTTGCGTTGACGTTTTTTCCGCTGACCGCCGGCGAAGTATCCATATGCGCGATAAGGCCGATTGACGGTTCGTTTTCCGCGCATTTTGTTGCCGGAATATGACCATATACATAGCCGAATTTATCCACCACCGCGTCGGCAATACCGATTTCTTCAAGCTCTTTTTTGAGGTATTCGGCAAGTACAAGCTGGCACGCCGTTGTCGGAACGGTTGTGCTTTCTTCGCTCGACGTGGTTTCAAACGTAACATATTTTAAAAATCTTTCAAGTGCGTTCAATTTAATCATCTCCCGAAACTATGATAGCACAAAGAAAAGGAAATGACAAGTCCTGCAAAGCTTCAGTTTACATATTCGAACTTTGCACCGTTCGGAACTTTCGGCGCAACCTTTTCCATGCTCACCATACTTATCGGCGGGGATTTTTCTTTGTCATAGATATATGAACCCTCTCCCCTTTTGAAAATATAATCCTTTCCGTCTATGCTCGTTGTATGGAGGATGAGTTCGCCGTCTTTTTCTTCATACGTTCCGGAAATATGACTGCTCATATAAACCGGAATCGAAATATCAAACTTCTTTGAACCGCTGAAAAGCCGAAGTTCGGAA
The DNA here is from genome assembly GCA_002451715.1 of Ruminococcaceae bacterium UBA6857. Taxonomy (GTDB): domain Bacteria; phylum Bacillota; class Clostridia; order Oscillospirales; family Acutalibacteraceae; genus UBA6857. The sequence goes on along the minus strand of DKDD01000014.1, from coordinate 19,705 downwards.
TAGTTTTCGCCGTCTTCATAGCGGTAAACGCTGACGGTTTTGCTAAAGTAGCTCTTTGCACGTTCCGAGCAGCTTTCGCAAAATTTTGAAAAATCAAAGCTTTGAACTTTTTTTAAAAGCTCTTGCGGGAACACTTCTTCCGCTTCGCTCTTTATCAGGAACTGAATTTTTGAAAGCGTATACTTTTTGTTTTCGACTTTGAACGTTGCAATTCCAAAGCGGTCGTTTTCAAAAACAACGCCGGGATCTTCATCTCCGAAATGCGGATTTGAAAAGCCCATATCGGTTTCTGCAAAGTATACGGTTGCGATGCCGCTGTCTTCGGTCGATTTCAAAATTTTATGCGCTTCGGTAACATACGAAACGCCTTTTCCGTTGCTCTCGTTCTTCGCCCTATCAATAATTCTTTCGGAAATTACGTTTTCAAGAAGTTCATCGGTGTGAGTACGAAGATAGGATTTCATCTCCTCGCTGTTTGTCATGTCAATGTTTTCGCTTTGAGAAATCATGAGCGTGAAATAAATCGGTTCGCTTTTTTCGGGGTCGCCCGTAAAGCCGAGCCACGCTTCAATATTATCGTTAATCGGGTAAACCCTAATACAAATTCCCGAGCCGGTTTCGTAATACGCAAAGCCTTTAAAATCCTTTGCCGAAAGCTTTTCGCCCTTGTCCGCAAGTTTTTCAAGGTCAAAATAGCTCAAAAGCTTTGAACCGCCGTAAAGCATATTTTCACTGATTCCGCCGACAATCGTTGCGGAACCGTCAGTGATTTCAATCTCTTTTTTAAGGTCGAACGTTACCGAAATTTTGTAAATTTTGCTGTTTTCGCTGTCAAAATTGAAGTTTGTTTCAAGCTTATAACGTCCGGTTTCGGTTGCGCTTGACGAAATGTAATAGCTGTGTTCGCTTTTTCCGTTCGGAGAAACATTATACGCAACAGCATTAAAATTCATAGATTGTTTGCTGTCTATCCACGATGTATAGGTTCCGTCAAGCGTTTCAAAGCGGCTTATCCAAAACGGTTCGCCGTAAATAAGCGTTTCGTCGGAGTTGTTCTCCCAGCGCACCGTTATCACAAGTCCGCTCGGTTTAACCTCAGTTGAAACTACTTTCATTGAAACGGACGGTTCTTCGCTTTCTGCTTTGACAACTTTGATAATGTCATTTTCAAACGGCTCTTTTTCTTTCGGATTCGTTACAAAAAATACCGTGACTGCCACACAGGCAACAAGAGCAACAATAATCACCCAAAAGGCGGGCTTTTTATAGTTCAGCACGTTTTTAATCCTCGCTTTCACGCCGACTTCGCCGAAAGCAAGCGGACAGGCGGCGATTGTTTTTCTTTTTACGCTGAGGTTAAGGAGAGTTTGCGAATACTCCTTTCGTTCTTCAAACGGGAGCGTTTTGATAACCTTTTCGTCGCACGCAAGTTCAATGTCCCGGCAAAGAAGAATGTATGCGATTATACAAATCGGATTGAACCAATGCACGGCAAGAATCAAAAACGCAAGCGGTTTAATGAGGTTGTCTTTTCGTTTGAGGTGTGCTTTTTCGTGGGCGAGAACCGCCGATATTTCGTTTTCGCCGATTGCGGACGAAAGATGAATTTTCGGTCTGAATATGCCCAAAATGAACGGCGATTCAATGCCGTCGCAAAAATAAATGTTGTCTTTGTATTTTACGCTTGCCGAAACTTTTTTTTGAAGCACAATTAAGCTTACAGCCGCGTAAAGCAGTACGGCAAAAACACCGGTTGCCCAAACAACAGAAAGTATACTCATAACGTCAACAGTCGGTTTTGCTTCGGTTACTATCGGTTCGGCAGAACCGATGAAACTGTTCAAAAACGGTACTCCCGTATGAACCGTTGTGACAAGATTGCCTGAGTCCGCATAAAAACTTTTGTGTATCACCTCGCCGCTCGGAACAAGACTTAACGCACTTTCAACCGAAAACGGAAGCACAAGCCGTACCGCCGCAAGAAGCCACAGCGCACAGATGAGCGTTTTCGGCACTTTTTTAAAAATCAAGCGAAGAAGCATAACCGCAAGAATTATCCACACCGCGGTGAGGCTCATGTTAAAAATTTTCAAAAATACTTCTTCAAGGATAAAGAGGAAATGTTCCATCACGTTTCCTCCTTTGCGGTGTCAATCATTTTTTGAATTGAGTCAATCTCGTCTTTTGTGAGCTGCTTTTTGTTTGTGAATGCGGCGATGAACGCGGGAAGAGAACCGCCGAAAACTTCTTCAACGAATTTTTCGCTTTGGCGCGAATGAAGTTCCTCTTTCGTGACAAGAACAAAAACAACGCTGTTTTCAAGCTTAAAAATTTTATTATCGCAAAACTTTTTCAAAACGGAATAGGTTGTTGTTCGTTTCCACGAAAGCTCTTCGCCGCACTTTTTGACGAGTTCCGCGGTTGAAAGCGGTGCATTGTTCCAAACGATATCCGCAAAGCGCGAATCAACAACGCCGAGTTTGAGTTCATTCATATCTGTTCCTCCTTTTCGAGAGAGCGTCTATAGCCTATCGGCAAACTTAGTCTATAGCATATAGACAGATTTGTCAAGTCCTTTTTGAAAATAATTCATTGAAAAGCGTAACAATCCGATATATAATAAAAACGAAATCAACCGAAAGGACAATCAAAATGGCAAAACATGGATTCGGAATAATGAACACTCCCCCAAAAAGCGGCGAACGCTTCGACTGCTACGAACCGGAAAAGTACAACACAATCTCTATTGACGATGATTACATTGAGCCGCTGCTCAATGACTTTGAACGTGTGAACTGCTTTTGCCACGGAATCGACATCAAAATCGAGGGGCTTGTCTATTGCGGAATAACGCTCATTCCGCCGCAGTCGTTTTGCAATATGATTGAAATTACCGAAAAAGTTCCTGCACTTTCAACGTTGACCAAACTTTTAAAAAAGGCGCAAAGTGAAAATAAGTTTGTGATTCATTACGGATTATAAAAACTGCCGCAAACGACAAAACCGTTTGCGGCAGCTGCTTTTATATCTTATTCGGTTTTTGGAAAATCGTACCAATACTCGCGTTTTTTCTTCCTTACGGCCGAGTAGACAACATAGCCGACAAAGCACGCGCCCACAACGGAAAAGCCGATATAGATATGAGTGTTATTACTTCCGGCAACCTTGATTTCGTTCCAAAGGTTAGAAAAGCGTTCAAGCGTTTCCTGCGGAAGATTGTGGAAGTATTCAACGTTCGGCATATGCTCTTCGTCTGGATAAAGCAGTTCGTTTTCGGCGTAATCCGCATAGTCGGGATTGTTCACAACGCCGGTGTTCGGGCTTGCATAACCGATGTACCACGCGTTGCAAATGCCGATTTCCGGGTCAAGAAGAAAGTTGATATACTTCATTGCGGCGGAAACATTCTGCGCGCATTTCGGAATACACATTGCGTCAACAAAAATGTTAACGCCCTCCTTGGGATAAACAAACGCAAGGTCGGGATTGACGTCATGCATCGTGATAAAGTCGCCGACATAATACGGTACCATTGCAGCCTCGCCGCTTTCCATTTTATTATACACTTCGTCCATAACGTAGCCTTGAAGAAGCGGCTTTTGGTCAATGAGCATCTGTGCAACGTCGGAAAGCTCTTTTTCATCGGTGGAGTTGAACGAATAGCCGAGGATTTTTTGCGGAATTGCGAACGCGTCGCGGGAATTATCTATCATAAGAATTTTTCCTGCGTACTTTTCGTCCCACATAATTTTCCAGCTATCGGGCGTTTCGTCAACCATTTTTGTGTTATAGATGAGTCCTACCATGCCGACGTTATAGGGAACGCTGTATTCGTCGTTTTCGTCGTAATACATTCCCTTGTACTTTTCGTCAATGTAATGATAGTTTGGAAGACTCTTTACATCAAACTTTTGAAGAAGATTTTCGTTTATCATACGCTCAATCATATAGTCCGACGGAATGACGATATCATAACCCGCGCCGCCGTTTTTGATTTTCGCATACATATCTTCGTTGCTTTCATAGGTGACGTAATTTACCTTGATTCCGGTCAGCTTTTCAAACTCTTTGTTGACGTCGAGCATACCGTCTTCATAGGTATCGCTGATATATTCGCCCCAGTTGAAAACATTGAGCACCTCGCCTTTCTTTGTTCCGGCATAGTAATCTTCATGCTCATATGCAAAAGCGGAAAGCGAAAGCACACACACAAGAAGCGCGAATGAAAGCGCAAAAAGGAACTTTTTCTTCATCATTCACGCACCTCCTTGTCAAGCTTGTTTTTAAGCTTTTTTTCGCCGCGAACCTGCGAAAGATTCAGCGCAACAAGAAGCAAAAGAATAGTTGCAAAAATAATGGTTGAAAGTGCATACATATCCGGCGTTACGCGTTTTTTTGTCATTGAGAAAATGCGAATCGGAAGCGTTTCAAACGACGGACCCTGGGTAAAGTAACTGATTACGAAATCGTCAAGCGAAAGCGTGAACGACATCATAAGACCGGATGTGATACCCGTCATGATTGACGGAAGCGTAACTTTGAAAAACGCCTGAACCGGTGTGCAGCCGAGATCCATTGCCGCCTCGGGAAGGCGCGGATCCATTTGTCTGAGCTTCGGAAGAACCGAAAGAATAACATAGGGCAAATTGAACGTGACGTGGGCAATGAGCATTGTTGAAAAGCCGAGCGTGTCGGTGATTCCGACAAGTTTTCCGACAAAGACAAAAAGAAGCATCATCGAAATACCGGTAACGATTTCCGGGTTCATCATCGGAATGTTTGTTACGCTCATTGTTGTGCGTTTGATAAATTTGTTTTTCATTGAGTTGATTCCGACCGCCGCCGCAGTACCCATTATCGTTGCAATGAGTGAAGAAGAAACAGCAAGAATCAATGTGTTCACAACGGCTTTGATCGTTCCCTCGTCATGAAGAAGCGAGGAGTACCAACGGGTTGAAAAACCGGTAAAAACGCTTGTGCTGACCGAAGAGTTGAATGAAAAGAAAATCATAACAACAATCGGCGCATAAAGAAAAAGCATGATGAGCACAACATAAACTTTTGCAAGCGGAGTCATTTTTGTTCTCATATCAAAACACCTCCGTCGTCATCATCAGAAGTGAAACGGTTCATAACCGCCATGCAGATTACAATAAGGAACATCAAAACGAGCGAAAGCGCCGCACCGAGGTTATAGTTGTTCGACGATTTGAACTGCATTTCAATAATATCGCCGATGAGCGAAACGGTGTTGCCGCCAAGCTTTTTTGAAATATAAAACGTTGAAACCGACGGAACGAAAACCATCGTAAAGCCCGAAGCAATTCCGGGAAGGCTCAAAGGAAGAACAACTTTTCTGAGTACGGCAAACTTGTTTGCGCCGAGATCTTCCGCCGCTTCAATAAGTCCGTGGTCAAGCTTTGCCATGATTGAGTAAAGCGGCAAAATCATATACGGAATATAGTTATACACCATTCCGAGAATGACCGCACCGTCGGTGTTGATCATTTTAAGGCTCGGAAGATGAAGCGCATTAAGCGCGGAATTGATGATTCCCGTGTCCTGAAGAAGAATCATCAAAGAGTAGGTTCTGATAAGAAGATTCATCCACATCGGAAGCATGACAAGCATCATCATCGTTCGCTGAACGTTGAGCGAACTTCTTGCCATAATGTAGGCAAGCGGATACGCAATGACAAGGCTGATTATCGTTGCAACAAAGCCGAGCCAAATTGAATTGAGCATGATGTCGCCGTAATGCCCGATGTCCTTGATATATTCAAGCGAAAAGTTTCCGCCGGCGTCCGTCAGTGAATAATAGACAACAAAAATCAAGGGAACCACGATGAAAATTGCCGCCCAAAGCATATACGGCGCGGCAATGATCTTTTTCGTAAGAGAAGTTTTGTTCATCGTCAATCCTCCTCTTCGGTAAGGTCGGAAAGCTTTTCAAGTTCGTCACTGAACGAGCTATAATCGCCGAACATTCCGGAATATTTACTTTTCTTCATAACGTGAATTGCGTCCGGTTCAATTTCGATTCCGATCTTCGTTCCGACGGGATAATAGTCGGTTGTTTGAATCATCCACTTGAAGTTTTGAATGTCTACAATCATTTCAAAGTGAACACCTTTGAAAGTGTTCGATGCTATTGTTCCGAGGATCGCGCCCTCTTTGACAGGAACAACGTCAACGTCCTCCGGGCGAATGACAATATCGACCGATTCGTTGACGGCAAAGCCTTTGTCAAGGCACTGGAACACTGCGCCGGAAAACTTTGCTTTAAAGTCGTCGAGCATTACGCCGTCAAGAATATTACTTTCACCGATGAAGTCGGCAACAAAAGCGTTTTTCGGCTCGTTATAAATGTCAAGCGGTGTTCCGATTTGCTGGATTCTGCCCTCATTCATAACAACAACGCGGTCGGACATTGAAAGCGCTTCCTGTTGGTCGTGGGTAACAAAAATAAACGTGATTCCGAGACGCTTTTGAATGTTCTTGAGTTCAACCTGCATGTCTTTTCTGAGCTTGAGGTCAAGCGCGGCAAGCGGTTCGTCAAGAAGAAGAACGCGCGGTTCAACGGCAAGCGCACGCGCAATCGCAACACGCTGCTGCTGTCCGCCGGAAAGGGCGGCAACGTTTCTTCGCTGAAAGCCTTTAAGGTTGACAAGCGAAAGCATTTCTTCAACCTTTTTGCTGATTTCCTTTTCTTTCATGTGTTTGTTGCGAAGTCCGAACGCAACATTTTCATAAACATTCAAATGGGGAAAAAGCTGGTATCGCTGAAAGATCGTGTTGACCTGACGTTTGTGCGGCGGAAGGTTGTTGATGTCCTTACCTTCAAACATAACTTTTCCGCTGTCGGCCTCAAGAAAGCCGGCGATAATTCGAAGCATTGTTGTTTTTCCGCAGCCCGACGGCCCGAGGAATGTGATGAACTCCTTGTCTTTGATGTCGAGATCAATATTATCCAAAATAACCTCGTCGTCAAATGTTTTGGAAATTCCTTTGAGTGAGATAATCGTTGAATTGTCTTCCATTTCGATACAGACCCCTTTCCCTGCATAGCACGGTTGAATTTAATTTGTGTGCCATACGCGCTCGAGTTATAATCATGAAATTTGCGCTTTTTTGAAGAATACAAAAATAAAAAACCGCCGTGAGAACTTCCGCCTGACGGACGTGTTCCCTCGTCGGTTACCACGGGTATATTAAGCGATGCAAACGCACCTACAAAACATACGGTGAACTTCGTATCAACGGCAAAAAAAGCCGCAAAAAGTCATCGCTAACAATATAGAGCAAAAAGTCGAAAATGTCAACAGTTTTTTGAAAAATAAGTCGAAAAAAGCGGACTACCGTTATTTCTTCGGCAGTCCGACTGTTTTGCTTTTAAAAATATGACTCAGTGCTTTTCAAGCCACTGTTCTGCTTTTGCTTTTGAAAGGGACTTGATGTCTTCCTTGGTATAGGGAGACTCGCTGCCGCCGTTTACATAAAGGAAGTAAAGACCTTTTTCGGTTTGATAAAGGCTTTCTTCAAAACCGGCTGCGTCACCGAGTTCGCCTTCGGTATACTTTTTTACAAGCGACGAAGTTTCGGTATCATATTCTCTTTTGCAGATTATCTTCTTCATAACAGACATTCCTTTCAATAAGATTTTTGCAGAATATCTCATCTGCTTACGGTCTTATTTTATCATTTTTGAATGACTGTTTCAAGATTTAATATTGTTGAAATTCACAAGTTTACAAAGCCAAAATTGTGCGTTTTGACGAAATCACCACTTGTTTTCAACATACTCGCAGAAAGCGTACATATCGTCAACAACAATTTTTGTTCCGTCGTCAAGAATTGCGGTACCGCTCCAGCGACCGTGAACCTGGTGTGAATGCATACGAAGCATATTGAGAACATTGGTGTCGTTATGATTATCGAACATCGGTTTCATTGTGAAATCGAATCTTCCGTCTTCGGAAACAAAGTGCCACGGTTCAAGATATTTATCCGGCTTCGGGAAAGTTTCAACGTCAACCGCGCCGAACTTATGAGCCTTTCCGTCGTAGAAAATGCAGGTTTCGGTCGCGTTGCTTTCGTCGCCGATTCCCCAAGTGATTTCAAAGCCGAAAATGTGCTTTTCGCCGTTTTCATCGGTGAGATAGGTTGAGCCGTTGCCCCAGTACCAAACAAGCTGATACGGTGTGTTGACTCTGCCCCAGTCAAGGCAGGCAAAGGTATCATCCTTTGAAAATTCAAAAACTTGGTCGCCGAAACGGAAAGTACCGCTGCACGGCATACAATTCTGCTTTGTTGTCATGAAAAAGCGGTCGGGATAGCCTTTGAACGGAAGAACGGTTGTGATGTTTTCAAGTCCTTCGGGAATATCCATCGTGAAGTCACAGACAACGTCCTTGCCTTTTGATTTTCCTTTGAAGTAAAGACTTCTTTCGGTTTCTCTTGTGTCAAATTCAAATTCCGCTTTACCGATTCCGGTAACGGTATATTTAACGTTGTTGGGAACGTCGCCTTTCGGGGGAAGAGTATACTTGTTCTTTCCGCCAACAAAAAGTGCGGTTGAATTTGCGATTGTTCCGCCGCCGAGCTTTTTGCTCTTTTCCGGGTCGGTAATATCCATGATTACAGCCGAAACATAGCCGCCGAACGAGATGTTGGCAAAGCTTATCTGAACCATATATTTGCCGTTGCTGATTTGATAAAAGTCCCATTCCTTTGAGCGCATGGGGTGCTTAACCCTTTTGTTGTCATAGGTAAAAAGCATGTGTTTTGCATAGCCCGGAGCAAGAAGCGTTCCGTCGTCGGAAAGCAGCGGTGTCTCCTCGGTGTACTCTTTTTGTTTGCTCTTAACTTCTCCCTTGAGCCATGTGGGGTATGTACGTTTGAGTTCTGTTGCCATTCGTTTTTCCTCCTTTTGCGATTGATCGCATTATACTGTATAATTATAGCAAACCGGGCGTAATATTGCAATAAGAATAAGGTTTTTTCAAAAATTAAGCGTGCGGTTTTTCAGAATTTCCAATAACCGCAATCACAATTAAGGAGGAAATCTAACGATATAGTGAGATAGCTTGATTTTTGCTCTAATTTGTGGTATATTTGGATAAACCATTTTTGTGTTATTGATTTAAGCGGAGGCATTATCGTGGCTGTTTGTTACAACAATCTTTGGAAACTTCTTATTGACAGAAATATGAATAAAACCGATTTAAAAGAAGCTTCCGGAATT
>DKDD01000014.1:0-10444 GCA_002451715.1 Ruminococcaceae bacterium UBA6857 | reverse complement strand
TTGTATGAGTAAAGGTGAACCAGTGTCTTTTGAAAGTATTGAAAAAATATGCACTACATTAAGTTGCAACATCAGTGATGTAATGGATTTTTCAAGCACCAATACCCCTATCAAAATCAAAAAGCCCCAAGCAATCGAGTTGTTTGCAGGCGCAGGCGGTCTTGCTTTAGGAATAGAAATGGCAGGATTTGATACAATTGGATTAATCGAAATTGACAAAGATGCTGCGGATACATTAAAATGCAATCGACCCAACTGGAGAGTAATTAATGATGATATTTCAAACATTTCAAGCCTTAATTTACTCGAATACTTTAATTTGAAAACCGGAGAATTGGATCTTCTCTCCGGCGGTGCGCCTTGTCAGTCTTTTTCGTATGCCGGAAAAAGGCTGGGACTTGAGGATTCACGAGGAACTTTGTTTTATCATTATGCAAAGTTTTTGGAACAACTTCAACCCAAAATGTTTTTATTCGAAAACGTTAAAGGGTTGCTTACACATGACAACGGAAGAACTTATAAAACCATGACGGACATTTTTGAAAACACCGGGTATATAATTACCAAAAAAGTTCTTAATGCATGGGATTACGGTGTTGCTCAAAAAAGAGAACGTTTGATTACAATAGGAATCCGAAAAGATCTTTCAAATTTGATATCATTTAATTTTCCCCCGCCCCATAAATACAAACCTGTTCTTCGTGATATATTGCTTGATTGTCCCAAGAGCGATGGAACGCAATATTCAGAATATAAAAGAAAAATTTTTGAGTTAGTTCCACCGGGAGGTTATTGGCGAGACATACCTGAGAATATAGCAAAAGAATATATGAAAAGTTGCTGGTATATGGAAGGCGGTCGAACCGGTATTTTGAGGCGTCTAAGTCTTGATGAACCGTCGCTTACCGTCTTAACCTCGCCAAGTCAAAAACAAACAGATCGTTGTCACCCATTGGAAGCACGACCGTTTACAGTCAGGGAAAATGCACGCTGTCAGAGCTTTCCCGATGATTGGCAATTCTGTGGCAATGTCGGTTCACAATACAAGCAAGTCGGTAACGCCGTTCCCGTTAATCTTGCCTTTGATATTGCAAAAAAAATAAAAGACGCATTGGAGTGTTTGTAATGTGGAATTTAAGCTTCATTTCAGAACATGATTTTACAAATCACGTTAGATTAACAATCGAAAAATATGGCGAAAAACTTGAATCATTTGATTTGAAAAGATTCAATAAGAACATCATTGATCCCATAAAACTCATTTTTGACAAAACTGTTTATAATGCAACATGGGAAGAAATTGTAAGCAATGAAATATTCCGTCAAAGAGATAAATCAAATAATAATGATATAGGCTATTTTCATCAACGCATCTTTCAATATATTGACAACTGCTATGTTCCTGCAAATGGCGAAGATGGTGGTTGGGATATAATTTATAAAGACGAAAATGGCATAACCATTCCGAACTTTGGCAAAGTTCATACTGTTTATGTTGAAATGAAGAACAAGCACAATACAATGAACTCTGCTTCGGCCGGAAAAACTTTTATAAAAATGCAAAACCAATTGCTAAATGACGATGACTGCGCCTGCTTTTTAGTTGAAGCCATTGCTCAGCGTTCGCAAAATATTAAATGGGAAACTACTGTCGATAAAAAGAAAGTAGGTCACAAACTAATAAGAAGAGTAAGTTTAGATCAATTCTATGCTCTTGTTACCGGAAAAGAAGACGCATTTTATCAGATGTGTATGGTATTACCCGAAACCATTGAAAAAGTTGTCAAAGAACAAGGAGATACACTCATTCCTCATGACACAGTAATTAACGAATTAAAGGAACTGGCAAATATGCAAAATGTACAACCGGAAAACTTGGCTATTGCTATGGCAACATATATGCTCGGATTTGGAACATATAAAGGGTTTGCAAAAACATAATTGTTAGATTGGGGTTTTATTATCTAAATAAACTTTCCAAAACCGTTGACAAAGGAAAAATTATCTGATATAATCGGTAATACCGCATGTAATGGGCGGCGCTATGCCACAAAGCAGTCCCCTGCGCCCGAAGCAGCGAGTCCATAATAAAGGAATGAAAGAAAATGTACGCAATTATCCAGACCGGCGGAAAGCAGTACAAGGTCTCAGTCGGAGACGAGATCTTCGTTGAAAAGCTTGACGTCGAAGCAGACGATGAAATCACCATCGGTGAAGTTGTTGCAGTTTCGGCTGACGACGCTTCAATCAAAGTCGGCGCACCTTTCGTGGAGGGCGCAACCGTCAGCGCTAAGGTTATGAAGAACGGCAAAGCAAAGAAAGTTGTTGTCTTCACCTATAAGGCAAAGAAGAACGCAAAGCGCAAGATGGGTCACAGACAGCCTTACACAAAGCTTCAGATCACAGCAATCAACGCCTGAAAATGATTCTTGCAAAATTTCTTTCGACCGAAGACAAAACAATCTTCGGCTTTGAGATAAACGGTCACAGCGGTTATGCCGAAACCGGAAGCGACATCGTTTGCGCGAGCATTTCTTCCTGTGCATACATGGTTGCGAACACCGTTACCGATGTTTATCACATCGACGCCGAAATCGAAACCCAAAACGGCTTTTTGCGCTTTTTGGTTCCGATTGCAAAGGCAAATGAGCTTCAACCTCTTTTTGAAGGGTTCCGGCTTCATCTCAACGAACTTTCGAAAGATTACAGGAAATATTTAAAGGTAAAAAACGAAATTATTCACAAATAACACGGAGGTGCAAACACAATGCTTAAAATCAACATTCAGTTGTTCGCTCATAAAAAAGGTATGGGTTCAACCCGTAACGGCCGTGACTCCGAATCAAAAAGACTCGGCGTTAAGCGTGCAGACGGACAGTTCGTTCTTGCAGGCAACATCCTTGTAAGACAGCGCGGAACCCACATTCATCCGGGCAACGGCGTTGGCAAGGGTTCGGACGACACCCTCTTCGCTCTCGTTGACGGAAAAGTTAAGTTTGAGCGTTTTGGCAAGAGCCGCAAAAAAGTCAGCGTTTACGCTGTTGAACAGTAATCATCGTTCAAATTCAAAAGCTACCGCAAAAGCGGCGGCTTTTTTGTTATAAAAAAGAACCGTCAAACAACGGTTCTTTATACTAGAGGGAATAAGCTCCCTCGCATCATTAACGCCCCGCACTTGGGATATAGGCGGCGGAACACCTGCTTTAACGTCCCGCGCTTCAAATCGGCGGCGGAACACCGTTGCGAACCTTTAGGTTCACTTATATTATATGCAAGTATATAATATAAGTTAGGAAAATTTTTAATTTAACAGGTTTAATTACTGTTGCTCAAAAATGAGAAAAATGACTGCCGCTTTCGCGGCAGTCATCGCTTTATTTAGGCTTTAGCTTCGAAAGTAAGATAATACTTAGCCCTCGATGTAAGCATACTGGAAGTACCAGTAGCCATACGGGCTGTGCCAGGTGCCCTTAAGAGTCGGGCTCTGGAGCCAGAAGTCGTTGTAATATGCAACGGGGATGCAAGCATAGTCTTCCATCATTGCCTTTTCAGCTTCGTGAAGAGCTGCAAAGTGAGCCTTGGTATCTGCAACCTTTGAGTCGTCGATAGCCTTGTCAAATGCTGCGCTGTTATACTTACCGTCGTTGTTGCCGTTTGAGGAATAGAAGATCTCAAGCATGTTCGAAGCATCGTTATAGTCCATTACCCAGCCGTTACGAGCCATTTCGTAATCGCCTGCACGACGCTGCGGAGTGAATGATGACCAGTCAACCTTGTCGATCTTCATGGTGATGCCGAGCTTCTTATAAGCCTGCTGGAGGTATTCGGCAACAGCAACATGGTAACCTGAATCGTTGGTTGAGTAAGTGATGGTCGGGAAGCCCTTTCCGTCCGGATAGCCGGCTTCTGCAAGAGCTTTCTTTGCTTCTTCAAGGTTTGCTTCATAATCCTTGCTGATGTAGGTTTCGCCGTTGTTTGCGGCAACAGCATTGTCAAAGAACATACCTTCTGCGTCAACAACGCCCGGACCCATGAAGTTATAAGCCGGTGAGTATGTGCCCTGCATGATGGTGTTGGCAATGTATTCACGGTCGATTGCAAGGTTGAGAGCCTTACGAACGTTAATGTTGTTGAACGGCTCTTTGTTGAGGTTCATGTTGAGGTAGTATGTTCCGAGAATGGTGTCAACATAGAAGTCGCCGCCGTCTTCAGCCTTTTTGAGGCCGGGGATTTCTTCGGTCGGAACGTCCTTAATCATCTGAGCCTGACCGCTGGTGTAAGCAGTATATGATGCGCTTGAATCTTCAAGAAGAAGGAAGTTGAGTGTGTCGGTAACGATCTTTGAGGAATCCCAGCCGCCGACATAGTTAACGTTCTTCTTGCATACGATTCTTTCGCCCGGAGTCCACTTTTCAATCATGTAAGGACCGTTGCAGACATAGGTTTCCGGCTTGGTTGCCCAAGCGTCGCCGTTAGCTTCAACAGTAGCCTTTTGAACGGGACTCATGGTTCCGAAAGCAACGATCTTGTCAAAGTATGAGCACGGATAGGAAAGCTTGATGGTAAGGGTCTTTCCGTCTTCGCTTGCTTTAACATTGAGCTTTTCGGGATCCGGTGTGGTTGTGGTCTTGCCCTTCTTGTTCGGGTTGCCGATTGCGTCCTTATAACCGTCGATCATGCCGATTACGGTTTCAGCATACGGAGCGGCAAGCTTTACGTCCGCAAGACGCTTGAAGGTGTACTCGAAGTCCTTTGCATTGAGCTCTGAACCGTCTGACCATTTAAGACCGTCACGCATTGTGAAAGTCCAGGTAAGACCGTCATCGCTGACTTCATACTTTTCTGCCTGACCGGGCTGAACCTTATTATCCTGGTCGATGATAAGGAGGGTCTCAAAAAGTGTGATGAGCATGTTACCGCCGTCAACAGCACTGTTAAGAGCCGGGTCAAGTGTTTCCGGGTTCGGACCGATTTGAACGGTTACTTCCGAACCGCTTGCTTTGTCCTTGTTGCAGCCGGAAAGGCAGGCAACGCAAGAAAAGACAAGCACGATTGCCAGAACGATTGAAATAATTCTTCTGGTTTTCATAAATGCATCTCCTTTGTAATTTTTTTGGCTTTAGCCTAATTTTATATATCTATTGTGCAGTAAGAAGCAAAATGCACAACAAATACCGAAAATGAATCAGTTCACCTTGTCAAGGTGATGACACGCGGCAAAGTGACCGGGACTTACTTCTTTGAACGCCGGGCATTCCTTTGCGCAAAGTTCGTCCGCATATGGGCAACGAGTTCTGAAACGGCAGCCGCTGGGCGGATTGAGCGGACTTGGAACATCGCCCTGAAGCAAAATGCGCTTTGAAGCGCGGGCGGTTTTCGGGTCTGCTTCCGGAATTGCGGAAATAAGACTTCTTGTATACGGGTGAACGCTTTTTGAAATGAGCTCAAAGCTGTCCGCAAGTTCAACAAGCTTTCCGAGATACATAACGCCGATTCTGTTTGAGATATGGCGAACAACGCTGAGGTCGTGCGCAATGAAAAGATAGGTCAAGCCCAATTCTTTCTGCAAATCTTCAAACATATTGACAACCTGCGCCTGAATTGAAACGTCCAAAGCGGAAACAGGTTCATCGCAAACGATAAATTCCGGGTTAACGGCAAGCGCTCTTGCAATGCCGACACGCTGACGCTGGCCGCCGGAAAACTCATGCGGATAGCGGTTTGCGTGTTCACTGTTGAGTCCCACGGTTTCAAGCAGCGAGATGATTCTGTCGCGTCTTTCCTTTTTGTTTGCGGCAAGCTTATGAATGTCAATCGCTTCACCGACAATGTCTCCAATTGTCATACGCGGGTCAAGGCTCGCATACGGGTCTTGGAAAACCATCTGCATTTTGCGGCGGTACGGAAGCATATTGACGGCGACCTTGTTTTCCTTGTCAAAAATTACGTTGCCGTCATAGACGATTTTTCCGTCCGTCGGTTCATAAAGGCGAAGAAGAGTACGACCGACGGTTGTTTTTCCGCAGCCGGATTCGCCGACAAGACCGAGGGTTTCGCCCTTGTTGATGAAAAACGAAACATCGTCAACCGCCTGAACAACCTTTTTGTTTTTTCCTCTTCCGCCTGCCGGGAAGTACTGTTGAAGATGCTCAATTTCAACAAGTTTTTTGTTGTCGCTCATCTTTATTCCTCCCCTTTCTCAAACTGTTCTTTTTGAAGCAGCCAGCAGTGGCTGTAATGCGTTTCGGAAAGTTCCGTCTTCGGCGGCATTTCGCGAAGGCAGATTTTCATGCAGCTTGCACATCTGGGTGCAAACGGACAGCCTTTCGGCGGATTGAGAAGGTCAACGGGCTGACCTTCAATCGGAACAAGCCTTTCAATCGTTTCCGCGTTAAGTTTCGGAATCGACTTGATAAGACCCTTTGTGTATTCGT
Organism: Ruminococcaceae bacterium UBA6857; assembly: GCA_002451715.1. Classification (GTDB taxonomy): domain Bacteria; phylum Bacillota; class Clostridia; order Oscillospirales; family Acutalibacteraceae; genus UBA6857. Next base: position 4,010 of record DKDD01000014.1, on the reverse strand, counting down.
GTTTCGGATTATAGAAAATTTCGTCCGCGGTGCCGTATTCAACAATGTGACCGGCATACATTACGGCGATTTTTTCGCACATACTCGCAACAACGCCAAGGTCGTGCGTAATCATAATTATACTCATGCCGAGCTTTTTGCGAAGATCCTGCATAAGGTCAAGAATCTGTGCCTGAATTGTAACGTCGAGCGCGGTGGTCGGTTCATCCGCAATAAGAAGCTTCGGTTCGCACGCAAGAGCAATCGCAATCATAACGCGCTGTCTCATACCGCCGGAAAGTTCGTGCGGATACTGCTTGAGACGTTTTTCGGGTTCGTTGATTCCGACAAGCTCAAGAAGTTCTTTTGCGCGGTCATACGCTTCCTTTTTCGTTTTTTCCGTGTGAAGAAGAATAACTTCCGTAATCTGGTCGCCGATGGTATAAACCGGGTTAAGGCTCGTCATCGGATCCTGGAAGATGATTGAAACTTCATTGCCGCGGATTTCACGCATTTCTTTTTCGGTCATTTTTTCAATTTCGTGACCGTTGAAACGAATCGTTCCGCCGATGAGCTTTCCCGGATAAGCGGTAAGCCCCATAACGGAGTATGCGGTTACTGATTTTCCCGAACCGGATTCGCCGACGATTCCGAGAACTTCGCCCTCTTCCATTGAGAACGAAACGCCGTTGAGTGCTTTAACCTCGCCGGCCGGTGTAAAGAACGAGAGTCTTTCGTCCTTGATTTCCAAAAGTTTTTCAGCCAAAATCTCGTCCCCTTTCGTCAGTTTTTAAGTTTCGGGTCAAACGCATCGCGAAGTCCGTCACCAAAAAGGTTGAACGCAAGAATGACAACGCTGATGAGTATTGCGGGCATGAAAAGAAGGTGCGGATAGGTATTCATACCTTTAACCGCGTCGGTTGCAAGCGAACCGAGCGACGGCATCGGAGCGGCAACGCCGAGACCGAGGAATGAAAGATAGCTTTCGGTGAAGATTGCCGACGGAATCTGAAGCGTTGTTGTAACAATAAGAGTTCCGATGCAGTTTGTGAGAAGGTGCTTTCTGATGATTCGCGAACCGTTTGCACCGAGCGCACGCGCGGCGGTAACATACTCGGACTCTTTGAGAACGAGCACCTGCGAACGTGTGATACGCGCCATGCCGACCCAGTAAAGCAAAATGAAAACGAGGAAAATCGCAATCATGTTCGGCCCCACAGTTTGCATCCATGCAAAGCCCGCGTGGGTTGAAAGATCTTCAAGTTTCGGTCTGAGAGCCATCGAAAGAATGATTATCAAAAGAATATCGGGAATTGTGTAAAGAATATCGGTAAAGCGCATCATGATGTTATCGACCCAGCCGCCGGCAAAGCCTGCGATTGCGCCGAACGCCGAACCGACAAGCAAAACAAGTGCCGCACAGACAAGACCGACCGTAAGGCTGATTCTTGTTCCCATCATAAGACGAACGGCAAAGTCGCGGCCGAGTTTATCGGTTCCGCAGATGTGCGGAAATACGCTTTCGCCCTTGTCAATAAGAGCCTGTTCGGCAGTGCCGTATTCAAAAGGAGCAAGATTTTCGCTTCCCTGAATCTGCTGTTCATAGCTATAGGGCCAGAACTGCGGAAGAATATAGGCAAAAACAATGATAACCAAAATGAAAATAAGACTTACCATTGCAATTTTGTTTTTTCTCAGGCGACGAAGACCGTCCGCCCAAAAGTTTACGCTTTTGCGCATTACAACAAGGCTTTCTTTTTCATCCGAAGATGCGGGAAGAAAGTCATCCGCTTTAAGATGTAGACTCGGAAATTTATTTTTCATCTGTTCTTTCTCTCCGCTCCTTATTTAAGTTTGATGCGCGGGTCGATAATCTTATAAAGGATATCGACAACAACGTTCGCAATGATGATAAGCGTTGCAAGAACGATTGTTGTTCCCATTATAAGAGTATAGTCGCGCTGGTTGATTGCCGAAACAAAGTCACGGCCGAGACCGGGAATCGTAAAGATTTTTTCAACGATGAACGAACCGGTCATAAGGCTTGCAAGCATCGGGCCGACATATGTGACAACCGGCAAAATTGCGTTTCTCAAAGCGTGTTTGAAAAGAACTTTGAAGTTTGAAAGTCCCTTTGCCCTTGCCGTTCTGATATAATCCTGTCCCATAACATCAAGAAGGCTTGAACGCATAAGACGGGTGATATATGCGGTCGGATAAATTGAAAGCGCAGTAACCGGCATGATGTATGACGACATCGTGTTAAGACCGATTGTCGGAAGAAGATTCAGCTTGCTTCCGAACGTATACAGCAAAATAACGCTGCTTATAAAGCTCGGAATCGCGATTCCGCAAGTTGCAAGAACGATTATGAGGTTATCGGCAAATTTCCCCCTGTTATAAGCGGAAAGGCAGCCGAGCGGAATACCGACAAGGAGCGAAACCAAAACCGCAAGTCCCGCAAGTCCTGCGGATATCGGGAATTTTGAAGCGATTATTTCAGACACGTTTCGTCCCCTTTGCCTGAGCGAGGGTCCCATATCTCCGTGAAGAAAATCCGACATATAGGTCAGATATCTTTGATAAAGAGGTTTGTTAAGTCCGTATTTTTCGGCAAGCGCCTCCTGCGCCGCCTGGCTGATTGATTTTTCGGCAACGAACGGACCGCCCGGAACCAAATTCATCAAAAGAAACGTCAACGTTGCGACGATGAAAATACTGATGATTCCCATCACAACGCGCTTGAAGATGTACTTACCCAAATGACTTCAACTCCTGTATTTTATTTCTGAATCTTCTTGCGCTTTTTCTTTGCATATCGGTGCAAAAAAGAGTCGGAGCAATATCCGACAAAATGAGTTATGCAATATTGTAACACATTGTACCAAAAAAAGCAAGCTATAAAAAATTCAAAATAGCTACGAAGAATTAAATTGTGCGTTTTTTTTACAGTTTTTGTTAAATTTTCGTGTTACAATTGCTTTTTGTTCATATAATACATCGGGGAGACGAGCTGTCTCCCCGAAAATCTTTTATTTTTTCTTGTTTTTGACAATTTTCACGGCTCGCTTTGCCATATACGGAAGAATGTACTTAAACTTATCTTCCGCAACAACCATTTTGCTTGCCTCCGGGTGGTCGCGGTGAAGCTCAATTGCGTCAAACTTACATTTTGTTGTGCAAAGTCCGCAGCCTATGCAACGGTTTTGGTCAACGATTGTTGCGCCGCAGCCGAGACAGCGTGCGGTTTCCTTTTTAACCTGTTCTTCGGTGAGTGTTCCGTGAGCGTCTTTGAACGACTTCGGGTCAATGTCTTTTCTTTCGCCTGCCTGCTGTCTTCCTGCGGTGTCATAACTTTCAAAGCGAAGATCGTTTTTGTCAAGCTCAATAAACTCGCGTCTGTTTCTGCCGATCGTCATGTGACCGTTTTGAACAAAACGGTGGAGCGATTCCGCAGCTTCGTGGCCTGCGGCAATTGCGTCAATTGCAAACTTCGGTCCGGTATAAACATCGCCGCCGACAAAGATGTCTTTCTGTGCGGTCTGATAGGTGAGCTTATCGGCAACGGGATAGTTCCCGTGCCAGAATTCAACGCTTTCGCCGTCAAGAAGATTGCCCCATTCAATCGCCTGTCCGATTGCAAAGATAACCTTTGAAGCCGGAACGGTGATTGTTTCGCTCTCGTCATAAAGCGGCGAGAACTTTTTATTTTCGTCAAAAACTCTTGTGCATTTTTTGAATACGATTGCGGTAACTTTTCCGTTTTCGGCAATGACCTTTTTCGGTCCCCAGCCGCACTTGATTTCAACGCCGTCTTCCTTTGCTTCGCTGATTTCTTCGTCGGAAGCAGGCATAATGTCGCGGCTTTCAAGGCAAAGCATGGTAACTTTTTTTGCACCGCTTCTTGCGCTGACTCTTGCCGCGTCGATTGCAACGTTTCCGCCGCCGACAACAACGGTTTCGTCTTCAAAATGAACTGCACCACAGTTTGCTTCTTTCAAAAATTCAACGGCGGTTGTTGTGCCTTCTGC
>DKDD01000012.1 GCA_002451715.1 Ruminococcaceae bacterium UBA6857 | reverse complement strand
TTTCCATTCTCTGCTTGTAGCACTCCGCTCTGAGCATATTGTTAACCGAGAAGCAAGCACCGACTTCGCGAAGAACGTCGATATAGTTAAGTTTCAAAAGCCAGTCGGCATTATTGACCATGAGAGCTTTTCCGTCCGAAAAGTCGATGAAACGGCTCATCTGCTTTTTAAAGCAGTCACAGTTGTGTTGAATGGTTTCGGTTGTCATCATGGTACGCATATCGGATCTTCCCGACGGGTCTCCGATCATGCCTGTTCCGCCTCCGATGAGAGCAATGGGTTTGTTTCCGGCCATCTGAAGACGTTTCATAAGGCAAAGCGCCATGAAGTGACCAACATGGAGCGAATCCGCAGTCGGGTCAAAGCCGATGTAAAAAACAGCTTTTCCGTTATTGATAAGATCTCTGATTTCTTTTTCGTCCGTCACCTGAGCGATAAGACCGCGGGCAACAAGTTCGTCATATATCTGCATTGTTTTTCCTCCGTTATGTTTTAAAGTGTTAAACCGCTGTTACATAATACATATATTATATCGAAATGTCAAGAAGAAGAGCGAGAAAAATCAATAAGTTCCTGTGCGGAATTCAGCGTTGACTGTGTAATCACGTCACCGCCGATTATTCTTGCAAGTTCATATGTTCTTTCTTCACCATCAAGCTTTTTGACTTTGGTTATTGTTTCTTCGTCATCGGTTTTCTTTTCGATAAGAAGATGATTATCGGCAAATGCGGCAATCTGAGCAAGGTGGGTTACGCAGATGACCTGTTTTCCTTTTGATACTTCGCGAAGCTTTGCGGCAATTTTATGCGCAGCGCGTCCGCTGACACCGGTGTCAATCTCATCGAAAATCATCGTGCCCTCGTCCGTGCTGTCTGTAAGCACACAGCGGATTGCGAGCATTACCCTTGAAAGTTCGCCGCCGGAAGCAATTTTTGAAAGCGGCTTTTCCTCCTGCCCGGCGTTTGCGCTGAACAAAAATTCAACTTCATCAAGTCCGTTTTCATAAGGTTCTCTGTCTTGAAAATCAACAGAAAAACGCGCGTGCGGCATATCGAGAAAAGCAAGTTCGTTTGAAACCTGCGCTTCAAATCTTAACGCTGCGGCTTTTCGATGATCGGATATCAAGCAGCCGAGGTCGAAAACTTCTTTTTCGATTGCAGCAAGTTTTTGCAAAAGTTCCGCTTTTCTTTCGTCGGAAAAAGCAATTGAATCATATTCGTTTTTTGCTTTTTCAAGGGAAGCAAGCATTTCCTCTTCCGTATTGCCGTATTTTTTTGAAAGTCGGTACAAAACATCAAGTCTTTCTTCAATACCGTCAATACTTTCATCGGATTCGCCAAGCTTTTCAATTTCCGTCGAAACATCGGAAAGACATTCGTCAAGTTCATATTTAAAATCGGTAACCGAATTGACGTAAGGCGAAAACTCGCTGTGATAATCACTCAATTGAGCAAGAAAAGAACTTAGCGCATATAAGTTATCGACAAGTCCCGCCGTGTTTTCGTCACCGGCAAGAAGTGAATAGCAGGAATAAAGATTTTGCATAATTTTCTCGCGGTTTTGAATGCGAAGCTTTTCTTCTTTAAGGCTTGCTATTTCTCCGACTGTTATATTCGCATTTTCAAGTTCATTTATCTGATATTCAAGAAAATCAAGACGATTTTGCTTGTCGGTTTCATCGGTTTCAAGTGCGTTAACTTCTCTTTTAAGGCGAAGCATCTTATGATAAAGACCACGGTATTCTTCAAGAAGACCTTTGCAGTTTGCAAGTGCGTCGATATATTCGATATGACTTTCGCTTTGAAGAAGCTTTTGACTGTCGTGCTGACCGCAAATTGTGATAAGCTCATGACCGAGCCGTTTGAGCATTGTTGCCGTGAGCGGCTGTCCGTTAACTTTGCAGGAGCTTCTTCCGTCAGCAGTTACCGTTCGGCTTATCAGAAGTGTTCCGTCCTCTTCCTGTTCAATGTCGAGATCGGCGAGGACATCTTTAACATTTTGCGATATGTTTTCAAAAAATGCGGTTACTTTTGCGCCCTTTTCACCGTCGCGAACAAGTTCTTTTGATGTACGCTCACCGAGTACGGCGTTTATTGAATCAATTACAATTGACTTACCTGCGCCTGTTTCACCGGTAAGAATATTTAATCCGTCTTCAAAGAAAATGTCTGCCTTTTTAATAACGGCAACATTTTCAATTTTTAAATCTGTCAGCATAATAAATCCGGCTGAAAATGTCCGTCAGCAGTCCTTTCAAAATAGTTAATTTCAAGAAATATATCCCTTGATTTTTTCACAAAACTCTTCGGCCGCCTTTTCGTCGCGGCACAAAACAAAGAATGTGTTTTCGCCGCCGAGTGTTCCGACAACGTTTTTTTCAAGAAGATTGTCAACCGCTTCGCAGGCAGCTCCGGCCATTCCGGAAATACACTTGACAACAACCATATTACCGGCGTAATCGGCACCGGTAACCGAGTGAATGAGAATAGAAAGAAATTTTTGCGACATGTCTTCGTTCTCGTTTTTCGCCGCGGAATATTTATATCGACCGTTTTCAACCGGAGATTTTATAAGTTTCAGCGCCTTTATATCGCGCGAAACCGTTGCTTGAGTAACATTATAGCCAAGCTCATGCAAACGGGTCATGAGTTCATCCTGAGTTCCGAGTTCCTCTTTTTCAACAAGCGCAAGAATTGCTTCATGTCTGTTTCTTTTCATTTTAAATCTCCTTTAAACGCGGCGTTCGATCAGCTTGCTTGAAAGAATATCTGTAAAGCTGTCGGCCTTTATTCTTATAATTTTCGAATTTCTGTGAGCACGTCTGACAAGTATTTTGCTTTCCGGTGTGATTTCGATTGCAGATTCGCCGTCACAACTGAGAAGCGGAATGCAAAGTTCACAGTTTGAAACCGAAAGTTCAATTCTGCTTTCCGGCCTGAAAATAATCGACCGTGAAAAAAGTGAATGGGTGCAAATCGGCGTCGTGATTATACTTTCAATTGAAGGATCAACAACGGGCCCGCCTGCCGAAAGCGAATATGCCGTTGAACCCGTAGGCGTTGCAACGATCAATCCGTCGGCGTGATAGGTATACGATTTCTTTTGATCGCAGACAAGATTGATATCACACATACGCATTGAAATTCCGCGCGCAATAACAACATCGTTCAGGCAATAATTTTTGCTGACGAGTTCATTGTTTATATAATGTTCGGCGCACAGCATCATTCTTTTGTCAATCTCATACTTTTTTTCGGTAAGATTTGAAAGAAGATGAAGTTCCTGCTTTTCAAGTCCGGCAAGAAAGCCGAGATTTCCGGCATTAATTCCAAGAATTTCCTTATCATATTTTGCCGCATCATGAGCGGCGTGAATAAACGTTCCGTCGCCGCCTATTGCAATCAAAACATCGCAGTTCGAAACAGCAGTGTCATTATCGGTAAATTCGATACCATATTTTTTAAAATGTTCTTTATGTTCAAGAGGCATATAAATAATGCCGCCGAGACGTTTAAGTTCTTCAATAACGTTGCAGGTAACTTCATAAGCGTGTGTTCTTGTAAGATTCACATGGAAAACAAATTTCATTTTGCACCTCCCAGTTGTATGTGGGAATTTTCAACGATTGTATTAACCGGAAGAGTTACAAAGTTTTCGCTTTTTTCGTCTTTTTGAATATAAATAAGGTATTCAATATTGCCCTGTGGTCCTTTTATCGGCGAAAAGTCGAGGTTAAGAACCGAAAAGCCGTTTTCAAGAACAAAATTTTTAATTTCTTCAACAACATCAATGTGCGTTGAAAGTTCACGCACAACGCCTTTTTTTCCAACCTTTTCTCTTCCTGCTTCAAACTGTGGTTTAATAAGGCAAACCGCCTTTCCACCGTCTTTCAAAAGCTCTTTCATTACAGGAATAATAAGCTTCAACGAAATAAAAGAGACATCAACGCTTGCAAAGTCAATCTCTTCGGGTATAACTTCTTTCGTAACATGGCGGAAATTTGTCCGCTCAAGGTTTACAACTCTTTCATCGGTGCGAAGTTTCCACGCAAGCTGTCCGTAGCCGACATCAATCGAATAAACCTTTACCGCCCCGTTTTGAAGCATGCAGTCGGTAAAACCGCCGGTTGAAGCGCCGATATCCATACAAATCGCCCCGTCAAGCGTAAGGCCGAACTCCTTTACTGCTTTTTCAAGCTTATATCCACCGCGGCTGACATACGGCATTTTTTCGCCCCGAACTTCAATGTTGTCGTCGGGCTTAATGCTTTCGCCGCTTTTTGTAACTTTGTTGCCGTTGACATAAACCTGCCCGGCCATTATCAGAGCTTTTGCTTTTTCGCGGCTTTCGGCAAAGCCTTTTTCAAAAAGAGCCACATCAAGTCTTGCTTTTTCAGTCACTTATTTTTCCTCGCTTATTGTTTTCACTATTCCGTTTTCATCAAGAGAGTATTGTTCCAAAAGTTCATCAACAGTTGCCTGGCTGACAAAACAGTCAGGCACGGCAGTAAGCTTATATTTTCCGCCGAAGCCTTCTTCAAGAAGCCTGAGACCGACTCTTTCGCCGATTCCGCCGCTTCTGATTCCCTCTTCAAAGAAATAGACTTCTTTTTTGTTTTTGATAAGTTCAATAACTTCTTCCGGAAGAGGTTTAATTCGGTTGATTGAAATCAAAAATACCGATTTTCCGCACTTTGAAAGTATATCAACGGCTTTAATTGCCCGGCCGGTAACTCTTCCGTATGTAACAATGCAAATATCAGCCTCTTCGTTTCCGTAAGTTGAATATTCAACACAGTTATATTTTAAAACCGAAACGTTTTCATCCTGTTTTCCGCGCGGATATCTTACCGCAACCGAGACCTTATCGGCATTGATCGCATTGTTGATGTCAGCTTCAAGCGATCTGTAGCAGCACGGAGAATACACAATTATGTCGGGTATCGTTGAAAGAAAAGCAACGTCCATGAGTCCGTTGTGTGTTTCGCCGTCCTCACCGACAAAGCCGGCGCGGTCAATTGCAAAAATTATTTTCAGCTTTTGAAGCGAAACATCATGCACAAGCTGATCATAGCAGCGCTGGAAGAAAGTTGAGTAAACCGCAAAAACAGGAAGCATTCCTTTTTTTGCAAGTCCGCTTGCAAAAGTTACGGCATGTTCTTCGGCAATGCCGACATCAAAAAATCTGTCCGGAAACTTTTTTCTGAACGATTCAAGCCCGGTTCCAACCCCCATTGCCGCCGTTATTGCACAGATTTTTCCGTTGTCGGGCGCATACTTGCAAAGATATTCACCGAGTTTATCGGAAAAGCAGTCGGACGGCGCTTTTGTTTTTCCCGTTGAAAGTTCAAAAGGACCGACACCGTGAAAGCGGCTTGGATCTTCCTGAGCAAATTTATATCCCTTGCCTTTAACCGTATTAACGTGAAGCAAAACGGGAGCATTAACTTTTTTTGCCGCTTCAAGTGCATCAACAAGAACGGTTATATCATGGCCGTCAATAGGACCCATGTATCTGTATCCGAGATCCTCAAAAAATGTACTTTGCGAATAAAGTTTGTTTTTAATGTCTGTTTTTAAGTCATAAAGCCTTTGGGTGATCTTTTTTCCGACGCTCGGAATTTTATTGAGTGTTCGTTCTGTCGAAGCTTTGAAGTTATAATATCCCGGCTTTGAACGAATGACGGCAAGATACTTTGCAAAAGCACCGACGTTTTCCGAAATTGACATTTTATTGTCGTTCAAAATAATAATATGCCTTGTTTTGCTCCTTCCGCCGTTGTTGAGCGCTTCATAAACCATTCCGCCGGTGAACGATCCGTCTCCGATAACGGTAACGGTATAGTTGTCGTTTTTCAAAAGCTTGTTCGCCGTTGCAACGCCGAGTCCGGCAGAGACGGCGGTTGAACTGTGTCCGGAATAAAACGTGTCGTGTTCGCTTTCGTTCGGGCGGCAGAAACCAGAAATTCCGCCTTTTTTTCTGAGTGTGTCGAAGTTTTTATAACGTCCGGTTATAAGCTTATGCGCGTAGCACTGATGTCCGACGTCAAAAACAATGCTGTCGAAAGGCGAATCAAAAACCTTATGCAGCGCAACGGTAAGTTCAACCGCGCCGAGATTACACGAAAGATGGCCGCCGTTTTTTGAAACGGTTTCAAGCATTTTTTGCCGTATTTCAAAGCACAGTTCATTAAGCTCCCTGTCGTTCATTTTTTTGATGTCCGACGGGGAATTTACAGCAGAAAGCAATCTGTATTCCATTAGTTTTCTCAATTCCTTCTTGACAAAAGCTTTTTCGAAAGATCTCGCATATATTCGGCTTCGTCACCGAAAACCGAAAGGCTTGCAAGCGCTTCATCGGTAAGTTTTTTTGCGTATATCTGTGACATTTCAAGGCCGAGAAGCGAAACATAGGTTGATTTTTCGCTGACAACATCACTGCCAATCGGCTTTCCGAGCGCTTCGGCACTTCCAACAACATCAAGAATGTCATCAACAACTTGAAAAGCATGTCCGAGTTTCAAAGCAAAGTTTTCTGCAGCTTTAATCTGTTCGTCGCTACCGTCTGCGAGAATAACTCCCATTACGGCTGCAGCTTTTATAAGTGCACCGGTTTTTAAGCTATCCATTTTTTCAAGTGTGTTGCTGTCAATTTCTTTTCCTTCGCTTTCAAGGTCAATAACCTGTCCGCCGATCATACCTTTGTTTCCGGCGCCTTCGGCAAGAACAGAAAGTGCTTTGAGAGTTTTTTGTGGGGCTTTTTTTGCAATTTCGGATGAAAGAACACTTGAAAAAGCATGAGTCAAAAGACCGTCGCCGGCAAGAAGTGCAAAATGCTCCTTGAATTTTATATGGCAGGAAGGCTGTCCTCTTCTCATGTCGTCGTTATCCATGCATGGGAGATCATCATGAATGAGCGAATAGGTATGAATCATTTCGATTGCACAGGCAAACGGAAGTGCTTCTTCGATATTTCCGCCGCACATTCTGCAAAATTCCAAAACAAGAATCGGCCTGATTCTTTTTCCGCCGTTTCTCACGCTGTATTTCATTGCTTCGGAAACAACGTTGTCGCCGCAATTTGAAAGAACTTTTTCAAGAGCTTCGTTTATTAAAAAAGCATATTCTTCGGTTGTATACTTTTTACTCATCGTCTTCACCGCCTGCAATTTCCGAAAGTTCAATCACCTTTTGCTTTGCGTTTTCAAGCGATTTGTTGCAAAAAGCAACAAGATGAACGCCTTCTTCATAGAGTTTCATTGACATTTCAAGGTCATTTTCTCCGCTTTCAAGGCTTTCGGTAATTTCTTTAAGACGCAAAAGCGCCGTGTCAAAATTATATGTATCCATTATATATTATTCCTTTCGACTTTCAATTTCATTCGGCAAAACTTCGTCAACAGTACACTTAAGTTTACCGTCAAGAACACGAACATTTATTTTTTCTCCGACGGTTACGGAAGCAACACTTTTTATGCTTTCTCCGTTTTCTGCGGAAGCAAACGCAAAGCCACGTTCAAGCGTTTTGAGCGGGCTGACGCTTTCAAGCCGTGAAGCAAACGAAACAACCTCACCGGAAAGGCGCGAAAAAACATGCGAAAACGCAGTATTCATTCTTGTTTCCAGCATTTGAGACAACGCTAAATACTGTTCAATTCGTTTTTGCGGTCCGAGCAGAGAAAAGCTTTTTTCTCTTTCGTTCAAAAGCTCTTTTTTTCTTCCGATTTCAGACAGAACAACATTCATCATTCGGTCGAGCATACCGTCAAGAGTATAAAGAACTTCTCGGTAATCCGGAACGGCAATTTCAGCCGCCGCGGACGGAGTCGGAGCACGCCTGTCGCTGACAAAATCGGCAATCGTGAAATCGGTTTCATGTCCGACGGCGGAAATAACAGGTATTTCCGAATCATAAATTGCGTGCGCAACAATTTCTTCGTTGAACGCCCAAAGGTCTTCAATCGAACCGCCGCCGCGACCGACGATAAGAACATCGCAGGCTTTAAGTCGGTTGAACTTTTCGATTGCCTGAACAATTTGCGGCGCAGCACTGTCACCTTGAACGGCAACCGGTTCAAAAACAACCCGGGAAAGCGGAAATCTTCTTTCAAGAACAGTGAGAATATCATGCACGGCCGCACCGGTCGGTGATGTAATTACACCAACCCTTTCCGGAAATTGCGGAAGGGGCTTTTTGTGTTCATCCGAAAACATTCCCTGTTCATAAAGCTTTTTCTTGAGCTGTTCAAACGCAAGATTCAATGCGCCCTGTCCGTCGGGAATCATATCTTCGCAGTAAAGCTGATAAACACCGTCACGTTCAAAAACAGAAATGTTTCCGCGAATTATAACTTTCATTCCGTTTTCAACCTCAAAGCGAACGCGCTCGGCGGCCGAACGAAACATCACGGCTTTTATTGCGGCATTTGAATCTTTGAGAGTGAAATAAAAATGACCTGTTCTGTAATGATTGGTGAAATTTGAAACTTCACCGCTTACATATATATTTTTAAGATTGTAATCGGAATCGACGATTGATTTGATATAAGTGTTAATTTGTGAAACGGTTAAAATATTTGACATTAAAAATTTCTCTCCGTTTTTCTTTTTCCTTTAAGATAACCGATTATCGCAACGCCGGCAGCGTTATCGCAGGAAAATTCAGGCTTTGCGAAAATCGCGTTGTATTTTTCTTTGAATCTTTTGCTTATTATTGAATTAGACATAACTCCGCCGGAATAAACAAGCGGAAGATCGCCGTATTTTTCAAGAATACGTTTCGTCATTTCTTCAAGCGCTGCAGATACGGATTCAATGCAGAAACGCGCAACATCTTCATTGCTTTCGCCGCTTTCAACAAGTTTTTTTGCTTTATTTTCAATTCCGGAAAGCGAGCAATCCAAACCTTTCATCGAAGCTTTAATTTTATACTTCTTTTCGCTTTTTGAAGCAAGTTTATCAAGTCCTTTTCCGCACGGAAAAGAAAGGTTCAGCATGAGTCCGACTCTGTCAACGGCTTGTCCTGCCTTTAGGTCAAGCGAAGAAGCTATTTTTTGAACCGCAATAATTTCTTTTTCGTCGGGCGTTACAAGAAGTGCTTCGGTCGTTCCGCCGGAAAGATGAAATGCAACAAATTTTTCTTCAAGCAAATCGAGTCTTCCTGCACTGAAAAGCGCCGCAACAATATGTCCATGCTGATGAGCTGTTTCAAAAAAAGGCGCATTTGCCGAAAGAGCCGCACAGTATGCGGCGGTTCTTCCGACAAGAAAGCACGGCATATATGAATCTTCACGAAGACACGGCCTTGCCGAAGCACAGACCCCATCAACAGAAAAATCTCTGTTTTTCATAAGCTTTTCAAAAACAGGTTTAAGCTGAACCGTGTGATGAAAAACAGCGTCGCTTTGGCGAAGTCCCTTTTCGCCGCTTTTCACCGGTAAAAGCAGCTTTTCCTGAATTATATGCCCTTCTTCCGGAAAATACGCGGCAACAGAAGTTGTATAATTACTTGTGTCAAAGCCGAGATATGCCATCACTTTTTCTTTGCTATTGCGCCGAGAACGCCGTTAATGTATGAAGCGTCTTCGGGCGAAGCGTATTTTTTTGCAATTTCAACGGCTTCGTTGATTGCAACACCGACGGGCACTTTTTCTTCACTGAAAAGAAGTTCAAAAACAGCAACCCTCATTATTGCGGCGGCAACGCGCGAAATACGCTTTTTTGACCAGCCGACAAGATTGTTTTCGATTGTCTCGTCAATAGCCGCAAGATTTTCAAAAACGCCCTTTGTTGTTCTGATGACATAATTGTTAACTTCAAAAAATTCGGATTCACCGGCGCTTTCGATTATATCGCCGAGAGAAACATCTTCAAGAAAGCTTTTTTCAAACGTAATTATAAACGCAACTTCTCTTGCCTCGTGTCGTGTCATATTTGTTTTTCCTTCCGTTCTTTTTTGCATACAGAATGTAAAAAGATACACTTTTTCATCATTTGAGGTTATATTATACCACAAATTTTAAAACAGGCAACTACTTTGCTTCAATTATTGTCAAATTTTCGGGCGAAACTTCTGTATTATTCGTGATAATTTCCGTTATTTGCAATATTGCGCTTTCGTTTAATTTCCCGTTTTCAATTATTACCTGGGATTTTTCTCCGTTAAGAACAACAACGCAGTCTCCGCCGAGCTTCGCTTTAATAAGTTCTTCGCAGTCTGTCTGTGCTTTTAATGTGTTTTGAAAATCCGATAAAAGTGCATTAAGCTTTTCTTTTTCGCCGTCATCAAGTTTTTCATTTTTCAGTGTATCTTCAATTTTTTCTTCGATTTCTTCCTTTACGTTCTTTTGTTCAAGCCTTGCAGAAGCAAAGTATTCGGCATTTGACTCTTGCGGTTTTGATTCATCCGAAACATTGCTTGCCCCGACAAGAAGCGAATCGCCGAGGTTTTGCGCCTTTTCGTCATCTTGAGTCACTGCCGAAGTTTTTGCGTCTTCGGTTTTCGGTTTTGAGTAATACCAATTCACCGTGATTGCCGCGGCAAGCGCAATAATCAGCGTTGCGGCAAGAATCTGCTTTTTTTTGACAAACATGCTCATAAAATTTCCTCCTTATCCGGCTTTGCGGACTACACTGATGTTTTTTGAATTTATATCAAACAATGCGGAAACTGTTTCAACGATCCGCTGTTTAATAACACTGTCCCCTGCGCCGTCACAGACTATTGCAACACCGCTGACCGACGGATAAACGTTCTTTGTCAAAAGACCGTTTTCCTCTCCGCTTTTTTCGATAATAATATATTTGCTTTTTGTTTTCTTTGAATCTGTTTTTTCTCCGTTTTCGGTGTCCTCGTCTAAGTCTTTTGCAAAAACGGATTCTTTTGACGATTCAAAAACAACCATAACCTGCGCTTTTCCCGCGCCGTCAATGCTTTCAATCAAGTCTTTCAGTTTTTTTTCAACGGTTTCTTCATATGAAACCGATGCGTTAGTAATCAATGCCGTGTTGTCCTTTTTCGTCTCCGGTTTGATTTCTGAAAAAAAGATCAACGCCATTCCGAGCACACCCACGGCGACAATCAGCAAAAGCTTTTTGTCTGTTTTCAGTTTTTGAACAAGTTTTTCTTTCAGTTTATCTTTCATCCGATTCACCTTTTGAAAGCTTTATTGCGGTGTCTCCGCAAATTCTTTTGATTTCACTTTTAACCTTTTCCTGATCAAAGTCGGTTTTAAAAACCACTGTGACAACTTCAACTTTTAAGTTTTCGTCACACTCTACTGCTGTTTGAAAATCTGAATAACCGAGATTTTCAAAAGCCGTTTTCAATGCATTTTCAAATCCGCTTTGCGCAACCGATATTGCCGCTTTGCTGCTTTGATTAAGATATTCTTCGTTTTTCTCCGTCAACGCAAAAAAGTCATCTTCAAAATCAAAGTTTAAATCGGACTTTGCGGAAAACGGGGATATAATCGCGCAGATAAAAACGATCCCCACCAATGTTGAAAAAGCGGCTTTTGCTTTTCCACCGGGAATAAGTGCAAGAAAAACGGCACCGACAATTGACGTTGCGGCAATCAGCGCCGCCCAACCTTTAATTGTTTCCATCAGCTTCCTCCCTTTATGCTCAGCATAAGACCGGTTGAAATAATGACAATAAAAACTTCATACACCAAAACAAGCAATAAAATTTTTATCGCAAGCGAAAAACCTTTGAAAAGCGAGGCGGCTTCATTCCGCCCAAAAAGTCCCGCCGCAAAAGAAAGAAGAGAAAGCGAAACAAAATTCAGCAAAAGTTCCGTTATACCGGGAAGACAACACAAAACAACCGCAAGTATTCCGACACCGGCAACCGAGCCTTTTATTAAATTTATACTTGAAGAAAAGGCGGAATATGCATCACTCATTGCACTGCCGACAACCGGAATCAAACTGCTGACCAAAAATCTTACTCCGCGTGTTCCCGCACTGTCCGCCGCAAAAGAAAGAACGTTTTTGAAAGAGAGAAAACCGGTGAAAAAAGCCGCTGCAACCCCGAGAGAAAGATTTGTCACTTTCCCTGCCGCGGAAAGGAAGCGACCGCAATCAAAAACATCACTCATTGAAAAAGCAATTGTAAGACAAAGAATTACTCCGACAAACGGCACAAGAATCTTCGACGCAAAAAGCGAAACTCCTTCGGCGAAAAGAAGAGTCAGCGAATTATATGTTGCGGCACTCACCGGATTACCCGAAACAGCGACTATTCCGGCATATATCGGAACAAAAGAAACCATCAGTTTGTTGACAGACTCTGCACCCGTCACTGCAATATTTAAAATTCCGTATGTTTTCTGCGCAGTAAGAAGCGAAAGCACACAAACACAAAGGACCGAAAGAACATTCCCTTTTTCACTCTTACCCTTGAGCATTTCGATAACAGAGATTATCATCAGCACCGACAAAAATTCAAAGAACAGTTTTATTGCCGAATTTGCTTTATCTTTAAGGTTCGTTGTAAAGTAATCGGATAAACTTTCAAATGAAAAATCAAAAACGCTGTTTTCGATTCCGTCTATTCCGAATAGCTCGAGCGCTTCTTTTGTTTCGCCGTCGAACGAAGAAAACAAATCTTTGTTCACGGAATTTTTGTAATCTTCCGAACCGGCTTCGGCGCCGACAAAAAAAGAAAGCGCCGCTATAAACATGATTATAATAAGGTTTTTAAAAATTCTTTTCATCATTTTACATACACAAGCGCCGTTTCAACAACGGATTCGATTAGCGGAATACTGAACATTATAATTATCACTCTTCCCGAAATTTCAACTATATCTCCGAGTGCACGGTTTCCGCTTTCGCGGCAAAGCGAAGCGCAAACAGAACTTGAAACACTGACAAGCGCACCTTTGAGCATTATTGAAATATACTTTCCGTCAACAAGTCCGTCAAAAGTATTCTCAAAAAGTCCGGCGATTTTTTTTGATGCAAAGCTTATCACAAACGCCGCAACGACAACAACAAAACAAAGTTCGAGCAAAAGAACATATTCCGGTCTGCTTTCTTTGAGCAATGAGGAAAGAATTGCCGCGGCAACGGCAAGCAACGCGATTTTAAGTATCAGGCTCAAAATTCAATCAGCTCTTTCACGCTTTCAAAAAGACCGCTGATTTCCGGAATAAGCATCAGTAAAACAATAATAATACCCATAAGGGTTGTCAGCGTTGCATATTCGCTTTTTTCAGCGCGGGATAAAATCTGGTTAAGTATTGAAACGATTATTCCGATTGCCGCAATTTTAAATATTAAATCAATCTTCATTCTTTCTCACACTCAAATCAATGTCATGAATACCACTCCGCCGGCGAAAACGCCGCATGCCACGCAAAGCTTTGCATATTTGTTTTTTGCACTTTTGGCTTCGGTCAATGAATTTTTGAAAGTTTCCTCATAAAATGACAATACTTTCAGAACACCGTCTTTATCACATGAGGACAAAACCGCGGCAAATTCAAAAAGGCGTTCCTTTTCTTCACGCAACAAAAGCGGAGGTTTTTCTTCAATGCTTTCTTTCCACGCAATTGGAAAGTCAGTTCCGGCTTTGATTTTTTCGGCGCAAAGAGGAAGAAAACGCGGGTTTTTCAATGAATTTTCTTTCGCCGTTTTTTCAATAAAATCCGGAAACGATAACGAATAATGCGATATTTCAATTTCCATTTTTTTAAACAAAGCGAGCAAACACTCTATTCCTTTTTCTCTTCTCGAAAAACGTTCAGCAAACATCATTCCGACTCCCGCAACCGCAAGCCAAACCAAAACGCCGCCTGTATATTTCATCTTTAATCTCACCGGTTTCAAAAATTTCAAGAATTTTTCCGGCGTTTTTTGCGCCGTCAAGCAAAACAACATTTTCAAAACAGCCTACATCAATTAGTTTCTCAATCTGCTTTCGCTTTATCAAATCGTCAAAATCCGCCGCATGAACGGTAGCAATAAAAACAACGCCGCTGTTTGCACCTTGAGTAATTGCTTCAATTTCCTCGTCGGAAGAAATTTCGTCGCATGCAATTATTTCCGGCGACATTGTTTTAAGCGCCGTTTGAATGGCAATTGCTTTTGGATAACCCGTGAGAACATCGCTGTTTATTCCGATGTCGTTTTGCGGCACACCGTCTTTCATTGCGGCAAGTTCACCGCGTTCGTCAATTACGCAAACTTTTTTGCTTTCTTCGTTTTCAAAGCCCGCAATTCTTTTGACTATATCGCGCAGTATTGTTGTTTTTCCGCTTAACGGAGGTCCGGCTATCAAAAGTCCTTTCAGTCCGTGCGAAAAAGCGCTTTTTAAAATTTCATTTGAACATCCGTCGACTTCTCTTGCAATTCTTATATTGAGCGATGAGATGTCCCGAAGTCCGTCAAGCCGTCCTTTTTCACCGCAGACGGCGGTTCCCGTGATTCCGACTCTGTGTCCGCCGGAAAGCGTTATAAAACCGTCCGCAATATTGTTTTGATATGAATGCACGGAAAAGCCGCAAAGTCGTTTGAACGAATCTTCAAGCTCTTCTTTTGAACATATGACACATTTTTCGGGATTGGTTGTCAGCATTCCGTTTTCGGAAATCAAAAAGCTTTTTCCCGCTTTGACAACTACAACTGGGCGTTTTGCGCGAAGGCGCACTTCAAATGCTTTTTCTTTTGTTTCGCTGTCCGTACTTTTCAAAATCGTTCTGAGCCTTGCCGAAACAAAAGAAACGGCAGAATCGAACCGACACATATTGTTCCTCCTTTCGTGAACTTTGGTAAATAATATGTGTACAAGTCTTTTCTTAG
>DKDD01000194.1 GCA_002451715.1 Ruminococcaceae bacterium UBA6857 | reverse complement strand
TTTTGCTTCGGTAAGTTTTTACTATTACCATTAAAATTAATTAAAACTCTGTTAATTCGATGAAATCTATGTTAAAATGAATAAGCGACAAAAGTCGAAAGGAGTAATACAGATGAAAACATTCAAAAAAGTTCTCAGTGTTTTTCTTGCCGCAGTCATGGCGGTTTCGTGCTTTGCACTTTGCGCCGGCGCAGTTGACACCGAGAAAAAGACCCCGCTGAAAGTTGCCGTTGCAAGCGACATTCACACAATCGAAGCCGAAACAATCAACGATATCAACGGCGACGGAATGTACGGAAACAAAGGCATGTTTGCAAGCCTTAACGATGAATCATACGGCGTTGTTGATTCGTTTATGCTTGAAGCAATCGAAAACGGCGCTCAGTACATTCTCATCACCGGTGACCTTACCAATAAAGGTACTGCCGAACAGCACAAAAAGCTTGCTACATATCTTGATGCGTTCCAAAAGAAACACGGCGTTCCTATTTATGTTATCCCCGGTAACCATGACTATTATGACATGGCAGGCGAGGGCGTTGAGTTCTTCCGTGAAACATACTATAATATGGGCTTTGCTCAGTCATATGCACAGGATAAAAACACCTGCTCATATGCTGTCGACCTCAACGATGAATATACCCTCATCGCAATCGACTCAAACCTTCCGGGAAAAACCCGCGACGGTATGACCGATGAACTTTATGCATGGATTTTTGAACAGGCAGCCGCCGCTCAGGCAAGAGGCAAAAAAGTAATCGCCATGATGCATCACCCGATTATGTCTCATTTTCCGCTTCATGAACTTCTCACCGCTTTCGTTGTTGAAAACTGGCGCGAAGTATCTTCAAAATTTGCCGATGCGGGAATTAAATATGTTTTTACCGGACACAAGCATGTCGGCGATATCGCAATGCGCACAAGCACCCTCGGAAACGAAGTTTATGACCTTTCCGCTCCGTCGCTTCTTGTTTATCCGATTGAATACCGCCTTGTTTCGTTCTCGGACGAAGGCGTTAAGGCCGAATCCAAGTCGGTAACAAAAATTCACGACACTTCTCTCATCGCAAAGGGTCACAGCGAAAAAGCTCTTCAAATGCTCACAACAAATCTTCCTGCTTATGCAAACGAAGTCTTTGACGAAACATGCAGATATGCTGTCAACTATTTTGCCGACGCAGATACTCTTTGCGACCTTATTAAGGTTAAAGACGCCGTTGTTCATGATACTCTTGACGGAGTTTGCAAAAGGGCGAAGTCGCTGATTTTTGCTCCGCTTTACGGCGAAACCGACAGCGTTGAAGCGGTTGCAAAAACATACGGAATTTCAATTCCGAAAAGCGATTACAAGACCGGTTTTGATGCCGCAATGGTAATTTTGAAAGCACATTTCAGCGGTGACGAAAACTTTGCCGGCGACAGCATTGAAATGAAACTTGCCGTCAAATGCGTTTCCGTTTTGCTTGCCTATTCGTTTGAAGGTGTGCCCAACGACCTTCGTTTTGCAATTTTCAACGCAGTGTTCAAACTTGTCGGCGTTGATCCGTCAAAGCTCGGAATCAATCTTAAAGAGCTCATTTTTGAACATACTTCTGACGGCGAATTCGGAATCAAAGTAACAACCGCAATTCTTAAACCGATTCTTGACAGCATTATGGTTGACACCGCACCGGGCGACAAAAACGTTGAACTTCCGGCATACGGCGAAGTCAATACCGAACTCGGCTTTGACAATATTGTTGCAGTGATCAAAAAGATCGTCAATTTTGTTGTTGAACTTATGAAATGCCTTGTCAACATCATGGGTGCCGTAACAGATAAATAATTTTTCTTCCGGCGGTCGCGCGATCGCCGGATTTTTTGCGCTGAAAATTAATTTAACTGTTGAAAAATCAAACGGCTTGGTGTATAATCAAATTGTAAATAATTTTTTAAGGAGGAGAAAACAATGAAGGACGCTCTCAAGCAGATTGAAATCATCCTTATCGACATGTGGAACTATCTTTACAGATTCCTTTGCCACATCACCGGAACGGGTGTCAACGAAGATTGGATCCTTGATCCGACAAAGAATGACTGATATTTTTAATTGTCATTGAATCTTTTCAAAGGCAGGCTTTTTCGGTCTGCCTTTGTTGTTTTAATATATAGCCGAAAGGAGCGGCATTTTTCTGCCGAAAAACGAATATGCTTAAAAAGTATCTTGAAATCGGAAAAATTGTCAGTACCCACGGAATAAAAGGTGAAGTCCGTGTTGACCCATGGTGTGACAGTCCTTCTTTTTTCAAACGTTTCAAAACTCTTTATTACGACAAAAACGGCGAAAAACCCGTTAAAGTTCTTTCCTGCCGTCCTCACGGAAACATTGTCATTCTTATGCTTGACGGTGTTGACAGTATCGACAAAGCCAATCTTATGCGAAACCGCGTTCTTTATATGGACCGAAACGATGCAAACTTGCCGAAAGGGCAGTTCTTTATTCAGGATCTCATCGGCTGCAAGGTTGTTGACGCAGACGATGAAACCGTGACTTACGGAACACTTTGCGATGTCAGCGAAACAGGAGCCAACGATGTTTGGCACGTTAAGGATGAAAAGGGGAAAGAATATCTTCTTCCCGCAATACCGCCCGTTGTTATTGAAACCGACGTTGAAAACGAAATTGTAAAAAT
>DKDD01000028.1 GCA_002451715.1 Ruminococcaceae bacterium UBA6857 | reverse complement strand
TATATGTTAATTTTTTCCAAACCCTTGAAAATCAAAAAAATCGTGCTATAATTAATACATATAGTATTATTGCGGTAATTTGACCTTTTTTTATACATATTTTGTGCATTTCATCAAGCCGAAACCGTTTTCGGCGCAAAAGAGAGTTTTGAAAAGACAAAGATTTTAAAAAGGGGAGAGGAGAGTTTAATTTTGTCAGCAGATTTACATTGTCATACCAAGCTTTCTGACGGAACCATGGGTATTGACGACATCATCATTCTTGCAAAAAAGAGCGGCATAACCACTCTTGCAATCACAGACCATGACTGCCTTGCAGGAACCGTCAGAGCAAAAATTATAGGTGAAAGATTCGGCGTAACCGTTATTCCGGCGGTTGAACTTACCTGCACGGATAAAACGCGCGGCGGAAAAGCTCATATGCTTTGCTATTTCCCCGACAGCCCGGAAAGGCTTGAGGGCCTTTGCAAGCGCAATTCGCTCATCAGAAAAAGCGCAGGAAAAGTAATGGCCGTAAGAGTAACCCAAAAATATCCGATTACAACCGAGTTCATTGTAAAATGTGCAACCGGTTCAACGAATATCTATAAGCAGCACATTATGCAGGCACTTTTGGAAAGCGGCTATACAACAACGATCTTCGGCGAACTTTTCGATTCCCTTTTCAAAAAGGGCGGAAAAGACTGCGTTTTGGTTGAATCAACCTATCCGTCGCCCGAAGAAACGCTTGAAGCGATTCACGATGCCGGCGGAATTGCCGTTTTGGCGCACCCCGGTTTTTATGATAACTTTGAACTTCTTGACGACCTTATCCCGCTCGGTCTTGACGGTGTTGAGGTTTGGCACCCGGCGAATACTCCGGAACAGCAGGAGTATCTTAAAAAGAAAGCGAAAAAGCACAAGCTTGTTATGACCGGCGGAAGCGATTTCCACGGCGGATACAACGCTCATCCCGTTCGTCTCGGCGATTACGGCCCCGACGAAGAGGCACTTGCAAACCTCATCAGCTATAAAGCAAAAATGAAAAGAAAACAAAAGAAAGCCGCAGCGGCAAAAGCGGCGGCCGAATAATAAGGGCAAACTTTTTTGTCCGAATTTTCCACGGAGGTATCTGCAATGGCGGACGATGTAAGAATCTATAAAGCAAAAAAAGACGAAGACGATTTTTCGGTCAATCTCGGCGCGGACATTGAAGCGCTCAATTCCCACCGCCAAAACGGCAATCTTCAAAAGGCAAAGGAACTCGGCAAACGACTTGCAACTTTGACTCCGCTGATTGACAGCACCGAAGAAAACGCGCTTGCAATTGATTTTAAAGAGATTCTTGCGCCGAAATTTCAATCGCAGGACGTTCTTTTTCAAATCAGAGTGCTGATGATTTTTGCCGCGGAATCGCTGCTTCAGCTTGAAATTCCCGCGCCTCAGCTTTCAACAACTGCGATTAATGCCATGCACGATACGCTCAGAAAAGAACACGCTGGTTTTTATAAGAACATCTCGGACGGTGCTGCTTTCACGTTCTATTATCTTGCAATGAAAAAGGGAAAAGACCTTGAAAGCGATATCGGCGAAGCGTTTGCAATGCTTTGCTCGGTTAAAAAGAACAGCGAAAGCTTTATCGAAGCCGGAAAAATCGTTTGGAAAACAGCCTGCGGCGTTATTAAGCAGGAAATTGAAAAAGCCGGCTTTGTTTTATAATCACAACCAAAAATAATTTTAGGCGAAAGACTCACTTCTTGATCTTTCGCCTTTTTTGATAACCGCCGCAATCGGTTATTATTTAGGAGGAAATACTGTATGACTGTTAAAGAAGTTAAGGAAATTTTGAACGCGGAAGTTGTTTGCAGAGACGATCTTCTTGAAACCGAGGTGCACACCGCCTGCGGCAGCGATATGATGAGTGACGTTCTTGCTTTTGTTAAAGAGCAGGCCGTTCTTCTCACTGGACTTGTCAATCCGCAGGTTGTCAGAACGGCGGAAATGATGGATATGCACTGCATTGTTTTTGTTCGCGGAAAAAGACCCGACCTTGCAATGATCAACCTTGCGGAAGAGCGAGACATGGTTATGCTTTGCACTTCAATGGAAATGTTCACCGCCTGCGGCAAGCTTTATAATGCCGGATTGAGAGGAGGCAGCGGAGCATAATGGAGTCCATAAAACTTCACTATGACGTTCCGGGCGACGACTTCACCCGTGCCGGTGCGGCGTCCGGCGATGTTAAAAGAACGCTCAAACAGCTCGGCATTGCTCCGGGCGTTATCAGAAATGTTGCCGTTGCAATGTATGAGGGAGAAATCAACATGGTGATTCATGCCGGCGGCGGCGAAATTGACGTTGAAATTGACGAAAATAACATCAGTGTGACTCTTTCCGACCACGGTCCCGGAATTGAAAACGTTGAACTTGCAATGAAAGAGGGATACTCAACTGCTCCGGACAACATTCGTTGTCTTGGTTTTGGTGCGGGAATGGGACTTCCGAACATCAAAAAATATACCGACGAGTTTCAAATTGACACCGAGGTCGGTGTCGGAACAACTTTGCGGCTGAAAGTTCATGTTGCACAATAAACGGTGAAATGTGTAAATATTTGTAAGAATATAGAAAAGTTAGAATTAGAACTTGCAGAAAGACGAAAACATAAAAGCTTGCAGAAAAAATCCGCGTGTCGGGAAAAGCATAGCTTTTTAATTTGTGCCTTGCTTATTTTAAAGCCCCCCAGAATGTAGTTTAATCTCAAGCGGATTTTCGTTTTAATGAGGGAAGTTGTGCAGGACATCCGATGTAGCCGCATTGGAGAATTGATAATTCAATTTTTCCCCCGCAAAAT
>DKDD01000204.1:4160-4482 GCA_002451715.1 Ruminococcaceae bacterium UBA6857 | reverse complement strand
CAGTAAGTTCGCCTTTTTTGCCAAGGAACTTAACTCTTACCGAATCAAGATCCTGCAAAACAGAAGCTTTTTGAAGCTCTTCAATCGCGTTTTTGCGGATTGCTTCAAGTTGTTCTTTCATTTTGGAATCATTCCTTTCATTTTTATATGTTCATGTGATAGAGACAAAACAAAAAGCCTCGCCCCTGAAAGTAGGGACGAAGCTGAAAATCAAAAATACTCCGCGGTACCACCCTAATTTTTGCAAAAAGCAAACACTCCTTGTATCCGTTAACGGGGATAGTCCGTCAAGACCTACTTTTTTATTCAGCCTTGCCGCTCT
>DKDD01000204.1:0-4110 GCA_002451715.1 Ruminococcaceae bacterium UBA6857 | reverse complement strand
AAGTGAACTTCGGCGTTTTTTCGATAAAGTGGCTTTCAGCATATGCCGCTCCTCTCTGAAAACGAAAAAAGAACGCTTACTCTCTTTTTCATTGCGTTATCTTCTGATACTTTAACATAATTCGAACTTTTTTTCAAGAGTTAATCAAAAAATATTTTAATTTAAGTAAAAGTGTGCTACAATGTAGCCGTAAAACGTAAACTTGTTTTGAAAGGTGGATAATTTATGCGACTTCTCAACTGCGATGAAATGAAGCAGGTTGAAAAATACACGGCAAAATACGGGCTGAGCTATCAGCGTATGATGGAAAACGCCGGAGCCGCTTGCACAAGAAACATCAGAAATATTATTGAAAGCGAAAAGACAAGGAGACGCAATATTGTTGTTGTTTGCGGAAAGGGCAACAACGGCGGCGACGGTTTTGTTGTTGCACGAAAATTTGCCGAAAACGGATATAATGTCTGCATTGTTTTGGCTTCCGGATATCCGTCAAGCCCTGAGGCAGAATATATGTATAAAATGGCTGTTGACATTGCGATTCCTACTGTTTGGTACGATGCCGACAGAACAAAAGCAATCCAAACCGTTAAAAGTGCAGATGTCATTGTTGACGCAATTTTCGGTTTCAGTTTTTACGGTTCAATTGCCGAAGATATGAAAACTTTGATTAACGAGATGTCGCAGGCAAACGGACTTAAGTTTGCAATTGATGTTCCGAGCGGCGTATACTGCGACAGCGGATACCGCGACCCGAACTGCTTTGTTTCCGATTACACAATTGCTATTTCCGCCCTTAAGCCGGCGCACATTGTTCATCCGGCTTCCGACTGTTGCGGTGATATTATTATTGCAAACATCGGTATACCGGAGGACAGCTATAATTTTATCAATAATTCGATGTATACCTATAATAAGACCGAAATCAGCAATTTATTTCCATATCGCGATCCTTGTGCGCACAAGGGGACATTCGGTCATCTTCTTTCAATCTGCGGAAGCCGTGCAATGCCCGGTGCCGCCGCTCTTGCGGCAAAGGCTGCTCTTCGAAGCGGTGTCGGACTTGTTACCTGCGCTTTCCCTAAGTGCATTTACAATACAATGACAGCAAAACTCACCGAAACTCTTTTCATGCCGCTCGAAGATAACGAAAAAGGTACACTTTCAGTTTCATGCACCGAAGAACTTATAGCTTCTCTTGACAAATTCGACGCAATTTTGATTGGCTGCGGTCTCGGCGTTAACGAAGACACCGAAGCGGTCCTCAAAGCTGTTTTGCAAAACGCAAAAGTTCCGATAATTCTTGACGCGGATGCACTTAATATTATTGCCGGAAACAAGACTGTTCTTGATAATCTTTCCGCGCCGGTAATTCTTACGCCGCATCCGGGAGAAATGAGCCGGCTTACGGGTGTTCAAACAAGTCTTATTCAGGCCGACCGGGTTTCCTATGCCGGAAGTTTTTCAAAAGACCACGGTGTCTTTGTCGTCCTTAAAGGGTCAAACACAGTTGTTGCTTCGCCCGAATCCGACCGTGTATATGTCAATGCTTCCGGAAACAACGGTCTTTCAAAAGGCGGAAGCGGCGATGTTCTTGCCGGCATTCTTTCGGCGTTTTGCGCGCGCGGAATGCATCCGGTTGACGCTTGCGACGCGGCTGTTTATATTCACGGATACTGCGCCGATGTTCTTGCCGACAGGTATTCAAAAACAGGAATACTTCCGAGCGATGTTATTGAAGAACTTCGTGAAGCTTTTGCGGATTTTGAATAAATTTCCTTTAATTTTTGGCTGCCGCTTTGCGGCGGCTTTTTTCATATCGTCGAAAGAAAAATAATATACTTTTATGAATACAGCTCATGAAAGGTAACAATTTTATGAAAAAAATACTTTCGATTTTAATGTTGACTTTGCTTCTTATAACTTTGATTTGCGCCTGCAAATCAAAAGCAGACAAAAGAATTTATACGATTCCGGAAATACCGTATAATGTTACCTTCTGTGAAGGTGACAAAAAGCTTTCCGGTGTTTTTTATTTTGTTTCGCCGCAGGAAATGGCCTTAACTCTGACATATCCGGAAGAAGCAAAAGATTATGTTATTAAAACTGAAAACGGTCAACTTTCGTTGAACTTTGACGGCGTTTCCTGCAGCCTTGAAAGTCTAAAAAAACTTTTTGGTTCTGCAAAAGGAATTGAAACTCTTTTTGAAATTTTTTCATCTTTTGATGAAAATCAAACATTCACAAAATCTCATCAAAAAATCACATATCCGCTTGGTGAAGCTGTCATTTCGTTTGATGAAAGCGGAAAACTTGTTTCGGTTCGTGCCGGGGTCTATGATTTCCAATTCACTACAAAAGGTGAAACGACATAAAATAATATTGACCGCGGATATTTTGGCGATCAGATTAAAATGATATTGCTCCCGTGTGATTAAAAGTAAGAAAAGCCGGACAAAATATTTGTGCAACAGTTAATTTGATGTTGCATTGTTTTGGCACGAAAGGGAGTTTAAGCAATGAATGTTAAACGCGGAGATATTTATTATGCTGATTTGAGTCCGGTTGTCGGTTCGGAACAGGGCGGAATACGACCTGTTTTGATTGTTCAAAACGATGTCGGAAACAAGTTCAGTCCAACGGTAATTGCTGCCGCAATAACAAGCAGAAGAACAAAAACAAATCTTCCGACTCATATAAGAGTCAATGCCGACGGATGCGGCCTTGCAAAAGATTCCATTGTTCTTCTTGAACAGGTGAGAACACTTGACAAAAGAAGACTTCGCGAACACATGGGCAACCTCGGCGAAATTGACATGGACAGAATTGATAAAGCTCTTTCGGTAAGTTTTGGACTTACTACATAAGGCCGAAACTTACCGAGCAAGAAAAAAGCACTGCCGAAAAAACGACAGTGCTTTTTGACATTTGACTTTATTTTTTGCTTTTCGGTGCCGATTTTATATCGCGCTTTTTGGCAAAGATAATACCGATGATCATGATTACGGCAAAAACAATAAGATAGAAAAGAACCGGACAGCTGAATGTGCCTTCTGCTTTTGCTGCCTGATAAGGAGCAATACCGTGCGAGTAAATTGCAGCAAAGACCATGAATGCCGAACCGATGATTGCAAGAGCGGGAAGAACAAAGCGCTTGAACGGGTTTACGTCCTTTGCTTTCTTCATGAAAAGAATGAAGATGGGAATGTAAAATGCATAGATTGTGATGATCGGAAGCTCTGAAGAATCAAAGCTGAAAAGACCGAACCACGGCTTCGGAGTGAGGTTTGCGCCGCGGAAGTATACAAGCCACAAAGCGCAAACAAGAACGGCAAAAACAGAAGAGTTTGTGGGCATATTCGTTTCGTTGCTGACTTCGCTGAAGGTTTTCGGTTTGGGACCGTAACCTCTGACTGCAACCGAGTAAAGGCCTCTTGTTGAACCAAGCATAAGACCATTAAGAGTACCCATGCAGGAAACCGCAACAAAAAGATTGAGAATGTTTCCGAGAACGTTTCCGAAAACATTGGTGAAAGCAACGGATGCGCCTTCGCTTCTGAGTGTATTAACGTCCGCTCCACCGGCAACACCGATGTAATAAAGAACATAAACGGCAATGATTATTATTCCGCCGAGAACAAGTGCAATCGGAAGATTGCGCTTTGCGTTTTTAAGCTCTGCATTGATTGAGGTTGCAATGATCCAGCCTTCATATGCAAAAGCGGTTGCGCAAACGGCAACAAAAAGAACTGAGGTGTTACCGGAAGCGGTTTTGAAGTTTTCAATAAGAATGGGATCGGCAGAGCCTGCCATGTTGTGAGTGAAGCCGTAGATTGTTCCAACAATCGCCATGAGTACAAGCGGAACAAGTTTGATGAACGTTGTTGAAACCTGGAACTTTCCGGCAATTTTCGGCGAAAGCGCATTCATAGCGTAGCTGCCAACGAGGAAAAGGCAAGAAAGAGCAAGACATTCCGGACCGTATACGCAGCCGCCTTCGGAAGCTGCAATGTGCATTGCAAAATTCGGATTGACCGAGCAGACGAAAACAAGAAGATATCTTGCGGAAAGCCATGCGAGAACCGAGGTCATTCCGGGGTAATAGGTTGTGCT
>DKDD01000116.1:9998-10123 GCA_002451715.1 Ruminococcaceae bacterium UBA6857 | reverse complement strand
TCCACCGGACTGTTTTCTTCCGTCACTTCGTTCCTCCCTCCTTGTTCGAGTCCCTCTTGCGTTTAGATATTATAAAAACAAAGAAAAAAAATAAAAGCCCCGATAAAAATCGAAGCTTTCATTTG
>DKDD01000116.1:8969-9861 GCA_002451715.1 Ruminococcaceae bacterium UBA6857 | reverse complement strand
AAATGTCAAGTGTTTTTTGAAAAACTCTTGAATCAACCCAAACTTTTTATAAAAAGCACCTGTCGATTGACAATCATTTTGTCCCTTGATATAATAAAAAATAAACAGCGAAGTTTTTCGCCGCTTTTAAATCGCTTCTTGAAAACGGGAGAATTTTAATGAACAAAATCAAAAAACTTCTTGTCATTATCCGCCGATATATTCTTTATTATTTTCTTTGGCCGCTTTGTTTTGAAATATTTAAACTTCGTGCGGTCAACGAAAAGCTTGTTCTTTTTGCTTTCAATAAAAACTATACCGAAATGCCCGACAACATGGTCGGTATTTATGAATACTTCAAAAAGAACGGCTTTGACTGCCGCGTTATGCAATCGCCGCAAAACGGGGTAAAACGATTTTTCTTCAACTTTACTTTTGAAAAGTATTACGCACAATGCAAATGCGTTTTTCTGACCGATAACTTTGACCCTGCCTATGCTCATAAGCCGAGAAAAGGTTCGCGCGTTGTTCAGCTTTGGCACGCCTGCGGCGCGTTCAAAAAGTGGGGGTACTCAACCCTTGACCTTGCCTGGGGCGGCGACAAAAAAACAATGCTTCGCTTTCCGATGCACAACACGTATACCGACGTTTTCGTTTCGGCAAACGCCGTTGCGCCACATTATGCCGAAGCGTTCGGCTGCGACGAAAAAATCATCAAAGCGCTCGGTACGCCGCGAACGGATATCTTTTTTGACAGCAATTTTGTTTCTTGTTCGCGCGAAAAACTTTTGAGGCTTTTTCCCGCAATCGGAAACAGAAAAATCATTCTTTATGCCCCGACTTTCCGCGGCAACAATCCGGATGACTCATACAACGAAAACCGTCTTGATTTTGAAAAACTCCGACTCGCTTT
>DKDD01000116.1:4457-8964 GCA_002451715.1 Ruminococcaceae bacterium UBA6857 | reverse complement strand
AAAACGAATATGTTCTTGTTTTGAAGCTTCATCCTTTCACCGCAAAGAAATTTGACCTTTCGGACGAAGAAAAGAAAAAGTATTCGTCTTTTGTTTTCAACGCGTCAAATCTTGTCGGAACCGATACCGCTCTTTGCGCGGCGGATATTCTTATTGCGGACTACTCTTCGCTGATTTTTGAATACTCGCTTCTTGAAAAACCCATGCTCTTTTTTGCGTATGACCTTGAGGAGTACGACCGCGACAGAAGCTTTTATTATGATTACAAAAGCTTCATTCCGGGCAAGCTTGTCACCGATACCGACGAGATTGTTTCCGCAGTCAAAAGCGGCGATTTCGAGCTTGAAAAAATCCGTCCGTTCAAAGAAAAATTCATGTCTGCCTGCGACGGAAAAAGCACCGAGCGTATTTCACGGTACATCATTGAAAAGTGCAAATAAAACAAGAAAGGCTGCTTCGAAAAACGCTTTCGAAACAGCCCGTTTTTTATTCGCTTACTGCCTGTTTAAACTTTTCGAGCGCTTTTTCAAGCACCGATTTCGGCACGGCAAGATTGAGACGGACAAAGCCGTTGCCTTCTTCGCCGAACCATGTTCCGAGCGAGGGAATGATTCCGACCTTTTCGGCAAAAAAACGTTTCAGTTCGTCGCCGCTTTTGTTAAGAAACGAAACATTGACCCAAGCAAGATAAGTTCCGCCGTGCTTTGCCATGAAAGATTGCGGAATGTTTTCTTTGAGGAACTTTTCAGTATAATCAAAGTTTTCGTTGATTACCGTATTCATTTCGTCAAGCCAATCGTCACATTCGGTATAGGCGGCAATCGTTGCGGGATATGCGGCACAGTTTATGCAGGAATAACCGTCGCGCGAAATTCTGTCCGTGAACGCCGCACGAAGCTTTTCCGACGGAATAATGATGTTTGAAGTTGAAAGACCGGCAATGTTGAAACTTTTCGACGTTGCGGTGCAGACAATTGCGTTTTCGCGATACTTTTCACCGAGCGAAAGAAGAACGTGATGTTTTTCTCTTGTGATGTCGAAGTGAATTTCGTCCGAAATCAGAATTACGCCGTTTTCAAGGCAGATGTCAGCAACGCGGGTCAGCTCTTCTTTTTTCCAAACGCGGCTTGCCGGGTTGTGCGGAGAACAAAGAATCATCATTTTGTTGTTTTCGTCTTTGCAAAGCTTTTCAAGCTCTTCAAAATTCATGAAATAAGTGTTGTCTTTAAAAATCAATGCATTGTTGACAATTTTTCTGCCGTTGTTTTGAATTGCGGCCGAAAACGGGTGATAAACCGGGCGCTGAATGATTATTCCGTCGCCCTCTTTTGTGAGCGAGCGGACAGCCGTGTTGAGTGCACTGACAATGCCGTAGGTCGGAACGATCCATTCCGAACGAACTTCAAAGTCGTGGCGGCGCAGCATAAAATCGCAAACTGCTTTTTTATATTTCTTGTCGGCACCGGTATAACAGAAAAAGCCTTTTTCCGCAAATTCGGCAACCGCTTTTCTGATTGCGGGTGCGGCGGCAAATTCCATGTCTGCCGTTGAAAACGGGAATGCACCCAAAAAAGCTTCGTCCTCTTCGGTTTCGCGCCATTTCATCGAGCCGGTATTTTTTCTGTCGTATACCGTTGTAAAATCATACTTCATAAATTTTCTCCCTTTTTGCCGAAAATCAGCGAATTTGTTTTTCTCGCAAGACAACTTTAACATAAAAAGCGGAACATTGTCAACAAAAGTTCAAATGACAATGCATAAAATATCTGCTCGCTTTTTTGATTGACAACATGATTTTTTTATGATACACTGAAATAAATTATCGAAAGGCAGGTGCAAAAATATGTTGAAAAAGGCAAAAAAAGTTTTTGCTCTTGTTCTTGTTTTTTCCATGCTTTGTTCTTTTGCGCTTGTTTTTTCGCTTTCCGGCTACCCGGCTCACGATACACACCTTTGCACCGAAAGCGGCTGCGCAATTTGCGCTATGGTGAATTTTGCCCAAACGCTTTTCAAAACTTTGAGCCTTACCGCAATGTTTTCGGTTTTAACTGCAATTTTTATTGCAAAAAGATTTGTTCCGATTGACAGCAATCTTCCTGTCAAAACGCAAAACGAAACTCCCGTAACTCTCAAAAACAAAATACTGGGTTAATTTTTTCAAACAGGATAATTCTGCCTTTTTTTGAAAGGTTTTTTGTCCTGTTATATTTTTATGTCTTAATTTTACAATATAGAATAAAGGTGCTATTATGAAAAGATTTTTATCGGTATTTTTCTCAATATTTTTAATTATCGCGACTTTTGCCGCCTGCGCGAAAAGCGGCAAAGCAGAAACTGACTCAAATTCACAGCCGAACGAAGAAAAAAAGCTTTCAATTGTCTGTTCGATTTTTCCGCAATATGATTTTTGCAAAGAATTTGCAGGCGAAAAGGTCGAAACAGAACTTCTTCTCAAATCAAAAGTAGATTTGCACAACTATAAGCCTTCGGCAGAAGATATCCTCAAAATCAAAAATTGCGACCTGTTTATTGACATAGGCGGCGAATCCGACGAATGGGCCGACGATGTTCTTGAAAGCATAAAGGACAAAAATCTTTCGGTTCTTTCTCTTATTGACGTTGTTGACGCAAAGGATGAGGAAACTCTTGAAGGCATGGAGGAAGAGGAACACGACGGCGAAGACGAAGAAGAACATGAAAAGGACGAGCACGTTTGGACATCGCTCAAGAACGCGCGTCTTATTGTTGAAGCTATTGCCAAAAAACTGTGTGAACTTGATTCCAAAAATGCAGAAGAATACAAAGCCAATGCCGAAACCTATCTTTCAAAGCTTTCAAAGCTTGAAGAAGAATATTCAAAAACCGTTCAAAACGCAAAGCAAAAAACACTTGTTTTTGCCGACCGTTTTCCATTCAGATATCTTGCGGATGATTATTCGCTTGAATGTTTTGCAGCGTTTTCCGGCTGTTCGGCAGAGACCCAGGCAAGCTTTGAAACAATAAAATTCCTTGCCGAAAAAGTTAAAGAAAAAAATCTTTCTTATGTTCTTAAAATTGACGGCTCTGACGGTGCGGTTGCAGAAACCGTCGCTTCGCAAAGCGGTGCAAAAATAAGAACGCTCAATTCCTTGCAATCGGTTTCCGAAGACGAAATCAACGCCGGCGCGACATATCTTTCAATCATGAAAGACAATCTTGAAGTTTTGAAAGAGGTGCTCGGCTGATGGAACTTCTTTCACTTAAAAATGTCAGTGTCGGTTACGAAGGAAAAGCCGTTGCCGAAAACGTCAGTTTTTCGGTTTCAAAAGGTGACTATCTTTGCATAATCGGCGAAAACGGAGCCGGAAAATCAACGCTCATGAAAACCTTGCTTTCGCTTAAAACTCCGATCAGCGGAAAAATCAGCTTTGCCGACGGATTTTCAAAAACTTCAATCGGCTATCTTCCGCAGCAGACGGATGTTCAAAAAGACTTTCCCGCAACCGTTTGGGAGGTTGCCGTTTCCGGCTTTGTCGGCAAAAGCGGACGCCGCCCGTTTTATTCCAAGCAGCAAAAAGAGACGGCAAAAAAATGGCTCGAACGGCTCGATATTTTTAAATTCAAAAACAAAAGTTACCGTGCACTTTCGGGCGGACAACAGCAAAGGGTTCTTCTTGCCCGCGCCCTTTGCGCGGCAGACGGACTCATCCTTCTTGACGAACCGGCGGCCGGTCTTGACCCGATCGTTACCAAAAACATGTATGAACTCATCGGAGACATCAACAAAAACAGCGGTGTAACGGTAATCATGGTTTCTCATGACCTTTCCGCGGCAATGAAGTATTCAAGCCACATTCTTCAGATAAGCCGAAACGGTGCCTTCTTCGGAACGACCGAAGAATACAAAAACAGCGCCGAAGGCCGTGCTTTTCTCGGAAAGGAGGACAAAAACAATGATTGAAAAACTTGTTTCATATTTTCAATATGACTTTGTCCGCTATGCACTGATTGCCGGGGTTTTGATTGCGCTTTGCGCCGCTCTTCTCGGTGTCAGCCTTGTTCTTCGCAGATATTCGCTCATCGGAGACGGACTTTCTCACGTTACATTCGGCGCAATGACGGTTGCAATGATTTTTTCCGTCACGCCGATGTATGTTTCTCTTCCCGTTACCGTTCTTGCGGCGGTACTTCTTTTGCGGGGAGACAAAGCAAAGCTCAAAGGAGACAGTGCCGTTGCCGTTCTTTCGGTTTCTTCGCTCGCCGTCGGCTATCTTCTTTTGAACGTTTTTTCAAAAAAGACCACCAATCTGAGCGGCGACGTTTGCAGCATTCTCTTCGGTTCAACTTCAATTTTGACGTTGAAAAAGGGTGATGTCATTACCTGTGCGGTTCTTGCCGCGGCGGTAATTATAATCTTTGCCGTTTTTTATAACAAGATTTTTGCCGTTACTTTTGACGAAACTTTTGCAAGGGCAACCGGAACAAAAACATCGCTTTATAACCTTATTCTTGCCGTTACAACGGCGGC
>DKDD01000116.1:2362-4409 GCA_002451715.1 Ruminococcaceae bacterium UBA6857 | reverse complement strand
ATTGTTCTTTCCGTGAATCTTGTCGGTGCGCTTTTGATTTCGGCGCTGATTGTTTTTCCGGCTCTTTGTTCAATGCGGCTTTTCAAAAGTTTCCGCGCGGTAATGATCGGTGCGGCGGTTTTTTCGGTTCTTTGCGCCGTTTTGGGCATTTTGGTTTCAATCATTTTTTCAACGCCTGTGGGTTCAACTATTGTTGCGTGTGAACTTGCGGTATTCATAATCTGTATAATTATCGACGTACTTAAAGGAGGTACCAAAAAATGAAAAAAGCAGTTACTCTTGTTCTTTCTCTTATAATTATTTGTTCTCTTTGCGCCTGTTCAAAAAGCGGACAAAATCAAACTTCGCCCGCACAAAGCACATCTTCCGCCGACGGCTCCGCGCTTTCAACGGTCGCAGTGACCGAAAATCCGAACGCTGCCGAAGAAAAAAGCGCAAAATTTAAGGCACTTGAAAAATACGATGTTGACATTGACTTTAACGGTCTCAACAAAACAATGACCACCGCGCAAATGAATTCAATCACAAACGACCCTTCAAAGTATCTCGGCAAAACAGTTCGTCTCACCGCAACTTATCAAAAACAGAAAGCGGAAACAGGCGATAAAACCTATAATTTTGCTTTCGGTTATGACGACACCGGCTGCTGCGCCGCATGGTACATTGAATTTTACGGCGACAGCGTTCCCGAAAATATCGAAGATTTTTCTTCGATATCAATGGTCGGAAAACTTGCTCAATACGACGAAAACGGAACGAAGTATCTTTATATTGACGTTGAGCATTTTGCGGTTTAATATAAAAAGCAGTTCCGGCAAAGAAAAGAGCCAAAGCGTTTAAACGCAGAAAATGTTTTTTATCCCAAAGCGGATAAAAAACGCTAAAAAGAAAAGCTATAATTCTCGGATTCTTTCGTTTTAACGATATCTGAGAACTATAGCTTTTTATTTTGATTTTACTCTTTGACCTGTGCCGAATGCGGCAGACCTTTGTTATTTTGCAAGATCGCCGACCATAAGAAGGAAGCCGCCGATTTGTGCGCCAAATTCCGGTGCACCGTCCATGATGAGCTTTCCGCTCTTTGTGGATTCAAGCATATCGTCCGTTCCGAGAAGCGTTCCGAGAGCGCTCTTGAAACTGTCGAAGCGAAGGGTGAAGAAAGGCATTGCTCTCTTGTATTCGCCTCTGCCGGCTCTTGTTTTTCCGGCTTTAACGCGGATGTATGCAGCAACTTCGGGATGGTCGTTAACAGCAAAAGCATAAACACGGTCCGGACTCTTGAGCGCCCATTCGTGAATTTCCGGATGACCCATCTTGTTAAGCTGGCTGATACCGCTTGAAAGAAGATAGAAGAAGCACTTAACCATAAGTCTCTGGGTGTCTTCGTCTTCCGGTGCTTTGTCTGCGCCGAGGAGCGACGCCATTTTGAGAAGAACCTGAACAAAGGCAACAAGTGTTCCTGCCTTTTTAATTCCGTGGATCTTCGGGATTGCGCCAAGGGTGATGTTGCCCTTGAAGAAGCCGTTGAGAGCTTCAACGCTCTTGAACTCAAGCTCTATGTGAGGATCTTTTGTAAGGCAGGTGTGAACGAGCCATTCGCCGCTGTTGACAACAAAGTGCATTCCCACTTTTCCTTCCGGAACTTCGGGGTTGAGTGCGCTTACCTGAATAACGGCATGAGCGTGTTCAAACTTTTTTGCAAGCGACGGAACGTCTGTTGCAATAACCTTTACAAGAGGAAGAGCGGCGTTCAGAAAAATCTTGTTTGAATATAATGCTTCCTGAGGTATTGACATTATATTTGCTCTCCTTTCCTCTTAATTAAAATTCGTCGTCCCAGTTGTCGTCTTCTTCGAAGTCCTTGTGCATAACTTCGCGAACTGCGGCGATGATTCCGTTTGCGTCGATTCCGACTTCTGCCATGATGTCTTCATGAAGACCGATCGGAGCAAACTTATCCGGGTGACCGAGCATCTTGAATGCGCAAGCCTTGCCGGCTTCAACAACAACTTCCGAAACTGCCGAGCCGAGACCGCCGATGATGCTG
>DKDD01000116.1:427-2281 GCA_002451715.1 Ruminococcaceae bacterium UBA6857 | reverse complement strand
TGTCAATCGGCTTAATGGTGTGCATGTTGAGAACGCGAACCTTAAGTCCGTCTGCATTCTCAAGGAATTCTGCTGCCTGCTTTGCCTGGAATACGCATGAACCGCAAGCGATTACGGTGATGTCGGTTCCGGGATTGATTTCAACAGCCTTGCCGACTTCAAAACCGTAGTCCATGTTCTGATAAAGAACGCGGTCAAAACCACGGTTGATTCTGATGTAGTAAGGTCCGAAGTTGTTGTATGCGGCGTTAACTGCGTTTGCGGTTTCCATTCCGTCTGCGGGAACGATAACGGTGAGGTTCGGCATTGCTCTTGTGATTGCAAGGTCAACGATTGCGTGGTGGGTTGAACCCGCCTGACCGAAGGAAGTACCTGCATGGGTAGCAATGATTTTTGCGTTAACGTTCTGATAGCAGATGTCGGTGTGAAGCTGGTCGCAAGCTCTCATTGAAGTGAAAGCGGAGAAGCCCGAAAGGAACGGAATGCAGCCGGCTCTTGCCATACCTGCGGCAACACCGAACATATCCTGCTCTGCAATACCGACGTTGATAACTCTTTCGGGACAAACCTTAAGAACGTCGCCGAGTTTTGTTGATTTTGCAAGGTCTGCGGTGATTGCAACAACCTTGGGGTCTTTGAGAATTATGTCAGCCAGAGCCTTACCGTAAATTTCAGCGGTTGCAACTTCTGTCTGGTCAATTGCGTTATAAACAAATCCGCCTGCCATAATTATTTAGCCTCCTTTTCTACGCGAGCAACACGTTCGTTGTAATCTTCTTCAAGTTCTTTCATGTACTTGTCAAAGGTTGCGTCGTCAAGAGCCATGTAATGGCAATGATAGTCGCCTGCGATGTCCTTAATGCCTGCGCCCTTCTTGGTGTCCATGATGATGCAGGTGGGAGCGCACTTTTCTTTTGAACGTTCGATAGCCATGTCGATAGCTTCGCAAAGAGCGCCGATGTTGTTTCCGTCAACTGTTACGGTGTTGAAGCCGAAAGCGGTCATCTTGTCTGCAAGCGGTTCAAGCTTCATAACTTCTTCTGTCGGTCCGTCAATCATGCAATGGTTGCGGTCGATGAAAACGATGCAGTTTGAAAGCTGATAGTGGTTGATGGTCATGAAGCCTTCCCAGTTTGAACCTTCGCCGAGTTCGCCGTCACCGGTAACAACATATGTAAGGTAATCTTTTCCGAGGATTCTTGCTGCAAGAGCGGTACCTGCTGCGATTGAAACGCCGTGACCGAGTGAACCGGTTGAAGCGTCAACGCCGACAACCTTGTTTGAGTCAAGGTGCATACCCATCTTTGAACCTGAAAGGTTGAAAGTTTTGAGCATTTCGGGGTCGTTGAATCCCTTGTCGCAAAGAACGGGAGCATAAGCGATTGCCGCATGACCCTTTGAAAGGATGAAGCGGTCTCTGTCTTCCCATTTCGGATCTTCAACTTTGATGTTGAGATACTTATGATAAAGGACCGTAAGAAGGTCCATAACGCTCATACCGCCGCCGATATGACCGCTGCCTGCCCAAGCGGTTGTTTTCATGCAAAGCTGACGAAGTTCGTAAGCTTTTTTTTCAAGGGCAAGCCATTCGCTTTTTGAAAGTGGCATAATTTTCTCCTCCGTTAAAATTTATAGAGTGTGTATTCTCTTTCAGGGACTGTCGCATTTAGCGCAGAACAAAGAGTAAAGTCAAAATTAAAAATATAATTTACGGATGCCGTCAAAAAGAAAGTATACCGTGAATTACAGCTTCATTTTTAAATCCAAATGGAAATTATTTTTACTCTTTTAAGCGTTTTTTACCCGCTCGCAGTATCTATATACAACTTCGGGGTAAAGAAAACGCTTTCTGCA
>DKDD01000116.1:0-379 GCA_002451715.1 Ruminococcaceae bacterium UBA6857 | reverse complement strand
TGCATCTAAATCCGACAGCCCCATGTTTTACAAAAATCAGATCAGAAAAGTTCCGGGTGGTTCTTTTCAAGAATCTTGAAGCATTCTTCGCCGACTTCGATTGTGTGCTTGATATCCTTGTCGGAAAGCGAAGCGTTGATGAAGTGGTTGTGGTGGCTGGCAAGGAAAATGCCGCGCTTAACCATTTCGGCAACCCATTCCTGATGAAGAACCATGCTGTCGTCGTTAGCGATTCTGAGATAGAAGAGTGCCGGAGCGCCCGAAGTTACAAGGTCAAAGCCGTGTTCCTTACCGGCGAGTTTAAGTCCTTCGGTAAGTTTTGTTCCCTTTTCAAAGAACATCTTCGGAGTATCAAGTTTCTTCATCTTGTTGATGCAGG
>DKDD01000149.1 GCA_002451715.1 Ruminococcaceae bacterium UBA6857 | reverse complement strand
CGACCTCAAAACGCCGCTGACAAGCGTAATCGGCTATCTTTCGCTTTTGGACGAATGTCCGGAACTTCCGACAGCGCAAAAGGCAAAGTACACGGGAATCGCGCTTGAAAAGGCGTATCGACTTGAACAGCTCATCAACGAATTTTTTGAAATCACGCGCTTCAATCTCAACGAAATCAGACTTCAAAACAACCGAATCGACCTCGGTCTGATGCTTTCGCAAATGACGGAAGAGTTTTATCCGATGTTCAAGGCAAAAAATCTTAAATGCAGAATTGACGTCAACGAAAAAATCATGATGTTTGCCGACGCAGACAAAATTGCAAGGGTTTTTGACAACCTGCTCAAAAACGCCGTCAGCTACAGCTATGAAAACTCAACGATAATCATCGGCGCAAGAAAACGAAACGGCTATGTAATCGTAAAATTCCGCAACCGCTGCGACGAGATTCCGAAAGAAAATCTTGACCGCCTTTTTGAAAAGTTTTATCGGCTTGATTCTTCGCGCGCTTCGGCAACGGGCGGTTCCGGTCTCGGACTTGCGATTTCAAAGCAGATTGTTGAACTTCACGGCGGAACGCTCAAAGCAAAAAGTTCAACCGACCATACCGATTTTATTGTTATTCTTCCTTTCCGCGACGCGTCGATAACGGACATTGAAAACGAAGAGGACGAAATTCAAAACGAAACATAAATTTTTCACAAGGGACTGCTAAAAAATGAAGCGGTTCCTTAAGTTTTTCGTAAGGAAAGCTTAAGAAAGACGTAATCCGGGCTTAAAACAATCTCTCTTTTAAAAGACTATAATCTCATCAGTCTTAAAAAAGAGAGGTAAAACAAAATGAAACACATTATAAGAATTGCGGCGGTCATTCTTGCCACAGTGATGATTTTCGCCGTTGTTGACAGGCTTCCGTCTGCCGCGGGAGAACTTTCAAACATTGCCGCTTCAACAAAGGTTACGTCCGACGGCAAGTATTCGGGTTCGCTCATTCTTGTCAACGACAAGCACCGCTACCGCAACACGGGCGAAGAATTTGTTAAACTTTATGACGAAAAAACCGATTCGTTTTTCATGGGAAGCACGGAAATCACGCTTTCAAAAATCGCGGTCAAGCCGCTTTGCGACATGTTTGACGCATTCAAAAGCGAAACGGGACTCAAAAAAATCAACGTAATCAGCGGCCGCCGCAGCGTTGAAAGTCAGCAGGAAATCTATAAGCAAAAAGCACAACTTTACGGCAACCTTTACGCAAAAAAGTATGTTCAAACTCCGGGTTTCAGCGAACACCACACCGGACTTTGCGTTGACGTTTCGATTTTCAACGCAGACGACGGTTCATCACAAGACTTTGACGGTACGGGCAAATACGAATGGTTTTCAAAAAACGCATGGAAATACGGCTTTGTTGTGCGTTATCCGCAAGGAAAAGAAAAGGTCACAAAAATCGGCTATGAACCGTGGCATTTCCGTTATGTCGGCATTGTGCACGCGTATTACATGACCAAAAACAACCTTTGCCTTGAAGAATATATTGAACTTCTTCAAAACAAAACCGAAAACGAACCGCTCAAATTCAAATGCGGCGCAAAAACCTATAAAGTTTGGCACAGCAAACAAAAACCGAAAAAAGGAAACTTTTCCGGCGACAATTACAGCGGATATATTATCTGGAAATAATTGACCTTACTCCCCTGTTTGTGGTATAATTAAAAGTAATTTATTTCTTTTAATTTGCAATCTGCCCATGGGGGTGTTTTTTATGAACAAAAAAGTTATGGTGGGAATGAGCGGCGGCGTTGACAGCGCCGTGAGCGCATATCTGCTTTTGAAAAACGGCTATGAACCGACGGGAGTCAACTGCCGTTTTTTTGACAACGGCGACGCTTTTATTAAAGAAAAAACCTGCTGTTCGCTTGAAGATTCAAAGGACGCGCGCAGCGTTGCTTATAAAATCGGTATTCCGTTTTACGTTTTCAACTTCACCGATGATTTTCGCGAAAAAGTGATCGGAAAATTCATCGACGTTTATACAAAAGGTGCAACGCCAAATCCCTGCATTGACTGCAACCGCTATCTTAAATTCGACAAACTTCTTAAACGTGCGCTTGAACTTGAGCATGACTTTGTTGCAACGGGTCATTACGCAAGGAATGAGTTTGACGAAAGCAGCGGACGTTTTCTTCTTAAAAAAGGTGTTGACGAAACAAAAGACCAAAGCTATGTTCTTTATA
The DNA here is from genome assembly GCA_002451715.1 of Ruminococcaceae bacterium UBA6857. Lineage (GTDB taxonomy): Bacteria > Bacillota > Clostridia > Oscillospirales > Acutalibacteraceae > UBA6857. The sequence goes on along the minus strand of DKDD01000149.1, from coordinate 3,540 downwards.
TGCTCACGCAGTTTCAGCTTTCGCACACGCTTTTCCCGCTCGGCGCAATGAGAAAAACCGAAGTTCGCGCCGTTGCGGAGGAAATGGGTTTTGTCAACGCAAAAAAGCACGACAGCCAGGACATTTGCTTTGTTCCGGACGGCGACTATGCTTCTTTCATCGAAAAAAGCATTGACAAAACTTTTCCGTGCGGCGATTTTGTTGACAGAGACGGCAACGTTCTCGGAACGCACAAGGGCATAATCCGCTATACAATCGGTCAGCGCAGAGGGCTCGGGCTTTCGCTCAAAGCGCCGCTTTATGTTCTTGAAAAAGATCCGCAGAAAAACCGCGTCATCCTCGCCCCGGAAGAATACCTTTTTTCAAAGGAGCTTTATGCAAACGACATCAACCGCATTGCAGTCGAAAAACTTGAAAAGCCAATGCGCGTGAAAGCAAAGGTCAGATATAAACAAGGCGAACAATGGGCAACGGTTGAACAGACGGACGACAACCGTTTGCACGTTGAATTTGACGCGCCGCAAAGAGCGTTCGCAAAAGGACAGGCCGTTGTTATTTATGACGGAGATGTTGTTGTCGGCGGCGGAACGATTGAATAATAATTATAAATCAGGTGATAAAAATGTCAGTAATTATTGAAAAACTCACTGAAAGCAGTCTTGAGAAGGCGGTTGAAATTTGGAATCAGGTTGTTGAAGACGGACGTGCTTTTCCGCAGACAGAACCGCTTTCAATTGAAGAGGGCAAAGCCTTTTTTGAATCGCAGTCTTACACAGGAATCGCAAAAATCAAAGAAACGGGCGAAGTTATCGGCCTTTACATTCTTCACCCGAACAACATCGGCCGCTGCGGACACATTGCAAACGCAAGCTATGCCGTTGAAAGAAACGCCAGAGGTCACCACGCCGGCGAAGCACTTGTCAAAGACTGCCTTATAAAAGGAAAAGAGCTCGGCTTCAAAATTTTGCAGTTTAATGCCGTTGTTGCGTCAAACACCGCGGCGCTTTCGCTTTATAAAAAGCTCGGCTTCAAAAGGCTCGGAACAATTCCCGGCGGCTTTTTGAACATTGACGGCATTTATGAAGACATTATTTTGCACTATATAGAACTTTAACACATTTGTTTTTTCGACAGATTATATACAAATTCGACAAATCTGACCAAAAAAGGCAAAATCAAAAGTCTGTTCATGGTGCTTTTTGACAAAAAAAGAACAATTCTTTTGGTGAAAAGTTCGGTTGACAAATTGCCCGAAATAGCGTATCATAGAGCCGATAATAGGCAGAAAGGAATTGACGATGAGCGACTGTTCTTCCCTTTCAGACGAAAAGCTTGTTTTGCTTTGCAAAACGCAGAACGACGAAAAAGCATGGAATGAACTTGCTTCACGCTATCTCAAAGTTTCAAAGGGGGTTTCCGCCGCCTTTTCCGGTTCGGCACTTGAACGCGACGACCTTGTTCAGGAGGGAATCTTCGGTTTTATTGCCGCTGTCTATTCATACAACGAAGAAAGCAATGCTTCGTTTTCAACTTATGCGGCTGTCTGCATTAAAAACCGCATGCTTTCCGCGCTCAAAGCGCGAAGTGCGCAAAAGCAGATTCCGCCTTCGCTTTTTGTTCCGATTGAAGACGAAAGCGAAACCGCCGACAGCGCCCTTTCGCCCGAAGAAGTTCTTGTTTCAAAAAACGAGGCTTCAAGAATCGCGTCGCTCATTTCGTCCGAGCTTTCGGAAAGCGAGCGCAAGGTTTTTTCGCTTTATCTTTGCGGAAAAAGCTATCGCGAAATCGGAAAAGAAACCGCGCTCAGCGTGAAAGCCGTTGATTCTTCGCTTCAAAGGGCGCGCAAAAAGCTCAAAAAAGCGCTCGTATAAAAGCGTGAAACAAAAATTCAATATGCCCGATAGCTTAAAGTAGAGCGTTGTTTTCAAAGGGGCGGTGCAATTCCGGCAAGGGCAATATTTTTAAGCGAGGTAGTTATAATGTACCAAGACAAAACAATCGTATGCAAAGAGTGCGGCAAGGAATTCGTTTTCACCGCAGGTGAGCAGGAATTCTATGCTGAAAAAGGCTTCCAGAACGAGCCTCAGCGCTGCAAAGAATGCCGCTATGCCCGCAAAAATGCCGCTAAACCGGAACGCGAAATGTTCACCGCAACCTGCGCACGCTGCGGCGGCGAAGCAAAAGTTCCCTTTAAGCCCACAGAAGGCAGAGACGTTTTCTGCAGCGAATGCTTTGCAAAAATGAAGGAAGAACAGGAATAATTTTTATTCCTTAAAAGACGAAGCGGTTTCGGCAAAAAATCTTATCACGTCTTTTGACTTTTGAGATTTTTCGGTCGAAGCCGCTTTGCGTTTACTTTTTATTGCCGAGGTACTTCATATGGCTTCTGTTATCGAAAAAGATATACTTGAACTCAAGGAAAAAATAATTAAAATCGTTTTCAGCGAAAAAAAGAACAAAGACTTTGAATTTTCAAAAATTTCGGTTCGTCCGTTTGTTTCAAAGGGAGAAACCAGGTGGCAGCTTGAACAGTTCAAGGGCGCGCAGGTTTTTCATAAAAATCTTTCGTTTGAAGATTTTCTTTTTTGGCTTTCCGATATCGGCGAAAAAAACTTTCGCCAAGCGGCGCTGACCGCCGAAAGCGTGAACATTCATTACACGATTTTTCCCGACAAAACAAAGCGGAAAGAAAGCAAAAACTCCCTTTCCGCCGCGCCGAAAGAGCACAACCGCGAAAAGACTTACATCCTCAAAGAGGGCGAAAATATTCCCGCGCTTGTTGACCTCGGCGTATTTTCAAAAGATTTCAAAATCGTCAAAAGCAAGTATGACAAATATAAGCAAATTAACCGCTTTGTTGAACTCATTGACGACTGTTTTTCAAAAAGCAATCTTTCCGAAATTACGATTCTCGATTTCGGCTGCGGAAAAAGCTATTTAACGTTCATCGTTTACTATTACTTTACGAAAATCAAAAAGGCAAACGCAAAGGTTGTCGGCTTCGACCTCAAAAAAGACGTTGTTGAAAACTGCAACAAAATCGCAAAAAAGTACGGCTATGACAACCTTGAATTTTTCGTCAACGATGTGACGAGCGACAAAGTTTTCAGCGGAAAAGCAGACATGGTAATCACACTCCATGCTTGCGACATTGCAACGGACTATGCGCTTTTTTATGCGATTGAAAACAAGGTAAAGAACATTTTCTCCGTACCCTGCTGTCAGCATGAAGTCAATGCGCAAATCAAAAAGGGCGGCGACTTTGACCTGCTTCTTTCCCACGGGCTTTTCAAAGAGCGTTTTTCGGCGCTTTTTACCGACTCGCTGCGCGCGGAGATACTCAATCGCTTCGGCTATGAAACCGATGTCATTGAGTTTGTTGACTTTGAACATTCACCGAAAAATCTTATGCTTCGGTGTGAACTGAAAAAAGAAAAAACGCCCGATTTTTCCGACCTTGACACTCTATGCAAAAAGTACGGAATCAATCAAACGCTTTTAAAGCTTTCAAAAACTTTACTTTAAAAAATGACGGCTGCA
>DKDD01000188.1:4275-8194 GCA_002451715.1 Ruminococcaceae bacterium UBA6857 | reverse complement strand
TTCTCAAAGCGTATTGCAACGTTAACGAAGTCATAAGCGGAATCATGCTCAACTGGATTTCGCTTTATGGAGTGAATATGCTTTTGACAAATGTCAAAGAAGAAACAAGTCCATATACGGTTGTTTTCAAATACAGCAATCCGAAAGCGATTATTCCGTCGCTCGGACTTGACAAACTTTTTACAAACAACAGCTATGTTACGATTGCGATTCCGCTTGCAATCATCATTTCGGTTCTTGTTTGGGTACTTCTTGAAAAAACAAAGTTTGGCTATGAGCTTAAAGCAACGGGATTCAACAAGAATGCGGCAAAGTATTGCGGAATGAACGAAAAGCGCAATATCATTGTCACTCTTGCAATCGGCGGCGCACTTGCCGCAATAGGCGCTTCGTTCCTTTATCTCACAGGATACGAACAATGGAATTGCAGCACGTCTTCCGTTCCCGCAATGGGCTTCAACGGAATTGCGGCAGCATTCCTCGGCGGACTCAATCCTATAGGTTCGATCCTTTCGTCATACTTCATTCAGCACATCACCGTCGGCGGTGCATATGTTGACAAAACGCTTTATTCGTCTCAGATTTCGGACCTTATTTCCGCAATCATCATTTATCTTTGCGGCTTCGTATTCTTTATGAAGTACGCTTTCAACAAGTACCTTGCAAAAAAGGAAGAAAAAACGGCGCTTAAAGCGCAGGTCGGTAAAAAAGAAGGAGGCGAAGAATAATGTCACTTTTGATTCAGTATACATTGCTTTACGCTTCGGTTCTTATTCTTGTTGCGCTCGGCGGCTGTTTTTCGGAACATTCCGGCGTAATCAACCTCGGTCTTGAGGGTATAATGGTTATGGGTGCACTCGGCGGAACGCTGACAATGCGTTTTCTTGCCGCGTCATATCCCTCTGCTCCGGCAATCGTCATAATTTTGCTTGTTATTCTTGTTTCCGTTCTTGCGGGATTGATTTATTCTGTGCTTCTCGGCGTTGCGTGTATCAGCTTCAAGGCGGATCAGACAATTGTCGGAACGGCGCTCAACATTTTGGGCACGGCGGCTGCAACGGTAATTGTTAAGGCGATCAACACTTCCGCAAACCCGGATAATGTTTCTTCGGTTGTCGAATATATCAAACCGAAACAGGCATTTGTTGTCAACATCAACGGCTTTGAATTTAACTGGTTCATGCTTGTTGCGGCGGTTTTGCTTGTTGCTTCATACATCACTCTTTACAAAACCCGCTTCGGACTTCGTCTCATGGCGTGCGGCGAACATCCGCAAGCTGCTGACAGTGTCGGAATCAATGTTTACAAAATGCGTTATGCCGGTGTACTCATTTCCGGTGCGCTCGGCGGTCTCGGCGGAATCATTTATGTAACCTGCGGCGTCAGCGAATGGAAGTTCGAATACGGTGTTGCCGGATTCGGTTTCCTTGCCCTTGCTGTTATGATTTTCGGTCAGTGGAAGCCAACAAGAATTGCCCTTGCAGGTCTTCTTTTCGGATTGTTCAGAGCGCTTTCAAACGTTTATTCGGGAATTGATATTCTCGCTTCGCTCAATATTCCGAGCGCAATCTATAACATGATGCCGTATATCATTTCTCTTCTTGTTCTTGCGCTCACTTCAAAGAAATCAAGAGCGCCGAAAGCCGAAGGCATACCGTATGATAAAGGTAGCAGGTAAAGGCATTTTAGATGCGTGAAATTTCGCCAAGGCGAAATGAAATGTCAATAATGACGTGAAATGCACTTTGCAGTGCGTGTATGTTGCGCCTTTTGGCGAAACATGAAATTCGAAGCGGCATCTTAATTGAAAAAGTTTGTTTTATACGGGAGTCTCGGAAGCCTCTTGTTTAACCGGAACATTTCTGCCATATAAAAATCTTTGCAAAAATTTTCATTGACTTCAAATGTGCTATATTCCAAACATCTGCTTTTCCGAAAGGAGAATACTTATGCGTATTTATGATATCATTGCGAAAAAACGCGACGGGCTTGAACTTTCAAAAGATGAAATTGAATTTTTCGTTCGAGGCTTTACTTCGGGCGAAATTGAAGATTACCAAGCTTCGGCGCTTCTTATGGCAATTTACCTTCGCGGAATGACCGATGATGAAACCGCCGCGCTCACAAGTGCAATGGCTCATTCGGGCGATATGCTTGATTTGAGTTCTGTTGCTGGAACAACTGTCGATAAGCACAGCACCGGCGGGGTGGGGGATAAAACAACACTTATTGTGGCTCCGGTTGTTGCCGCACTTGGTGCAAAGGTTGCAAAAATGAGCGGACGCGGACTCGGTCACACGGGCGGAACGGTAGATAAGCTCGAATCAATCGAAGGTTTCAAAACCGAACTTTCCGGTGAAGAATTTGTTGAGCAGGTGAAAGACATCGGAATCTGCGTAATCGGTCAGAGCAAAAATCTTGCACCCGCAGACAAAAAAATCTATGCGCTTCGCGATGCGACGGCAACGGTCGGTTCAATTCCGCTGATTGCCTCGTCAATCATGAGCAAAAAGCTTGCTGCCGGGGCGCAGTGTATTGTTTTGGATGTTAAAACCGGCAGTGGCGCGTTCATGAAAACCGTTGCCGAGGCTGAAAAGCTCTCGCAAAAAATGGTTGATATTGGAAAAAAGTGCGGACGAAAAGTTGCCGCACTGATCACAGATATGAATGCACCGCTCGGAAAAAATATCGGCAATGCGCTTGAAGTTGAAGAGGCGGTTGAGGTGCTCAACGGTGGCGGGCCGGAAGATCTTAAAGAAGTTTCGGTTGCGCTTGCTTCAAACATTATAAGTCTTGCAAAAAATATTTCGCTTGAAGAGGCGGAAAAGCAGGTGCGCCTTGTTCTTTCCGACGGCTCTGCGCTTTTGAAACTTTGCGAAATGGTGAAACTTCAGGGCGGAAAAGTCAGTCAAGTAATTGATACTTCGCTTTTGCCGAAGGCGAAATTTAAAAAAGAAGTTCTTTCGCCGTGCGACGGCTATATAAAATTTACCGATGCGGAAAAAATCGGTTCTTCTTCGGTATTACTCGGCGCAGGCAGAGCCAAAAAAGGCGATTCGATTGATCCGGCAGCCGGAATAATTCTTCATAAAAAGACCGGCAACCGCGTTCAAAAAGGTGAGGTGCTTGCCGAACTTCTTGCTGATGATGAAGCTCTTTTTGCCGACAGCGAAAAACTTTTTCTTTCCGCGTTTGAATTTTCAAAAACCGAGCCGGAAAAAATGCCTTTAATTTATGAGACGATAAGATGAAAATTAGACATTATGTGTCTCAATGGACTAAAAAAATGACAAATCGTTAAAAAAATGTAATCTTATTTTTCGTTTTGGTATTTACTTTTTTGGTTGGATATGTTATAGTATAGCAACAGGAAAAGGCCAGACGTTTTTCGAAAGGCGAAAAGCGTAAAAATTCCTCACATAATTTCAAAATCGCAGTAATAGAATTATGTGGTACAATTTTATTATAGAAGGTCGGAGATAACAAATGAGCCGTATGCAAGATAACTTTAAAAGAGGTACAACCGAATTACTTGTACTGTATCTTCTTCAGCAGGAAGAAATGTACGGATACAAAATCGTTCAAACACTTGGAAAAAAGAGCGGCGGACGCTATACTCTTTTAGAGGGTTCGCTTTATTTGCTTCTTACAAAAATGGAAGAGCAGGACTTTATCACCGGTCGCACTGAGCTTGTCGGTAAAAAGCGTATCAGAAAGTATTATAAAGTTACCGATAAAGGAATTGAGCGCTATAACAGCTTGATTAAAGATTATGATGAAATCTCGCACGCTGTTTCAATGATTTTGGACAGAGCTTGATAATTATCAATTCAATATGCTTTACTTATCATCGGCGCAGTCTGAATAACAATCGGACTGTGTCGTGTTTTGTTGTTTAGAAAAAAGCGGAGCGTCCTTT
>DKDD01000188.1:0-4218 GCA_002451715.1 Ruminococcaceae bacterium UBA6857 | reverse complement strand
AGCAAGGGAATTAAAACCTATTAAATCCTTTACTGAGGCACCATTTTGACGTCTCCGCTTTGTTTTGTTTCGTGCTTTTGTTATTTAGCGTTACTTAACTGTGAAAACGGTTTTGCTTTTGTCTGTATTTTTCCAAGTCCAATTTGAATATGCGGTTTTGCCGTCTTTTTTGAAAACTCGAAAAGCAACAAAATATTCTCCGCGTTCAAGATTGCCTATAGTGACATTTTTAGAATTTTCGGTGTTGAATGTTTTTGTGATTTTTTTGCCGCCGTTTTTAGAAACGATGAGAAGCTGAAATCCGTCAGCACCGTTTATTGCGTTGTACTTTATTTTGAGTTTGCCGTCGGAACTTTTAACGGTGACTGTCGAAGAGGGAAGTTGCTTTCTTGCGATATGTTTTACGCCGATTTTTTCTTTGCAGACGGTGCAGTATTTGAAAGCGGCATAACCCTTTGAAAAATAAGTCGGAGCTTTTGCTTTTGCAGTTTTGAGAGTATGGTTTTCGCTTCCGTCTTTGCAGAGCGGAACAAAGCAATCGTTTAATCCGTAAAGTTCAAGATACTTCATAAGCGATTTGTTTGAAGAGTTGCCCTTGATTTTGAGCGTTTTAATAATTTCTTCTTTGCTTTTTTTGCTGTTCCATCCGAGACCGGCATATTGCTCAACCGTAACTCTTTTTGTAACAGTGATATCGCAAAGGTTTTCGCACTCGTCAAAAGAATAATCGCCGATAACCGCTGCCGAATCCGGATGAAAACTGATTTTAACAAGATTGTTGCAGCCGGAAAACGCTCCGTTTATAATAACTTTAACACTTTTCGAAATGGAAAAACTCTTTTCGCTCTTTGCAGCAGGGTAGCGGTAGAGCGTTTTCATGTCCTTGCTGTAAAGAATCCCGTCAACGCTTTTGAAATATTTGTTGTCTTGCGAAACAGTAATCTTTTTAAGGCTCGGAGAATCAAAGCATGATGCTGTATAAGCAACGACCGTTGTGTTAACACCGACTACACTTTTCGGAAGATAGACGCCGGTGAGTTTTTTGCAACTGTTGAATGCATCGTATGAAATTACGGTTGTGCCTTCTTTAACTTTAAAGTTACCCTTAACGTTTTTCTTGAGGTCAACGAGCCATGTGCGATAATAAAGCGCACCGTTTTTCCAATTCGCCTTGTTTCTTGAAAAAGGTGTTTTGCGAAGGATCGTACTGCCGATTTCGGTGACGCCTTTTCCTCCGCTGATTTTTTCAAGTTTTGTACAACCCTCAAAAGCATAGGAACCGATTGCAGAAAGGCTTTTGGGAAGATAAATGTTTTTAAGCGATGTGCAGCTTCCGAAAGCAGCGATTCCGATACTCTTTAATTTGTTTGGAAGTTTAATTCTTTCCAAAGAGTCGCAGTTGGAAAATGCAAATGAATCGATTTTTGTAACGCTGTCGGGAATCGAAATGGATTTAAGAGAGTGACAGCCTATAAAAACAGAAATTTCGATTGAAGAAAGTTTCTTCGGAAGTTTGATCTCTTCAAGAGATGTGCAATACATAAACGCGCCGTAATTGATTGCGGTTATCGAATCGTGTAAATTGACTTTTTGAAGTGAAATGCAGCCTTCAAAAGTTCTATCGGGAATTACGGTAAGCTTTTGCGGAATAGTAACTTCTTTGAGTGACTCGCAGGCAACAAAAACATTAGTGCCAAGCTTTGAAAGGTTTTTCGGAAATTCAATTGATTTAAGCTTTTTGCAGCCGATAAATGCGTATGCTGCAATTGATGTAAGACTTTCAGGAAGGCGTACCGATTCAAGATTGCTGCATCTGAAAAAAGCATATTCTTTAATTGTTTTTACGCCTTCCGGTATTATGACGCTTTTAAGTTGTTCGTTTGAATAGAATATTTTGCTGCCGATTGCGGTAACGGTTTTACCTTTGATTTTTGCGGGGAATGTAATTTCATTGCTTTTACCGGTGTATTTTGTAACGGTAACGCTGTTTTTGTCGGTAACAATGTATTTAAAATCTCCGTATGTTCCTTTTTGAACAGCCGCACCTGCCGTGATGCCAAAGACAGAAAGCAGCATGATGAAGCTGATGATTAAAGCGATTGTTTTTTTCATAGATTTGTTTTCCTCACTTTTTAAATTCGATATTTTTGTAAACACAGATTCGCGAATTAAAACTAAAAGCACGGAAGTTCAAATTATCCACCCCAAAGTCTATATCAATTATAACAGCAATGCAACCGCAAATGCAAAACTGCGGATTTTTCATGCAAAATTGCAGAAGAACACAGTTTTACAAAACTGTTTGCCGAAACACTGATATTTAATGCCACGGTTCATATGTTTACCTTTATAAATAAAATACCATATAATTTTCAAAAGTGTCAATTATTTTTTGCTCTGTTCAGTGTCGGTAAAACTAAAAAGCCGACCGAACCGGATGAGTTCCGCTTCGGCCGACTCGGCGGTTATGTTTTTGTGTTATGCCGGGTTGACGGTAAATTCGCATGTGCAATCTGTGAAGTGGGTATAGTCATTCCACGGATAATATTCCAAAACGATTCTGTAATCACCGGCTGACAAAGTCTCTTGATTGCACAGTGATGAGAAAGAGATTGTGCATTTGTACGTTTCAAACGGCAATATGCAACCGCTGGGATATACCAAATATACAGCAGGAAAATCATTGATAAATTGGTTAATTTCAATGTCAACCCATTCGTCGCCGACCCTTTTTTCAAACTTCTTGACGGTAACGTCGTTTTCAATGCTTAAAAGGCTTTTGTTTTTCATTTCAACAGTCATTGATTTTGATTCGGTTGTAAGATTCTGTTCAAATTTAAAATCAACTTTGTCGGTTTTTAAAGTTATTCCCGGAAATGTCGAGAAGACCATTATAATAGCGATAAGATAGCCGAAAATATGTTTGATTTTTGAAACAAAATCTTGGGAGCCTATAAAAGTCATTGGTATTCCTCCTTAATCATTTATGATTCGATTGCTAAAAATTACTTAATGCATTTTCTGCAATAAATTGCATTAAGTACGAATAAGCGGAGCGTTTTTTACGTCCCCGCTTTTGTTTTACGTTTCCGCAACCGCAAATTCACAAGAAACAGCGGAAGTTTCCGAAACGCCTGCAAGATTATAGCTGAAAGTAATTCTGTATTCGCCGCTTTCAAGTGTAACTGTATCGGCTTTTCCGTGACCGTCCGGGCTTAAAACGACACCGAAGTTAATCGTACCGGAAAACTTTTCGCCGGCAAGTATGTTTGAGGTGATGAAAGATTCTTTAACGAGGTTGTCAAACACAACAATTTTGTCTGCATACGCGATCCATTCGCCGCCGACTTTCTTTTCGAAAGCCGCAATGCTCAAATGTTTGTCAATCGCATACGGACTTTTATTTGTGAATGTAAAGCCGATTTCGGTTGCTTGCGTGGTGATGGTCTTTTCAATTTCAACGCTTACTTCGGACGTTGTTTTAACTGCGCCGGGAAGTACGGCGGCAACTAACATAATTAATGAAAGTGCAACACCGAAAATGGCCTTAAGTTTTGCTGTGAATGTCGTTGACCTGCTTAAAACCATAGTAAGTCCCTCCTTAATAATTGATTGCGTGTTTTCTTCGACAAATTGAGTTAAGCAATTTCAGGATTGCTGTTGTTTAGTGAATGGGCATGTAGTCAAAATTACAATATTATCGACATTTTTTTCAATTTCAAGTTTATACCTAATATAACAGACATGCAACCTAAAATGCAAAACTGCGGATTTTTCATGCAAAACTGCAGAATAGCACAGTTTTACGGAACAATTCACTAAAATATTGACTTTTTGTGCCGCGATTCGTCTATACCTTAATAATAAGATACCATATAATTCTTAAAAGTGTCAATAATTTTTTGCCGCTATTACAATATTATAGTAGCGATGCGTTTAAAGTAAGAAGCAGTTAAACATACCCACATTTAGGTCATGATCAAGCAATACGTCAAAGTATACAAGATATAGTGTACAAATTGTTAGAAACGCCCAAACACGCCCGGGACAGTGTATGAAAGAGGAAAAAAGGGTAAAAAAAGGAAGAAAAAGGGTTGACAAGAGAGGAGGGAGGTGATAGAATAACGACACTGTTTCCGAGAGGGAATAGCGAAAAAACGCTTAGACGGCCACGAAAACTTTTCAAAAAAGTTTAAAAAACCCCTTGACAAGAGGGTG
>DKDD01000081.1:17020-27193 GCA_002451715.1 Ruminococcaceae bacterium UBA6857 | reverse complement strand
GCGACCATAAGGATACCGCCGTTGCAATCGGTAGAGAGCTTGGAATCATCACCGACGCTTCGCAGGCTATTATGGGCGCAGAACTTGATAAGTTTAGCGATGAAGAGCTTAAAGAAGAAGTCACAAAGTATTCCGTATATGCTCGCGTTCAGCCCGAACATAAGACGAGAATTGTTAAGGCTTGGAAAGCAAGAGGCATGGTTACCGCAATGACCGGCGACGGTGTTAACGATGCTCCGTCAATCAAGGCTGCCGACATCGGAATCGGAATGGGTATCACAGGTACCGACGTTACAAAGGGTACTTCGGACATGGTTCTTGCCGACGATAACTTTGCAACGATTGTCAATGCCGTTGAAGAGGGCAGAAAGATCTATGACAACGTTCTTAAGGTTCTTCAGTTCCAGCTTTCAACAAACCTCAGTGAAGTTATCATCATGTTTGTTGCTTCGATTCTTCACTTCACAATTCTTTCGCCCGTTCACCTTCTTTGGATCAACATGGTTACCGACTCGCTTCCGGGTCTTGCACTCGGTATGGAAAAAGCCGAAGGCGACATCATGAGAAGAAAGCCCCGTTCAACCACCGACGGAATCTTCTCCGGCGGCGCAGGTGTTGACATGGTTTGGCAGGGCATTTATCTTGCAATTATCGAAATCGCGGCTTATGTAATCGGTTATTGGCTTGAGCCGGCCGGCGGCGTTGCACACAGCTTTGCAGGCTTCTTCAACGGTGAGCCGTGCGTAAACGCAATGGCAATGGCATTCCTCACCGTTAACTTCTCTGAAATGATGTGCGCAATCAACATGCGTTCGCGTCTCGGTTCAATCTTCTCAAAAAACATGTTCAAGAAGATGAACTGGTGGCTTATCGGTGCGTTTGTTGTAACAACCGCTCTCACTCTTGCGGCTGTTTATATTCCGGGTCTTTGCACTGTATTCGGAATTGAACCGGGCACATTCAGCACAACCGAACTTGCAATTTCCTGCGCTCTTGCTCTTTCAACGATTCCTGTTTTCGAACTCGGAAAGGCAATCAGAAGAGCTTCGATGAAGAGAAAAGCAAAGAAAGCCTAAAAACTTTTTGGCTGAATAAAACAACACCCTCCGTTCGAAAGAGCGGAGGGCGTTGTTGTTTGCTGTGCGGTTGAGCACATGAACGGTAAAAGGAGTCAATCAGCCGAGCGCGTCAAGATCCGACCGTTCGTAACGGTTGTGTCCGGGCAAACTTTTTTTATATTTCCAACATATAATAGCGTCTTGCAGATTTTTTCCGCGGTTGTCTTCAAAAAAATCGCGGATGTATGTGTTGTACTCAAATTGTTTTCCGATTGCTGTTTTGCTCTTTTTCTTTTCTTCAAGAAGGCGATAATATGCATTTATCGCATCGGAATAAGTCTTTCCGGCATTGGCTTTCAGCCAATTTTGAAACATGACATTAAATGAAAAGTTTTTGCCGATTTTTTCTTTGAAGAAAGCTCTGTGTTTTTCGGAAAAAACAATGTCGGGTTCTATTGTTGTGTTTTCGGTAATCGAACCGACGGTGATTGCCTTTTTTCTTTTGACCGAAGCTTTTGCAATCTCTCCCGTGGCAAGAAAGCGAGCGATTCTGTCGGTAAGTTCCGGTTTCCCGCCCGAGACCGGCAAGTTGTTTTCTCTGCAAAAACAAATAAGTTCCTCTTTAAGATAATAATAACTGCGAAAAGTTTTTTCGTCCAAATCTTTGCTTAAATTCGGTCTTTCATTCATATGGTTTTCTCCGACAAATTAAGATTATTTTTTGATATGCGATTATATACACGTCACAGTTCCAGTCTCATATAAACAAGTTCCTGAAAGCCCGATATTCGTGAGTTAAAGCCTTTGGGATTTCTGCCGAATTCAACAAAACCGAATTTTTTATACATCTCAACAGCTCTGTCGTTGTCGGCAACAACGTCAAGTTCAAGCTGAGTGTAGCCCGCGCTTTTTGCACATTCGATACACGCTTCCGTCAGCGCACGACCGATTCCCATTCCCCAAAACTCTTTTGCAATATTGATACCGAACTCGGCGCGGTGGCGTACTTTGCAGCTTGAACCGATTGCGTTAATTTCTGCAGAACCGGCAATTTTACCGTTGACTTCGGCCACTATTTCGATTTCGTTTTTGCTTTCGGTTTTTTCTTTTAAAAATTGAGACTCCTGCTCGGCAGTGAAAGAGTTTTCATCCGGATAGGAAAGAAGATAATCGGTTTCTCCGTGAGTCAGATTGAAAACGTCAAGCACCGCCTGTCCGTCGTTTTCCGTTCCGTTTCTTAATCGGCACTCCATGCCGTTTTTGAGTGTAATTGTTTTATTGTATATCATTGGTGTTACCTCCGAAAAGTTAATTTATGACAACGTATTCACCTTTCTGATTTCAGCAGCGCATAATAGCACGCGTCGCAAATTCCCTGATTGTTCCAATCGGAGCTTCGCAAAGTACCCTCATATTTCATACCGCATTTTTGCATTACTTTGCCGGAATTCGGATTTCTCGGGTCGTGCCTTGACTCGATACGATTCGCGCCGACAACATCAAACAGATAATCCATAACCGCCTTGAGAGCTTCCGAAGTGATACCCTTGTGCCACCACTTTTTTCCAATGCAATAACCGATATGTACCGACGAGATTTCTTCTTTCATAGATACCACGGAAATGCTGCCGATAGGTTCATCGCCGTTTTCTTTCAAAATGATTGCCCACTGATAATAGCTGTTGTCGGAATAATGCTCTATCCAGTCTTCTGTTATGCCAAGGCTCATTTTCGGACTTTCGTGCGGCGACCACATCAAAAATTTTGTGACTTCGCTGTCCGACGCCCAATTTTTGTACATCGCTTCGGCATCCTCTCTTTTGAATCGCCTTAAGACTAATCTGTCGGTTTCAAGTCTTTGCGTCCCGGTGTGCTTCATTATTTTCACTGCCTTTCTCAAACGCGGTTTTGATAGACTGAGTTTATCATAAAGATATCACATAGGTCAAGGGGAAAGCTAAACGGATACAATTTCAAGTTGTTATATTAAATGTTGTATATTGTTTTCATAGAAAGACACGAAAATATAAATCTAAAAAATGTGAGTAAAATATATAAAATTATAATTCCGGAATGCCCAAAGATATTTCAAAAGCAGTGAAAGAAATATATCCATTGGTCAAGCCAATCATAACAGAATGATTTTCAATTTCTACTTCTGATATATAAGGTGGAATAACGCAATCCATTGAGAACTTTAATTCGGAGATTTCGGTAAAATAAAAGTTCCAAATATGAGCAGCGAAATTGTCTATGGTTTTTGCATCCTCCTCAATCGTTACTCTTATTGCATTTTTGCATATTTCGACATTTCCAAGTCTATAGTCATGAAAACAGTCTTGGGAGTGAATATAATTGGCGGCTTCATCAAAATTATTTATATTGTTCAATCTTTCTGTCCACATGTTTTTACCTCTTTTCAGTATTACATTTAATATGCTGATCAAAGCATTCAATAGGTCAATGGAAAAATCCTCTCATGTCCGCAGACATTTCACTGCCGCAGGCAAATTCACTCGCCGTCAGGCGAATTTCACGAATCCGCAAGGATTTATTTCACTGAAAAAGACCCTTTTGTTTTTGAACAAAAGGGCCTTTTTCATGGCGGAGAAGAGGAGACTCGAACTCCTGCGCCGGTTTCCCGACCTACGCCCTTAGCAGGGGCGCCTCGTCACCAACTTGAGTACTTCTCCGTGGGTGTCGTTAAAAAACAACTATTAAGATAAAATGGCGGAGAGAGTGGGATTCGAACCCACGGTACGCAGGACGTACGACGGTTTTCAAGACCGTTCCGTTATGACCGCTTCGGTATCTCTCCGTTTGTGCCTTGAAATCTTATCATAAATTAAAGCGCTTGTCAAGCCTTTTTTGTAAAATTTGTAAAAGATAAAACATTAAAAACGATTTTAACTGTTGATTAAAGCGGCGAAATATAATATAATCAAAAGGAAAGCAGTTTCAAAAGGAGGATATATAAAAATGTCAATTATAAAAAAAGACACATACTTTGTTTCTTCAACAGGCGTGAACAATATCCATTGCAGCATTTGGCAGGATGATGAAACCGAACCCAAGGCGATTTTTCAAATCGCTCACGGTGTTTCGGAATACATAGGACGTTACGACGAGTTTGCACGTTTTCTTGCAAAAAACGGCTTTGTCGTTTGCGGAAACGATCACCTCGGTCACGGTCTTTCGGCTCATACGCTCGACGATCTCGGCTTTTTTGCCGAAGAGGACGGCGACCTTCGCATGGTTGATGATATGCACATTCTTTCTCTTATAATGAAAAAGAAGTACCCGGAATTGCCGCTGATTCTTTTCGGTCACAGCATGGGTTCGTTCTGTGCAAGAGTTTATGCCGCAAATTTCGGCAATGAACTTGCCGCGCTTATTCTTTGCGGAACGGGCGAACTTCCGGCTTCCGCCGTTGTTCTTGAAGAACCGCTTCGCTTCCTTTGCAAAAAACTCGGAACAAAAGCGGTGGTACCCGGCAATCTTCTCGATAAGCTCGGCTCGCTCACAATAAGAGACAAGCAAACCGATTCCGACTGGCTCAGCCGTAACCGCGAAAACGTTGAAAATTATATTGCCGACCCGCTTTGTGGAAATCCGCTTAAACTCGGCGGTGTGCGCGACATTGTTTCGCTCGCAAATTCCGCCTGTTCAACCGAATGGGCAAAAAGTCTTCCGCTCGGGCTTCCGATAATGCTCATTTCCGGCGCAAAAGACCCAGTCGGTTTCAACGGAAAGGGTGTCATTGCCTGCTCGGATAACCTTGAAAGTGCGGGACACGAACCCGAAGTTATTCTTTATCCCGGAGACAGACACGAAATTCTTAACGAAGACGACCGCGAAAAAGTTTTCGGCGATGTTCTTGATTTTATCAAGAGGTCTGTTCCGATTGACGGTGAATTTTAAATCACGTTTAAGCAAAATCTGCTAAATTTTAATAACCGTCTGTATATTTTGTATTCTTTATACAAAAATACTTGCTTTTTTGTGCCGAATGGTATAAAATAGTCGGGAAACGGCGGTGTTTAACCGCAATAAGAAATTATTTTTTGAAAAGGATGAAAGCTCAATGGCTAAAGAAGAAAAGTCCGCTGCCGAAATTTATCGCCAGGAACGCAAGGCGCGTATTGCTAAAGCGGCAAAGAAAAACAACAAAAAAACCTATAATCCCCAAGCGGGAAAAACCGCCGGAAAAGTTCTTGCGGTCATTCTTGTTCTTGCAATCATCTCCGGTGTAACCGCGTTTGCAGTCAGCTATACCGGCCTTGTTGAAAAGAACCGCACTGCGCTCACTGTCGGCGACGTTGCCGTTTCTCAGCCGGAATACGCATATTATTACACATCGGGCTATAACATGATTCTCCAGTACGCACAGTACGGAATGATTAGCTATGACACAAGCACAGCGCCTTCAAAGCAGACCTATAACAACGTTATGGGCGAAATTCCGGACTTCCCGGAAGATCAGACCCCGACATGGGCGGACTTCTTCAAGTATTACGCCGAAAACAACCTTAAATATATCAAAGCTTTCCTCAAGATTGCCGAAGAAAAGAAGATTACTCTTGACGACAGCGACAAGGCAACCATTGACGAGAACATTGAAAGCCTTGCAAGCACAGCAAAAAGCAACAACTATTCCGTTAACGCATACCTTCGCATGGCTTATGGCAAGGGCGTGAACAAACAGCTTCTTCGCACAATTCTTGAAGAACAGACCCTTGCACAAAAAGTTGAAGAAGCAAAGACAGAAGAACTCAAAGCTTCCTATACCGACAAGCAGGTTGAAAAGGAATATAAGAATCATACCGAAGAATTTGCAACAATCAATTACAGATCATATAAGATTGCCGCAGAAAAGGTTAAGGGCGAAGGCGACGACGCAACCGAATCCGTGACCGACGAAACTCTTGCCGCCGCAAAGAAAAAGGCAGATTCCTTTGCCGCTGCGGTAACCGACGAGGCGTCGTTCAAAGCTCTTGCCGCCGACAACGAAAAGGCTGACAAAAACAAGGATTACAAGGATTATATCACCGACGACAGCAAAACTCTTCAGGAAGAAGTTACTTATTCGACTTTCTCTCAGAGTGCTTCCGACACGGACCTCACCAAGTGGGCGTTTAACGCAAAGACCAAGGCGGGAGAAACCTATGTTTCAAAGGGAACCGACGGCTACACCGTTTATATGATGGTTTCTCCGATGCATAAGGCTGCCGATACGGTAACTTATGACGTAAGACACATTCTTGTTAAGTTCCCCGAAGAGGAAAGCAGCACTTCGTCCGATACCGAAACCACAACGGCAGCAGGCGACGAAAGCACAACCGCAGCCGAAGATTCAACCACCAAGGTCGAAACCACAACAAAGGCACCGGAAAAGGTTGACGTAACAACTCTTGACACTTCAAAGTACAGCGACGTAAACATTTATCTTGACGTTAACGCCGACACCGCAAAGGACAAGGCAACTTACAAGAAGGCTCAGGATATCCTTGAAGAATACCTCAAGGGTGACAAGACCGCAGAAGCTTTTGAAGCACTTCAGAACAAGTATTCCGAAGACACAAGAGACGATGACGGAAATCTTAAATATACCGTATATGAAAACACCGCAAAGGGCGATATGGTTCCGCAGTTTGAAGCTTGGTCACTTGCCGACGGCAGAAAAGCCGGCGATGTTGGTATTGTTGAAACAACTTACGGCTATCACATCATGTACTTTGTAAAGACTACCACAACAACATGGCAGGATACCGTTAAATCAACACTCGCTCAGGAAGATCTTGCAACCTATCAGAACGAAGTTGTTGAAGGCGACAACGTTAAAATCAGCGGCGAAAACGACAAGGCAATCACCGCAGTAGCCGATTACCTTGACAACCTTGCAAAGCAGACCGCTAAGAATCAGTCATCACAAATCAGCTATTAATTAAAACAGCCGGGCTGTTGCAATCAAAAGATTGCGGCAGCCCGGAATTTTTTGTTTTTGTTGTTTGTCAAAAAGGCTTGAGAGTTTGCGCACGCAAAGGAATGAGCTTTTTCACACACAGTAAAAATTTGTTTCCCATGCCGGAACGTACGGATGGTGGCGAAGATAGATTTTGTAATCCGACCTTATTGAAAGTATCTTTTTCGGCAGGGCAAAAAAGTCTTCGTTTCTGTGATAAGCGCAAACATAAAGCTTCGGTTTGCAGTTTTTGATTGCCGATTTTGCGCCGTCAAGGGCTTTAAGTTCTGCTCCTTCAATATCCATTTTAATAAAGCTGACTTCGGCACCGATAACGTTGTCAATGCTGTCAAAGTTCACCGGAATACCCGTTTCGCTTTTATGTGAATTTCGGCCGGCTTTCTTTTCAAAAAGAATGGTTTCCTTTTTGTCCCATGCGCCGAGGTTAAAAAGAGAAAGATCATCGAGTTCTTCGGTTTTTGCTTTGAGTTTCTTGAAGTTCTTTTCGTCCGGCTCAAAGGCAAAGATGTGATTATATTCGTTTTCGGTGAAACGCAAAAACTCTCTGATTGTGTCGCCGTCGTACGCGCCGAGATCAACGATGGTCTCATTTTTTGAAAGCTTCAAAATGCTTTCATAAACCTCATCTTTTTCGCTCTCGCAGTCAAAAAGATACTTGGTTTTGCCACTTATTTTAAAATTGAGCACATCAAGAAAGGTCTTTTTCGATTTTTCGTCCGCAAGAAGAGAAAAAGCAAGGTCAAACTGCTTTTCGTTTTCTATTATATAGTCAAGGTTGAAAAGTCCCTTGCCCGCAATCGGAACGGTTGGGGAGTAAAGCCGATGTTTTTTTGAAAGCTCTTTAACAAAGAAAAGCGTTTTTTCGTCGTGAACGGCAAAGGTCATAAGAATGATAAATTCGCCATACTTTTTTTCTGCTTCTGCGAGAGTGAGCACACGTTTTCCGTGGAAAAGCTGACCGCGAACAAAGCCGTCGCTTGCAAAAGTATCGGCAAAAAAAACGCCGTTTTTTTCAAGTTCTTCAATAATCATGTCCGCGCCGTTGCCCATTCCGTAAAGCACAATCGGCAAATTTTCCTCTTTAAGTACCTGCCAGAGTTCTTTTTCTTTTATATGTTCAAGCATTTGTTTCACCTTTTTGTTTGTTGCGGCATAAAGCCAACTTTCATCAATAACATGATATCATATATTTGATTTTCTTTCAAGAGAACAAAAAATTTGTTGGCAAAATGCAATGATAATTATTTCTAAAAGCCAAAATATTTGTCACTTTTGAACGCATGATTTTAAATTTACCGCTTGATTTAAATTTTTTTGGTGTTATAATATTACATCATATGAAAAGGAAGGAGGCGCTCTGATGGACGACCTTATCAAGAAGCTTATCGAGGTTGACAAGACCGCAAGAAAAAGCGTTGAAAACGCCGCCGCTTCGCGCGTCGCCGCGGTCAAAGAGCTTGACGAAAAAAAGCAAAAACTTCGTGAAGATAACGATCGCGAATTTCTTTTACAGTCGGAAAAAATGAAAAAAGACGCTTCGCTTGAACTTGAAAAAGCAGAAAAAGCGATTGCCGAAAAAGAAAACGCCGTTGCCGCCGGTCTTTCCGCAGTATACAAAGAAAATTGCGACCGTTGGGTTGACGACGCGGTGAATAACATTATTAACGGCTGATATCAATTTATCGACGCGGGAGGTGAGTTTTGTGTCCAAGGCTTCGAATGCCGTTCTTGCTCTTTCAAGGGCTTTTTACGGAAAGCGGCTTTCAAAGGAGCAGTACGACGCGCTTCTTTCTTGCAAAAACTCAAACGAGATTGCCTCGTTCCTCAAAGGTACCGAATATTCAAAAGAACTTTTTGATTCAAAGCTCAGCGATTTTCCGCCGAAAACGCTTGAAGACCTTGTTCAAAAGTCCCGCTTTTCAAAATTCGGCGCGCTTTGCCGCTATGAGCTTGCAATCGGAGACGAGTTTTACAAATACTTTATTGTTAAAACAGAGGTTGAGCAGATTTTGCGCTGCACGCTGTTGATGTTTTCAAAAAAGACCGAATCATACCTGCTTCAGGTTCATCCGTTCATTGATAAACATTTGAGCATTGACCTTTTTGCTTTGGGTAAGGCAAATTCGTTTGAAGAAATTGCTTTGTGCCTTGATAAAACCGAATACGGAAAACTTTACCGAAGACTTCTTTTGGATCCGAACAAAAGCTATTTAAGCTTTGAAATTGCGTTTTACGATTACTTTGAATCCGCGCTTGAAAAACTTGTCAAAAAATGCGGTTCAAAAAAGGAACGCGAAGCAATCAAAGAGGTTGCCGCAAGAAGCCTTGACTGCAAAAGGTTAAGCAGTCTTTGGCGAGCTCTTCGCTATTATCCGCAGTCACTCGAAAGCATTTCTTCTTCCGTCGCTTCCGAAAATGCAATTAGTTTGCTTTCTGAAAGCACAAGAAAAAAACTTTCAAAATGCGAAACCGAAGAAGCGTTTTTTGAATTCCTTTCAAAAACGCCTTATAAGGAAGTTGCAAAAAAGGGTGCGGATTTTGAAAAGGAACTTGAAGTTTTTCTTCATTCTTACTGTAAAAAAGAAATCAGATTTTCCTCTTATCCGCCGGCGGTAATGCTGTGCTACTTGCTGCTTTCTCAGAACGAGACGATGAATCTTGTTCGAATAATAGAAGGCTGCAAATACGGCGTTCCGGCGCAGGAGGTCAGAAAAAACCTCATCGGTATTGATGACTAAGGGGGTCGAATTCATTGGCAATTGAAAAAATGAAGTTCGTGAGGATAAACGGTCCCGCCTCACAGCTCAACAAACTTATCACCGCCTGTTGTGCAGACGGTAACTTCCACCCGGAATACGCGGGCAACTTTATCTCTCAGTCTATGGGCTACGCTCCGCTGAGTGAAGAAAACCCGTATTCCCAGCTTTTCGCAAACATCAAAGAGCTTGCCTCTTCTTTGGGCGTCAGCCTTGACGACGCGAAAAAAATCAAAGGAACCGTTGTTGACGACCGCGCGAAGGAATATATAAGCTCCGTCGGCGAAACGCTCAACAATCTCGGCGAAGAGCTTAAAAATCTTTCGGAACAGTATGACGCCTGTGTTGACGGAATCGAAAAGTATTCTCACTTCAC
>DKDD01000081.1:8180-16985 GCA_002451715.1 Ruminococcaceae bacterium UBA6857 | reverse complement strand
CTTAATGTCGGACTTGATGAAATTTTTGATTGCAAATTTATCTGTCCGCGTTTCGGCTTTCTTCCGAAAGACGGCTATCTGAAGCTTACGAAAGGCTATTCGGAAAATCCTTACATTCTCTTCTGTCCCTGTTCTTCGAATGACGCGGGATATTGGGGCGCATACTTCGCGCCGAAAGAGAGAGAGGATGAAATCGACGGAATTTTTGCTTCGCTTCATTTTGAACGGCTTCACATTCCCTCGGCTGTCGGCACAACCGACGATATCATAAAGAGCCTTAACGAAAATATTGAGCTTATCAAAAAACAGCAGGAAGAGCTGAACGAAAAAATCAAGTCCATTTGGGAAACCGAGGGCGAAAAGATTAAATCGCTTTATCTCAAGCTCAAAGAACTTAACGCTGTTTTTGAACTTCGCAAATATGCGGTTCACCACGAAAAAAGCTGCTTCTTCGTTGGATGGATTCCTGCTTCGGCGGAAAAGAAGTTCAGAAAACGTCTTGATAAGTATCCCGAATTTGTGACCGAGATTGAAGACCCGGAAAAGAACTCTTCTCCGCCGGTAAGACTCAAAAACTTCATCTTCTCGCGTCCGTATACTTACTTTGTAAAAATGTACGGTCTTCCATCATACAGTGATATCGACATCACGGCGTTTGTTGCCGCAACATATACACTTTTGTTCGGAATCATGTTCGGAGATGTCGGTCAGGGCTTTGTTCTTGCCCTCGGCGGCTTGCTTGCATGGAAACTTAAAAAGATTGAACTCGGAAAGATTTTGGTTCCGTGCGGCGTTTCTTCAATGTTCTTCGGATTCATTTTCGGTTCGGTATTCGGTTTCGAAGAACTGCTTGACCCGGTATATCACGCAATGGGACTTGCGTCAAAGCCGCTTTCGGTCATGGATTCAATCAACACGGTTTTGCTTTTTGCAATCGGAATCGGCGTTGCGCTTGTTATGGTTGCGATTCTCATAAGCATAATCACAAACATCAAGAAAAAGAAAGTCGGAACGGCTCTCTTCTCCGAAAACGGACTTGCCGGTCTTGTTGTTTATGTCGGCGGTGCAAACCTTGCCTATTCGTTCATGGCAGGCAAAGGTATTTTCCCGACGAAAATCAGCACGATAATGCTTCTTGTCGGCGTTGTGATTCTGTTTTGCAAAGAACTTCTTGCCCCGATTCTTGACGAGGGCAAGTTCAAAAAGCCGGACAGCATCGGCGATTTCATTTTGCAAAACCTTTTTGAATGTATCGAATACATTCTTTCCTATTTCAGCAACACGGTTTCGTTCCTGCGTGTCGGTGCGTTCGTAATCGTTCACGCGAGCATGATGATGGTTGTCTTTACCCTTGCGGGCGACACCTCAACTGTCAAAGGAATGATTGTTGTTGTTCTCGGCAATATCGTTGTAATTGCGCTTGAAGGTCTTCTCACCGGTATTCAGGGACTCAGACTTGAGTTCTATGAAATGTTCAGCCGTTTCTATGAGGGCGAGGGCAGACCTTTTGAGGCCGCAAAAATCAAGCAGTAAACCAATTAAATTTATCAAACAAAATTTATTAATATCGGAGGAAATTAAAATGACCAGTTTTCTTTATGCTTTGGCAATCATCGTTCCCGCAGTGGGACTTACACTTTCCGCTTTCTTCACTTTCAAAAAGAGAATGGAAGGCAAATCGGTAAGGAAAGCCATGAGAGTTAACCTTGCAACTTTCCTTGTTCTCATCGTAATGGTCAGCGTATTTGCATTCTGCGCTTCCGCAGAAACCGGAACCCCCGACGCTGCTGCAGCACCGAGCACTTCCGACGTTGCAACAACGGCTGAAGAAACCGAAACAAACACACAGTCCAACGGTCTCGGTCTTCTTGCCGCAGGTCTTGTAACAGGTCTTGCAGGTATCGGCGGCGGTATTGCCGTTGCGGCAGGTGCACCGGCAGCTATTGCGGCAACAAGCGAAGACCCGAAATCATTCGGTAAGAGCCTTATCTTCGTTGCCCTCGGTGAATCAATCGCTCTTTACGGCGTTGTTATTTCAATCCTTATCCTCAACAAGGTCTGATAATTATGAGAATGTTTCTTTTGAGCAGTGATGACGATACGCTCACGGGTTTCAGACTCGCAGGTGTTGAAGGCATGCTTATTGAATCGGAAGAAAGCCTGAAAAACGCTTTTTCAAAAGCGCGAAGCGACGAAACGGTCGGCATTGTTCTTGTAACAAGGTCAATTTCTGCTGCATATCCGGGCACGATTCTCAGCGAAAAAAAGCGCGCCGGTCTTCTCATCACAGAAATACCCGACATGAAAAACCCGAACGCCGGAACGGATTCAATAACTGCATATGTTCGCGACGCGGTCGGAATTCAGGTCTGAGAAATGAGGGAATATAATGCTTAATCAAAACGATAAAATAGAGCGTTTTTCAGAGATTATCAACAAGAACGCCCTTGCTCAATGCAAAAAAATTGAAAAGCAGACCGAAAAGTTCAGAAAAGAACAGCTCAAAGATCTTGAAAGCAAGGCAAATGCGGAACTTCAAAGTCGTCTCGGCTATGAAGCGCAAAGAATCACAACTCAAACGGGCAGCAGAATTTCCGCCCTCAACGCGCAAAGCAAAAAGAATCTTGCGCAGAAAAGGGAAGACATCACTGCGGCGGTTTTTGAAAAGGTTAAAGAAAAGCTTGTCTATTTCACAAAGAGCGATGATTACGAAGCCTTTCTTCGAAAAAGCATTGTTTCGCTTGTTGAAGAAATCGGAAGCGGCTGTGTGGTTTATGTTCGCGAAAGCGACCTTGCCCTTTGCAAAGAAAAACTTTCGGACATTGAGGGAATCAAAGCTTTTGAAAAAAGCGAAAAAATAAAACTTGGCGGTGCGGCGGCTTCAAACGAAGCAAAAACCGTTTTTGCCGTTGATACGCTCGAAAGCAGAATTGCAACTCAAAGAGAGCGTTTTTTGGCGCAGTCGGCGCTTTCAATTGAATGAGCCTTCGAGGTGAGAAATAATGGCAACAGAAAATCTTATATACGGAATCAACGGTCCCGTTGTAACAATAAAAGGCAAAACAGACCTTTCAATGATGGAAATGGTTTATGTCGGCGAAGCTCACCTTGCCGGTGAGGTTATCGGGATCGAAAGCGGAAAAACAACAATCCAGGTTTATGAGGAAACCGACGGCCTTTGCCCCGGCGAAAAAGTTTATTCAACCGGTTCGCAGATGTGCGTAACGCTCGGCCCCGGAATCCTCACCAATATTTTTGACGGAATCGAACGTCCGCTTCCGGCTCTTGAAAAAGAAAGCGGCTGCTTCATTTCAAAGGGAATTACAACTGCTGTTCTTGATGAAGAAAAGCAATGGGATGTTCACATTCTTGTTAAAGAGGGCGACACACTTTCCGGCGGACAGATTTATGCCGAAACTCAGGAAACGCCCGTAATCAAACATAAAATTATGCTTTCACCGCTCCTTTCAGGAAAAATTGTCTCGGTCAAAAAGGACGGGCTTTATCGCGTGAACGACGTTATTGCCGTTCTTGAGGACGAAGGCGGAGAAAAGCACGAACTTACCCTTTGCCAAAAGTGGCCTATAAGAATCCCAAGACCGGTCAAAAAAAGACTTCCGGCAGAACGTCCGCTCGTCACCGGTCAGCGTGTTATTGATACGCTTTTCCCGGTTGCAAAAGGCGGCGCGGCGGCAATTCCCGGCGGTTTCGGAACAGGAAAAACAATGACTCAGCACCAGCTTGCAAAATGGTGCGACGCAGATATAATCATCTATGTCGGCTGCGGTGAACGCGGAAACGAAATGACTCAGGCTCTTTCGGAATTTACCGAACTTGTTGACCCGAAAAGCGGAAGACCGCTTATGGACAGAACCGTGCTCATCGCAAACACATCGAACATGCCCGTTGCCGCGCGTGAAGCTTCAATTTATACCGGTATCACCCTTGCCGAATATTACCGAGACATGGGATATCATACCGCAATCATGGCAGACTCAACTTCACGTTGGGCAGAGGCACTTCGTGAAATTTCCGGCCGACTTGAAGAAATGCCTGCCGACGAAGGTTTCCCGGCATATCTTCCGTCAAGACTTTCGGAGTTCTATGAAAGAGCGGGCTATATGGACGTTCTTTCCGGCGGCGAAGGTTCGGTAACAATCATCGGTGCGGTTTCGCCGCAAGGCTCGGATTTTTCGGAGCCTGTTACCCAAAACACAAAGCGATTCACCCGCTGTTTCTGGGCGCTCGATAAATCGCTCGCCTATGCAAGACATTATCCGGCAATCAACTGGAACGACAGCTATAGCGAATATGTTCCCGAACTTGAAGAATGGTATCACGACAACGTAGGTCACGACTTCATCAAGTACCGCGAAGAGCTTTGCTCAATTCTTTATGAAGAAAGCTCACTGATGGAAATCGTAAAGCTCATCGGTGCGGACGTTCTTCCGGACGACCAAAAGCTTACAATTGAAATTGCGCGTGTAATCCGCGTCGGTTTCCTTCAGCAAAACGCGTTCCATAAGGACGATACTTTTGTTTCGCTTGAAAAACAGCTTAAAATGATGCACGCAATTTTGCACCTTTATCATAAGTGCCGCCAAATTGTTGCACTTCAGGTTCCGATGTCGAAACTTATTGCAACTGGACTTTTTGATAAACTTGTAAAAATGAAATATGATGTTCCGAACGACAAGATAGAAATGCTTGACGATTATATCACGGAAATCGACAACACTCTTGCTTCATATCTTAATAAATAAGGAGGGATAACAATGATTATAGAGCATAAAGGACTCAGCGAAATCAACGGCTCGCTTGTTATCCTTGAGGGTGTTAAAAAGCCCATGAACGAAGAGCTTGTTGAAATTGAACTTGCCGATAAAACAAAGCGCACCGGAAGAATCGTTGCGATTGAGGGCGACAAAGCCGCCGTTCAGGTTTTTGAGGGTACAAGAGGAATTTCAATGGTTAACACAACAACCGTCCTCACCGGAAAACCGATGGAAATGAAGCTTTCGCCGGAAATTCTCGGCCGTGTTTTCGACGGACTCGGAAGACCTATTGACGGACTCGGCGAAATTTTTCCGAAAAAGAGCCTCAACATCAACGGAAAGCCTATCAACCCCGTTTCGCGTGTTTACCCGAAAAACTATATCAGAACCGGTATCTCCTCAATCGACTGCCTTACAACCCTTATCAGAGGACAGAAACTTCCGATTTTCAGCGGCTCCGGTATGAGCCACAACGAACTTGCCGTTCAAATCGTTCGCCAGGCGTCGATTGCCGATAATGATGACTTTGCAATAGTTTTTGCCGCAATGGGCGTTAAGAATGACGTTGCGCAGTATTTCCGCTCCTCGTTTGAAAAAGCGAACGTAATGGACAGGGTTGTAATGTTCCTTAACCTTTCGAACGACCCGATTATTGAAAGAATCATCACTCCGCGCTGTGCGCTCACAGCTGCGGAATATCTTGCATATGAACTCGGAAAACATATCCTTGTCATTCTTACCGATATGACGTCGTACTGCGAAGCACTTCGTGAATTCAGCTCTTCAAAGGGCGAAATTCCCGGACGTAAAGGCTATCCCGGTTATCTTTATTCCGACCTTGCAACGCTTTATGAGCGCGCGGGAATCATCAAGGATTCACCGGGTTCGGTCACTCAGATTCCGATTCTGACAATGCCGAACGATGATATTACCCACCCGATTCCCGACCTTACCGGCTACATCACCGAAGGTCAGATTGTTCTCGACAGAGGTCTTGACACAAAGGGTGTATATCCGCCTGTCAACGTTCTTCCCTCGCTTTCTCGTCTTATGAAAGACGGTATCGGCGCGGGATATACAAGAGAGGATCATCAGGCACTTGCAAACCAGCTTTTCGCTTCATACGCAAAAGTTCAGGACGCAAAGGCACTTGCTTCGGTTATTGGCGAAGACGAACTTTCGCAGAACGATAAACTTCTTATGAGCTTTGGCAAAGAGTTTGAACGCGTATTCATCAATCAGGGTGAAAACGAAAACAGAACGATTGAACAGACGCTTGACCTCGGCTGGAAACTTCTTTCAATGCTTCCGGACAGCGAACTTGACCGTGTTGACGAAGCAATGCTCAAAAAATATCTTAAACGCGATTAAAATAATTTTGCAGCTTCTTTCTGCAAAAGGGAGTGAGAAACAATGCCGCAGGTCTTTCCGACAAAAGCAAATTTAATGAGCACAAAAAAGTCGCTTGAGCTCGCCAGGCTCGGATACGACTTGATGGACAGAAAGCGCAACATCCTCGTTCGCGAGATGATGGGACTTATCGACAAGGCAAAAGCCGTTCAGGAAAATATCGGCGAGGTCTATGAAAAAGCTTATGCCGCGCTGAGAAAAGCAAGTCTCACTCTCGGCGACTGTTCGCGTTTCGCCGATGCAATCGAGATAAGCGACGACCTTAAAATCGACTACCGAAGCGTTATGGGCGTTGAAATTCCGACAGTTGAAGCAACGGAAAAGAACATTGACGTAACCTCGTTCGGTTTTTATCAGACAAATTCCGATTTTGACGAAGCTTGCGTTTTGTTCAGCCAAGTAAAGGTGCTCACAGCACAGCTTGCAGAAATCGAAAATTCGGTTTGCCGTCTTGCAGACGCGGTCAAAAAGACCCAAAAGCGTTCCAATGCGCTTTCAAACATTATGATTCCGCGCCTTGAAGTCACCGTGAAATATATTACGGACGCCCTTGAAGAAAAAGAGCGCGAAGATTTTTCAAGACTTAAGGTTACAAAAAAGACAAAGGACAAAAAGGCAAAATAATACGCTTTTTCGTAAACGGCAAAGCCGAAAACAAAGAAAAACAAAAAAGCTATAATTCGCATTATCGAAGAAATAATGTGAATTATAGCTTTCTTTTTTAACTGCCCAAAGTCAGCCGAACAAAGAGCGGCGACAAAACAAAAGAAGCGAAGTCCGCCGCAAGACCGGCATAAAGAGTGTGCCGTGTTTTTTTGATTCCGACGGCGGAAAAATAAACCGTAACCGCATAAAGGGTTGTGTCGGTTGAACCCATGAGAACAGAAGCAACCTGACCGAGAAATGAATCCGGTCCGTCGCTTTTGAGTACCGATTCAAAAAGTGTGAGCGAACCTCCGCCCGAAATCGGACTGAGCAATGCCATCGGAACCGTTTCTTCCGGAATGCCGAGAAGGGTTGCAACGGGTGAAAAAGCCTTTGCAATGAGGTCCATAGCTCCGCTTTCTTTGAGCATTGTGACCGCAACAACAAGCCCCGTTATCGTCGGCAAAAGGTCATAAACGGTAAGTAATCCTTTTTTTGCTCCTTTCATAAAACAATCAAAAACTTTAACTCTTTTAAAAAGTCCGAATGCAACAATGAGAACGACCGTCAGCGGAAGAACCCAGATTCCGATTAAATCCATCATAGCTTTCTTTTCCCCAATCTGTTCCCGAGTTTTGCAAAGAAGACGGCAACGGTGAGAGCACATGCCGAAGTTAAAATTGAAGCCGGCATTATCGCCATGGGGCTTTCCGAACCGTATTGCCCGCGCATTGTTGCAACCGTCGTCGGAATAATGTGCATTGCCGCGGTGTTCATAACAACAAAAATAACCATTTCGTCGCTTGCCGAAGAGGTGTCGGCATTCACAAGCTGAAGCCGCCGCATTGCTTCAAGTCCGAGCGGTGTTGCCGCGTTGCCAAGACCCAAAATGTTTGCGGTAATGTTCATTGAAATAGCTTCAAGTGCATATTCGTTCTTTTTGAGCTTTGGGAAAATTAGCCGTATTATCGGAGAAAGAAGACGGCTGAACGCCGCCGTAACACCGGAAGCTTCTGCAATTTCCATTATTCCGCTCCAAAGGCAAAGCATTGAAACCAATCGCAAAAGAAGCGAGACGGCGTCTTGTCCGCCCTGAATAACCGCGGCCGAAAGCGCACTCATGTTGTTTGTGATAATGCTTGCAATAAAAGCAAAAACAATCATGATCGGCCAAACATAATTCATCATAAAAGCTCACGTCCCTTTTTATAGCCGCTGATTAATTGACGGAATATACCGACAAAATTTTTACTTTTCGGTTAATCTGCGGCTGCTTTATAATTACTATGAAAACTGTGCGGCGATTATAACAAAATTGAGTTCTCGCCCTTGACAAAACGCAAAAACGGGATATAATATGAAAATGAAATTGAAATTCATTTTCATATTGGAGGCTCATCATGGAAAGAACAACATATAAAACACGTCAGCGCGCGGATATAATCGACTGTCTTCGGGAAAATACCGAAACGGGTCTTACAATTGAAGCGCTGATGAAAAAACTTTCCGAAAGGGGAACGCCCGTCGGAATAACAACAGTATATCGCTATGTCGGAACACTTGTTAAAGAGGGTGTTGTTCGCCGTTTTCCGCGTGAGGGGAAGAAAAGCGTTGTTTTTCAGTTCATTGAAAACCCGGAGCATTGCGGCGAACATGTTCATCTTCAATGCAAAAACTGCGGAAAATTCGTTCATCTCGGTTGTGAATGCATGAAAGAGGCGAACGAACATCTTTTGAAAAGCCACGGCTTTAAAATTGATAATGAAAAAACTGTTTTGATCGGGCTTTGCGCCGATTGTCTGAAAGGTGAAAATAAAAATGTCTCTGATTGATTGCAAAAACGTTGTTCTCGGCTATGACGGCCATGTCGTTGCAAAAAATCTGAATTTTGAAGTAAACAAAGGCGATTGTCTTTGCATTGTCGGCGAAAACGGAAGCGGAAAAAGCACCCTTGTGAAGTCGCTTCTCGGTTTGA
>DKDD01000081.1:7497-8133 GCA_002451715.1 Ruminococcaceae bacterium UBA6857 | reverse complement strand
ACATCTTCATATGGGTGACGGACTCAAAAAACGTGAAATCGGCTATCTTCCACAGCAAACAACCGCGCAAAAAGATTTTCCCGCGTCGGTTTTTGAAGTTGTGCTTTCGGGTTGTCTCGCTTCAAAAAAAGGAATTTTCTTTTCAAAAGCGCAAAAAAGTCTTGCGGAAGAAAACATGAAAAAGCTTGACATTCTTCAGCTTAAAGATAAGTGCTACCGCGAACTTTCCGGCGGACAGCAGCAAAGGGTTCTTCTTGCGCGCGCACTTTGCGCAACAAAAAAGCTGCTTTTGCTTGATGAACCGGTAACGGGGCTTGATCCGGTTGTTACGGCTGACTTCTATCGGATAATTGAAAAAATCAACCGTGAATATAAAATCACGATCATCATGGTTTCGCATGACCTTTATTCTGCGCTTAATTATGCGACTCATATTCTTCATATGAAAAAGGACGGCGCATTTTTCTCAACTGTGAAAGAATATCTTGAAAGCGATGTTTACAAAGCTTTTTCCGGAGGTGAGAAAAATGCCTGAAGCATTGAATCTGATTCTTACCCAACCGTTTTTGCAACGTGCGCTTGTTGCCGGAATCTTAATTTCGCTTTGCGCTGCACTTCTCGGCGTCAGCCTTGTTT
>DKDD01000081.1:2160-7472 GCA_002451715.1 Ruminococcaceae bacterium UBA6857 | reverse complement strand
TCGGCGACGGACTTTCCCATGTCGGCTTCGGTGCGCTTGCAATCGCCTGCGCGGCTAATATTGCACCGCTTTATTTTTCGCTTCCTATTGTTGTCATTGCGGCGTTTTTGCTGCTTAGAATGAGCGAAAGCGGAAAAATCAAAGGCGACGCGGCAATTGCGCTGATTTCAACGGGTGCGCTTGCCGTCGGCGTAATGGTAACGTCGCTGACAACAGGAATGAACGTAGATATTTATAACTATATGTTCGGCAGCATACTCACAATGAGCAACGCCGATGTTGCGCTGAGCGTTGTTTTGAGCATTGCCGTTCTTGTTTTGTATCTGGTTTTTTATAACGAGATTTTCGCCGTGACGTTTGACGAAAGTTTTTCAAAAGCGACCGGAACAAAGGTCGGAGCTTATAATATGCTCATTGCCGCTTTGACCGCGGTCACGATCGTTATCGGTATGCGAATGATGGGCGCTTTGCTCATTTCAAGTCTTATCATTTTCCCCGCGATTACATCAATGCGCCTTTGCAAAAGCTATAAAAGTGTTATTTTTTCAAGTGCGGCGGTTTCTGTTCTCTGCTTTTTTTCCGGTCTTCTTGTTTCAATTCGCTTTGAAGCGCCGACCGGTGCAAGTGTTGTCTGCATAAATATTTTTGCGCTTGCGGTATTTTCGCTGATTCGTGCGGTGCTCTATTCATCAAGACTAAAAGGCAAGGCTAAAAAGGTTGTTGCGGTCGTTATCGCGGCGATTTCTGTGCTTGCGCTTTTTGCCGTTCCGCTCACGGGTTCGGTAAAAGTGTATGAAAAAGAAAAGACAAGCGTTGTTGCCGCAACTTTTGCGCCGTATGATTTTGCAAGGCAGATTACCGGCGACGATGCGGAAGTTACAATGCTTCTTGCTCCCGGCGAAGAAAGCCACACCTTTGAACCCACCGCTTCTGATATCATGAAAATCGAACAATGCGATGTCTTTATTTACGGCGGCGGAGAAAGCGATGAATGGGTGAATTCAATGCTTTCTTCGATTGACCAAAGCAAAATTACCGTTATACGCATGATGGACGTGACCGAAAGCCTCAAAGAAGAAACGCTTGAAGGCATGGAAACCGAAGAGGAGGGTCATGACCATGAGAAAGAAGAGTATGACGAACACGTTTGGACCTCGCCGAAGAATGCGGAAAGAATCGTTGCTGCAATTTCAAAAGCACTTTGCGAGTGTGACGAAGTAAACAAAGCAGAGTATGAAAAAAGGACGAAAGAATACCTTTCAAAACTTAACGCTCTTGATAATGTTTTTGAAGAATTTTCAAAAGCAAACAGAGGAAAACACTTTGTTGTCGGCGACCGTTTTCCGTTTAAATATCTTGCCGACGAATATTCGCTCAAGTTTTACGCGGCTTTTCCGGGCTGTTCGGCGCAAAGCGACGCAAACCCAACAACGATTGCTTTCCTTTCCGAAAAGGTTAAAAAAGAGAAAATCCCCGTTGTTTTCAAAATTGACCTCAGCACCGGTTCGGTTGCAAAATCAATTTCGGAAAGCACTGGCGCAAAAGTTGAAACGCTCTATTCTTGCCATGTTATTTCGGCGGACGATTTTAAAAACGGCGAAACCTATCTTTCGCTGATGTACCGTAATCTTTCCGCGCTTCAAAGTGCGGCAAAATAAAAAACGGAACTGTTCAAAAAAAACGAACAGTTCCGTTTTTTACTTTTTTACGAGATATTTTTTCAAAAAGCTGCCAAAACTTATTTCGGTGATGTTTTTTGTTTAAGGAACTTTTGTCTTTTGCAAAGTCGCTTCAAAAAGAAAAACGTGTTTCTTCGTTTTTCCTTTTGTTTTTTGAAACAGCATTGATTCTTGCTCTCAATTTTGCGGCTTGTCGGTTCGACGTTTTCTTCGGCATAAAAAATTCGATGTTCTTTTCGGCCTTGCTCTTTTTTTCTTTGTCGGTTGTGTGTTTTTGCTTTTTTAAGACTTTCAATCTTCGGTTCTTTTCATCCGGCGTTTTGAAAAAAGGGGAGTTTGGGGCAAAAAAGTTTTTCGGCTGTGCATTGCTTGAATTTTTGCTGATTTTAATCAAAGCCGCGTTTTTTCTTTTGTGTTTTCTTCCGTTTTTGGCAATGTTCTTTTTCTTGCTTTCTTTCGGCAAAAAAGGCGTTTCGCTTTCGGCACTTGCCGTGGTGTTTGCGTTTTGCGTTTCGCTGTTTTATGTCGGAGCAAGGTTTTATTTTAAATTTTCATCGTGTCTTTTTCTTTGCGAATATATCTATATTTCAAGTGGCGAAGAGACGGTGCTTTCGTCGATAAAGAACGCCGTTCAAAAAATCGACGGAAAAACCGAAACATTACTGAAACTCAAAAGAAAATTCTTTCCGCTTGAAATCCTTTGCCTGTTTTTCTTTTTCATTCCGTTCGTATTTGGGTACAGAAAAAGGGCGCTTGCAATTTTTGCATACGGATTGATTTGAACGTGCCGCTTTGCTATAATAAATATTATGTACGTTTTTGAAAGACGTTGAAAAGGCGGCGGAATAATGAAAAAAATCACGGTATTCAGAATAGTTACGGCAGTGTTGATATTGCTTCTCATGGGTGCAATCTTTTCTTTTTCCGCGCAAAAGGCCGTTGAATCGGATAAAACAAGCGACGGTTTCATAACCGTGCTTTGCAAAACGCTTGTTTCGCGTTTTTCTTCGCTTTCAAAAGAGGAACAGACCGAGACCGTGAAAAGTTTGAGCTTTGTTGTGCGCAAAGTGGCGCACATGACAGAGTTTGCCGCGCTCGGCTTTTTGTGTGCTCTTTTTGCGGCAAGCTATGGCTTTAAATTTCGCTTTTTTGCTCTTGGTTACGGCTTTTCGGTTTTCTATGCCGCGACGGACGAGTTTCATCAGCTTTTTGTTGAGGGAAGAAGCGGACAGTTTTCCGATGTCTGCGTTGACGCGGTCGGCGCGTTGTTCGGCGTTTTCGCCGCTTGGCTCGTTTGCCTTGCCGCAAAAAAGATTAAAAACAGAAAAACGACAACAGTCGACTGCCCGCAGCTATAATGCGGGCATTTTTGATGCTAAAAAACGACATAAATTGTGCAAAACGCTGATGTTATACTGCTTTTGCGGTTTACAAAAGACAAAGACATATGATATAATTATACAGATTGAATCATTTTGAAAGGGGAGCGGTTAATTAATGAAAAGCTTTGAAAAAGAATTTTTGTCCGTGCTTTCCGCTTACTTTCAAAAAAAAGACGACGTTTCTGTCTCAAAAGAAAATCTTGAAAAAATTCTTTCTCTTGCAAATGCACATAACGTTCTCCCGCTTGTTTGCGACGTGCTTTCAAAAAACTATGGCGAAGAAGAAAGTTTTCAAAAAAGAAAATCGCTTGCACTTGCCGCGTATTCTTCCCAGTGCATCAGAAACGAACGTTTTCTTTCTGTTTGCCGCACTCTTTCAAAAAACGGCATTGAACCCATATGCGTAAAAGGTGCGTGCCTTCGTTCACTTTATAAAGACGGTTCGCTTCGCCCGTCCGGCGATGAAGATTTGCTTATTAAAAAAGAAGATGAAAAATTGTTCGAACGCATGATGAAAGAAAATTCGTTTGTGCTTCGCAATGAGGGGGCAAACGAAAAAGCATATTTTGATTCTTCAACCTCGCTTTTGCTTGAAGCGCATACCTCACTCTTTTTTGAAAACGGTGAACTCGGAAAAAAGCTTGAAGAGCTTTTTCCCTCGCCTTTTTCGGGTTCAAAAATGGTTATGATTGAAAATACACCGGTTTTGACTCTCGGAGTTCAAAGCGGCTTGCTTTATCTTGTTTGCCATGCATTCAAGCATTTCATCCGCAGCGGCTTCGGTATAAGGCAGGTTTGCGATATTGCGGTTTATATGCGTAAATACAAAGCCGAACTTGACTTTTCACTCCTTGAAAGCGAACTTTCAAAAATCAATGCTGCTGTCTTTTTTGAGGGAATTGTCAACATCGCGGTGAAGCATCTCGGCTTTACTGACATTGCGTTTTCTTCTCTTGATACCGACATGAATGAAATGCCGCTTCTTGAGGATATTCTTTGCGCCGGCGTTTACGGAAAAAGCGATTCTTCGCGTGTTCACAGTGCCGGAATCACACTTTCCGCCGTTGCCGATGGAAATAAGAATTTTTCAATTTTTTCCGCTCTTTTTCCGAGCATGAAAAGTCTTGCGAAAAACTATCCGAGTCTTGAAAAGTTTCGCTTTTTATATCCGTGGTTTGCGTTTTTACGCATTTTTAAGTATATCATTTCGGTACTTTTCAAGAAGAACGGCGTCGGAACGCCGCAAGAAAGCATTCGAATTGCAAAGGAAAGAACCGAACTTTTAAGAAAATATAAAATTACGGCGGAGACTTCCGACATTTTTGAAAGGAGGAAAGCTCTTGAGAGAAACGACTGCTGACGAACTTACAAAAAAACTGAGCGATGACGGTCTTGTGAAGATAATTCTTTATAAGCTGTCAAGCGGAGAAAAGGTTGCACTGACCGTTACAGGAAACAGTATGAAGCCTTTTTTGGAAGACGGAAGAGACAAAGCAGTTCTTCAAAAAATTGAAAAAGAGCCTAAAAAAGGTGATGTAGTCTTTTACCGGAGAAAAAACGGCGCATATGTTTTGCACCGCGTTGTGAGAAAAAAAGGAGAAAAGTTTTATTTTTCCGGCGACGCGCAGACACGGGTTGAGGGACCCGTTGAAAAAAATCAGCTTTTGGCCGTTTGCAAAGAAGTTGAAAGAAACGGAAAAACTTTTTCAAACAAAAGTCTTCTATGGCTTTCATATAAACTTCGTTTCTTTAAAACAAAAAGATAGGAAGTTTTTAGCGAAAAAACAAAAGTGAAAGGTAATTTTTAAGGATGGAAAAAACAACTGTTGGTGAAAAGAAAAGGGTGTTTTTCGGCGGCGGTTTTGCAACTGTGTTCATGATGCTTGTTGATGCGGTTATTATCAACGCAGCGGGATTTCTCGCTCTTTTTGTACGTTTTGAATTTGATTACGGCGAACTTTCGGCTTCCGGTTTTCTTTCGGCGTTTCTCAATGCCGCACCGGTAAGCACTGCCGTCGCGCTTGTTCTTTTTATACTTTTTAGGTTATACACAAGTGTTTGGGCATATGCCGGAATAAGCGAACTTATAAGAATAATAATCGCGTGTTTTCTTTCAACGTGCTTTGACTGGATTTATATCAGAATAATGCCGTATGCGATTCCGCGGTCGTATGCAATAATACGTTTTCTGCTTCTTGTAACATTTATAAGTTGTTTGCGCTTTTCGGGCAGAATTTCAAAAGGCGCAGCT
>DKDD01000081.1:0-2111 GCA_002451715.1 Ruminococcaceae bacterium UBA6857 | reverse complement strand
TATTTTCGCATAAAGGCGGAAAGAAGCGGACAATGCTCATCGGCGCAGGACGAAGCGGGGATGCTGTTCTTCGCGAAATGCAAAACAGTTCCCACGCAAACAACAACATTGTCTGCATAATCGACGACGATCGCAAAAAGAAAGGAAGACGTCTTCGCGGTGTTAAAATTGTCGGAACAAGGAACGATATTGTCTCTTGCGCCGAAAAGTATAGAATTGATGAAATAATCATTGCAATTCCGTCCGCAACCGCCGAACAGAGAAGAACGATATTGAACATCTGCCAAAAAACCGATTGCAAACTTCTCACTCTTCCGGCAATTTATCAGCTTGCGAACGGAGAAGTAAGCGTTGAAAAAATCAGAAGTGTTGACGTTCTTGATCTTCTCGGCCGCGACGCTATCAAAACGAATCTTGACGAAATCAGCGGCTATCTTTCCGAAAAAACGGTTCTCGTAACGGGCGGGGGCGGCTCGATCGGCAGCGAACTTTGCCGCCAGATTGCAAAGCATAATCCAAAAGAACTTATAATTCTTGACATCTATGAAAACGGCGCCTATGCCGTTCAGCAGGAACTTTTGAAGAATTTTCCGTCTCTTTCTCTTTCGGTACTCATCGGCTCCGTCAGAGACAGAAAGCGGATCTTTGAAATTTTCGAAGAATACAGACCCGATATTGTTTTCCATGCCGCGGCACACAAACATGTTCCGCTGATGGAAGATTCCCCGGCGGAAGCAATTAAAAACAACGTTTTCGGAACATATAACGTTGCTCTTGCCGCAGACCGTTTTCACTCGCAAAAAATGGTGCTCATTTCAACCGATAAGGCCGTTAATCCGACAAACGTCATGGGTGCGTCAAAACGCATCTGCGAAATGATTATTGAAATGATGAGCAAAAAATCAAAAACCGTTTTTACCGCCGTTCGGTTCGGAAACGTTCTCGGCAGCAACGGAAGTGTCATTCCGCTTTTCAGAAAGCAAATTGAAAGCGGCGGTCCTGTAACGGTTACGCATAAGGATATTATCCGCTATTTCATGACAATTCCGGAGGCGGTTTCGCTTGTTTTGCAGGCCGGAGCATATGCAAAAGACGGGGACATTTTTGTTCTTGATATGGGAGAGCCTGTAAGAATTGACGATCTTGCGCGCAATATGATTCGACTTTCCGGCTTTGAACCCGATGTTGACATCAAAATAAAATACACCGGTCTTCGCCCCGGCGAAAAGCTTTATGAAGAGCTTTTGCTCAACACCGAGGGAATTGAAAAGACCGAAAACGACCTTATTTTTATCGGTCATCCGACAGAAATTGACACAGAAGAACTTCGTTTTCATCTCGCCGTGCTTGAAAATGCACAGAACATGACCGGTGACGAACTTAGGGCTGAAATTGCCTCTGTTGTCAAAGAATATTCATATGAGAGGAACTGAAAATGAAATATCAGGCATTTAAACGTTTTCTTGATTTTATACTTTCGCTTCTTGCTTTTTGCGTTTTGAGTCCGCTTCTTGCGGCAATTTCACTTGCCGTCAAGCTCGATTCAAAAGGACCGGTGCTTTTCAAACAAAAGCGGATCGGCAAAGACAAAACGCATTTTGAAATGCTTAAATTCAGAACAATGCGCACAGATACGCCGAAAGATACGCCGACCCATCTTCTTGAAAACCCCGATGCGTTCATAACAAAAGTCGGTGCGTTTTTAAGAAAGACAAGTCTTGACGAACTTCCTCAACTTGTCAATATTATTAAAGGCGAAATGTCGATTGTCGGCCCGCGCCCTGCACTTTGGAATCAGTTTGACCTTATTGAAGAACGCGATAAATACGGCGCAAATTCAATCCGACCGGGACTTACCGGCTGGGCGCAGGTCAACGGAAGAGACGAACTTGAAATTCCCGTAAAAGCAAAGTTCGACGGCGAATATGTTCAAAAAATGGGTTTTCTTTTTGATATAAAATGCATTCTCAAAACCGTTCTCGGTGTGCTCAAAGAAGACGGCGTTGTTGAGGGCGGAACGGGAGCACTCGGCGCAGGAAAAGAGGTCCAAAAATGAGAATTCTTTTTTTGGTCAACCATGAAGTAACACTTTATTATTTTCGTACAGAGCT
>DKDD01000063.1 GCA_002451715.1 Ruminococcaceae bacterium UBA6857 | reverse complement strand
AACAAAATCCGCCCCTACGATTAACCGCCTCTGTTCGTGCTTAGAATAGACCTATACAAAAAACGCACTTTTGCTCATTCTGAAAAAGAACAGGTAAAACTGCTCGATTATTATAGAAAACGGTAAAATGTAACCACATGCGTTCGGCGGTGCAACCGATACAAACAAAAAACAAACAGAATTTTGCAAAACGCAAAACTTAACACCCCTTTTATCTTTCCCATAAAATCCCGTTTAATGAGAAAATTCATAAATAGTACTTGAAAACAGAGTAAAAAAATAGTAAAATGTACCTTGCATAGTTATAGTATCCGGATTTTTCCGGGAAGAAAGGATGAAATCAAAATGTGGCAACTTAAAAAAGCATATTACAGAGCTTTTCAAAAAATCATGAAAATCGCCATGTATGCGTTTGACTGGTCAGAGCCCGAACTTCTTGAAGGACCGGGAGCAATTGACCGTCTTCCCGCACTCATCGAATCAAAAGGACTCAAGCGTGTTCTTATCGTTACCGACCAGGGTCTTATGAGCCTTCATATCCTCGACGGACTTTTTGCCGCTCTTGAAAGAGACGGAATCGAATACGTTGTTTATGACGGAACTCAGCCGAACCCGACAATCGACAACATTGAAGACGCACGTCAGCTTTATCTTGACAACAACTGCGAAGGCGTAATCGCTTTCGGCGGCGGTTCACCGATGGACTGCGCAAAGGCCGCAGCCGCAAGAGTAACCAACCCGAAGCTTTCCGTTAAGCAGATGAGAGGCGTTATCAAGCTTCATCACAAGCTTCCGCCGCTCTTCGCCGTTCCCACAACCGCAGGAACCGGCTCTGAAACCACTCTTGCCGCCGTTGTTTCCGACCCGGCAACCCACGAAAAGAACGCAATCAACGACCCGCGTCTTCGCCCGAAGTATGCTGTTCTTGACCCGGAACTTACCGTTGGTCTTCCTCCGCACATCACTTCAACAACCGGTATGGACGCACTTACTCACGCCGTTGAAGCATACATCGGAAAGAGCAACGTTCGCTCAACCGAAGCTTACGCCGAAAAAGCAACACGCATGATTTTTGCAAACGTTGAAAAGGCATATCAGAACGGAAAAGACATTGAAGCAAGAAACAACATGCTCAAAGCTTCCTACTATGCAGGTATGGCTTTCACAAGGGCATATGTCGGTTATGTTCACGCAATCGGACACAACCTCGGCGGTTTCTATCACATTCCGCACGGTCTTGCAATGGCTGTTATTCTTCCGTATGTTCTTGAATATTACGGCGTAACCGCTCACAAGCGTCTTGCAAAGCTTGCTGTTATCACCGGCGTTAAAACCGACGGAACCGACAGTGAAAAGGCTCTTGCTTTCATCGACGCAATCAAGACTCTCAACAAGAACATGAACATCCCCGACGGATTCGACTGCATTAAGGAAGAGGACATTCCGACAATCGTTAAGCGTGCCCTCAAAGAAGCTAATCCGCTTTATCCCGTTCCGAAGATTATGGACGCAGCAGACTGCGAAGCCGTAATCAGGAGACTCATGAAATAATTTACATAAGTTTTTGTGTAAAAAACCACCGCTGACGAAATGCCGGCGGTGGTTGGTTTTTTATACGGCCGAAACGGTTTGCTTGTTTTCGGCCTTTTTCTTTTCTCTTTTTTCGCGCATTGCGGTAAGAGTCAGGAAAAAGACCGCGGCGGAGATTATTCCGACAAGGGCAAAAATCATGTCGAACATTGTGTCAAAAAGTGCATACTGCCCTTCGTTCTGCGCGCCGAGACCGAAGATTTTGAAAAAGATCATGTCATAGTTCGGTGCATATGAATAGCCTTGGTTGACCGAACCGGGAATGAAAAAGTCGGCAAGAAATTCAAAAACTTCCCAAATTACAATCAGCGCAAACGAAAATCCGCTGCCGGCAAGAAACGCCACTTTGCGGTCAATTTCAAGTTTCGGAAAAAGTGCTTTCAAAAGCTCCATTCCAAGAAAACAGCCGAGAAAGCCCGCAAAAAAATGTTGAAGTTTATCATATTCTCTTATGTATTCATAAATGTTTATGCAGTAGCAAAAGAAACTGCCGACAAGAACAAAAAAGTCAATATAGCATTGTGTGTTGAACGAAAGGCGACCAAGAAGAAGTTTTTGCGGAAAGACCGCGGCAAGAATCGAAACCGCAAACGTTGCAAGCGTGTTGAGGCAAATTGCAAGGTACAGCGCGGGAGCAACCCGCGTTTTGGTGTAAAACACGGCAAAAATCATCATCAAACGAACTGCCCACCAAAAGATGTATCCCAAGACATTGCCCTCGGTTTTGAGTCGTCTAACCTGGGAAGAGAAGTGCTGTTTAAGTTTTTCTTTCATTACGTTTCTCCGATACGATAAAAATTTTAGCTTTAAACATCAGAAGTATATTCGTTTTGCGCGACAAAATCAACAATTATGAAGCTATTGTAACCGTGTCAGAAAAGTGTAACAAGAAAAGCGGCTGCTGTTTTCGGCAACCGCTGTTTTTCATTTTATTCTGTAATATCGTGTGCTTCTTGAACTGCCCTCTTTTTTCAGTTCGCCCAAAGCAACAAGTTTTCGCAGTGCGCCCTCAATGGAACTGTCGCTGAGAGTCGGGCAAAGTTTCCCTTAAAAACAGCCATAAAATAAGGGCAAAGTATTCGCAATAAGGGCAAAAACGGATTTTTAAAGGCAATGAAACCCGACGTTGACTTTTTGAAAAAAGTGTAATATAATGAAAAATGCCAAACTAATTCAATATACGAAAATTCGTTTAAGCCCTTTCTGCGAAGGGTGTATTTTCCTATGTTCCTTTATGAAATCATGAATTTGTAAAAATGCAAGTTCCATTCGATTTCGTAAGGGTTAGTATTGTGCTGCTTTTCGTATATGATTTAGTTTGGCGACTATCGGAGTTTGCATTTTTTGTGCGCTTGCTTCGGTAGGCGCACTTTTTGTTTTTGTGGGGCGAAAATGTGCAGACTGCTGAAAGGAGGATAGCTGTCAAACTTTACCACAAATATACTTGAAAGGAAAATACAAAATGAAAAAATCAAGAAAATTATTGGCATTTTTATTAATATTTTTAATGCTCACAACGTCACTTCCGGTTTTCTCGTTTGCTGCAGTTACAAAAATTCCGGAAGATGCTATTGAATTTAACGGGCATTATTATAAAGTTTATGAAATAACAGGAAAGAATTGGGAAGAAGCTAAAGCATATTGCGAAGAGGTTGGCGGACATCTTGTTACAATTACAAGTCAAGAAGAACAAGAGTTCATAACATCAAATCTTAAAAACAAAAATCTTGTTTCATATTGGATTGGTGGAATAAAAGTTGATGGCAAATTTACTTGGGTAACCGGTG
Source organism: Ruminococcaceae bacterium UBA6857 (assembly GCA_002451715.1). GTDB lineage: Bacteria > Bacillota > Clostridia > Oscillospirales > Acutalibacteraceae > UBA6857. The sequence goes on along the minus strand of DKDD01000063.1, from coordinate 6,564 downwards.
AAGAATGGTCTTTTGCTAACTGGCATCCCGGTGAACCTAACAGCGCTTTTCCTACAGAACTTTATGTTCAAATGTATTATTCTGGTACTTGGAACGATACAACTATCGATATAAGAAACCCGGACGGTCTTATTAATACAGCTCGTCTTTCAAATACGAGTTTTGTTTGTGAATGGGAGATTAAAAAATATTCTGAAGGTTATAACTTTTATGATGACAGTTATCAGTTTGAAAACTATGGTTCGTATATTAATAAAAAATATTTTACATCTTTGTTTGGTTTAGAAAAGGGTAAGGAATTATGGCAAACTGCATTTTATCAGAGTGGTGTATGTTTTGGAATGACATATACTACTGCCGCAATATATAATGGGCTTCCTGAGGTTTCAAAATTCTCTTACTTGGACGGCTTCGAAGCAAAACCTGCAACAAAGATTCGTGACTTAGACAAAAAGACATTTTTATCTAAAGGATCAACTGTTATAGTCGGCGGAAATTATAATGACTACCTGACTTTAAGTGATTATATTAAATATGCTCACATTTATCAATTCAGTCCGGAATTCGCTAAAAATTCTGTTTGGTCAGATGCTTCAACAATCTATAATATTGTTAAAAATTATCTTGATAATGATCGTGTCGGTGTAACAATAGGAATGACTCGTAATGACGGAACTGGAGGTCACAGAGTTCTTGCTGTTGGAATTGACGGAAATGATATATTAATTGATGATCCAAATAACACATCGGATCTGGAAAAAATTACAATTGGTGAAAATAATTATTGGAGCTTTTCCGGTTTATCAGGTTGGAATAGCGATACTTGCAGAATCAGATACAGCTTAGATATTCACATGCCTTATAAAACGTTGTTAACCGGAGAAATTCTCGGTAAAAATAATGCGGACAATGAAGAAAACTATGTAATTGGAATGGACTCTCTTGCTAAAGATAATTTGCTTTTAACTGTTAAAAATAGCAACTCTATAATTAATTCAACTGATATTCTTGAAATTTGCCCAGATGATTATACAGAAAATACTTCCGAAACAGTAAAACAATACTGGCTTTTGAACGATAGGTCCATATCCGTTTCAAACAATGGAGGTGAGGAAAACGAAGTTAGACTTGCTGGCAACGGCTCGATTTTGACGGCGAACGTGTCGGATAAAAGCGACGTGACAATGACGCTTGATGGTGAAAAAGCAGAAACAAAAATTATTGCTGTCTCTGGTAATGAATACACAGTTTCAGTTGTTAGATTTAACAATGATGAAGAATCTATTGAAACAAGAATATCCGGTGCTGCTGCAGGGAAGATCGTCACCGCTTCAGAATCTGAAACTGGTGTCATTGTAAGTGGTCTTAATGATATTACGGTTACATATCTTAAGGATGACACCGAAATTTCCGATGCAAAAGCAGATGTCCCCGATGGACGTGAAATTAAAATTTCTGTTGATGAAGATAACGGGATCATAAAAACAGATTTTAGTGAAGAAAATATCGACGAAGATAAGACCGATGATATTTGTGATTTTTGTGGAAAGGTACATGGAAAATCATTTGGTGAATCATTTATCAAATTTATCCATAAGATTTTTGCCTTCTTTGCAAAGTTGTTCGGCAAAAAGTAATTTTCAAACATTAACTAAATAGTTATCAACGGCGATCACCTTTTCGGCGGTCGCTGTTTTTATGTGCTATTGCAATTTTCTCTTAAAAATATCCATAAAATAAGGGCAAAGTATTCACAATAAGGGCAAAATCTGATTTTTAAAGGCGGCGAAACCCGGCGTTGACTTTTTGAAAAAAGTGTAATATAATAAGTATCGCCAAACTAACTGAATACATGTGAAGCGACCATGCCAACCTTTCCTTTTCAGGCGTGAAGGATATTTCACAGTATTTTTCACATACTAATATACCTAATAAGGTTTGTAAAAAATGCAACTCCTTATATTTAGGTATTTAGTGGTGAAATAATACGCTTCTCCTATGTATAATGTTAGTTTGGCGACTATCGGAGTTTGCGTTTTTTGTGCGTCTGCTTCGGTGGGCGCACTTTTTGATTTTTTAGACCGCCTTGAATTAAAGCGGTCTTTTTTGTTGGCAAAGCGTTAAACTCATCCGCTGTTTGTAAAAGTATTTTCGAAGTACGAAGATCTGATTAACAACATTGGCTCATTTGAAAATATTGTTTGTTATTTTGCGCCCGGTCAAGTGCTGTGTTTTGCACAAATGCAAACAGAAGGTTTTGTCAACGAGCCGACTTAATGTGATTGAAGCACGAAAGCAGACAAAAAAGATCGAATGAGTGAGTGTTCACTTTTCACGATGCAAAACTGCGTTTTAATGATAATTCAGCACCAAAATCAGTTGAAATTGCACAAAACGACGCGTTATAATTCAAATTAGACGTATAAAACGCGAAAAAATTCACAAATTATTAAAAGTATCTTGACAAACCGAAAAAAGTGCGTTATAATGACGTTGTCAAAAAGATAAAGTTTATGAATAAACCGTGAACCGCACGACGGCGGTTCGATTGCTCAAAAAACATCTTACAAAATTAATTTAACTATCAAGGAGGAGCAAACAATGATTATTACTAAAATTCACAGAAAGAACACCAATAACAGCAAAAAGTTCATCGCCGCAATTATGGCCGTTGCCCTCGTTTTTCTTATGGTCACCGCAGTTGTTGTCGGCAACTCTTTTGAAGGCAAGGCTGCCGATGTTACGGCAGAAAACAGCGTTGCAGAAGTTGCCGAACAGCCGGCTGCAGCAGTTCAGCTTGCTCAATAACGGCGCAGGGCGCATAGCTAATTAAAATTACAAATTGAAACAGCGGTCACTCTTTCAAATGACCGCTGTTTTTTATTTAACTGTTATCCTTTTCAATCCGTCTTTTTGCTTCTTTGAATTTCATACATTATGAAAGTGCCCATAGTGATAACTACGAAAACTACAGACATGTTATCTGAATTGATGAAACTTCCCACATTTAATCCTATTATTCCCATAAGCAAGCAGGCAATTACCGCAACAACAATTCTTAGTATGTTTTTTTTCATATGACAAACTCCCTTGAATAGAAATTATATATCTTATAGAAACAATATCACACAATTGTTTCAATGTCAATATGTCTATGGGAAAAATATAAACATAGGAAAAAAGTACACAAAAACAGCGGTCACTCTTTCGAATGACCGCTGTGATTTATTTGACTGTTATCTTTTTCAATCAGTCTTTTTGCTTCTTTGAATTTCATACATTATGAAAGCGCCCATAGTAGCAACTGAAAAAATCATAGACATATTATATGTTTTAATAGTTACAGTCAGTCCTATTATTCCCATAAGAAAGCAGGCAATTACCGCAACAACAATTCTTAGTATGTTTCTTTTCATGTTACAATACGCTCCTTAAATAATTTATATTGTAAAAACAAATAAAAGATTAAGGCTTATAGTAAACTTCTAATTCAGCTGAACGAGACTTTACTCCTACCGTCAGATCTAAGCCTATGGATGCAGAAACTTTGCCATCTGTATCTATTCCTATTGATGGACTCAAAGAAATTCCAACAGTTGTATGATCATATGTTCCTACCGTATTAAATCAAGCTGCTTTTTTAGGCTGAGATATATGTCCTTTATATTCATAATGAGCCTTGAGCCCTGTGTGTGTGACACTTGACTGTGAACTGGATCCATTGTTTGGAAGGTTAAAAATTCCGGCTGAACCATACCAGTTGCCTTTTACAGCGTTCTGCTTATTTGTTATGGTTATTTTATTGCTATTTATTGTATTATGTCCAAATTTATCAACCACGGTTGTTTTATATGAATAATACCCTTTAGCGGTATTTGGAGTTACAGTGCAATTCATTGCACATGATCCAATTGAATCATATCCTCTAAAAATTGGCATTGTCAACCATTCTGCATTCACCGAAAAAAGATATGATCCGCTACCCTTATAAGCTACCGCATGTGTAACTTTCATATAAGAGTCTTTATATACTGCCGATTTGGCGGCTTTTTTAATATTTGTTGAAAAGTTGGAAATGTTTTGACTCATTTCTCGTAAACTGGATTCATATTCCGATTGAAATTTACTTGCTTCAGCTTTTGCTACTGATTCAGAAACTGGTGTAGATGTGTTGTTTTCCTCGTCATATTTGGTATAAGTTGTTGTTACCCAAATATTTAAACTATCAGCAAACGTGTATAATGTATCTGTGTATAGTTCGTTGACGGAATCTTCGTCCATTCCAAGAGATACTAACAAAGCCTTTGTCTTGTTTAAATCGTTTGTTAAATTTTCATTTGCATCTTTCACATAGGTGCGAGTAATACTGTAATTTTTTGATACATTTTCTGTAATATTAAATGAATATCCATTAGTTTTGATTGTTTTATTGCTTACATAATTGCCTTTATTAACAGATTAAGTTGTTATATTAACATTGATTGACAAAACAACAATTAAAAACATAGCTGTTATAAACTTAATTTTTTTTTTCATATTAATTACTCCTTATATAAATTTAGATATATATCTTATAAAGAGGATACCATATGTTTATTTCAATGTCAATATAATTTAGAAATATTTTTAAAATTAATTTTTAGAAAGCTTTTTAGTGAAAGCGATCGATATGCGGTGTCGAGTGCTGTTTTTGTATGAATTTAATAATTTCTATATAAATTATATCGGACACACAAAAACAGCGGTCACTCTTTCGAATGACCGCTGTGATTTTTTAATACATTGCAATTTGCATTGAATCTTTTGAAAGTTTGATATAGGTTTTCAAAGCATTTGGCGCATATTGCCTGATAAGACTGCTCAACTCTGTAAACGAACGGAGCAATATCATCTTTTTTACGGTAGTTATATAAACCAATGTCTCTTTTTCTTGTGAAATAAGATTTATCATATTGTTAAGTGTGCCGCGGCTTTCACCGTTCCAAATCATAAAACCGCAGTCCGCGTCCATAGCCATAGCCATATCTTTTTGCTTGTAAAAATCAAATCCATGAACTTCGGGCGAAACCGATATGGCTTTAACGTTCCAATTTCCGATGTTGTTTCTTGCGCGACCGTTGCTTGCATACACTGTTACTTTTCTGTATTGAAAGTTGTTACAGAACCTTTGAACGGAAGAATCAACGCCCGAACAATCGCCGACAAGAATGTCATATTCTTTATTTATTATTGCAGCCAATTTCTTTTGCACGGAGAAATCTAAATCGTTAACGGTTCGTGCTCCTGCAATAAAGACTTTCATTCATATCATCCCCTTGGAATCTCTTGTTTTGCCGATAGCCAGATAATACACTTTGTCAATCAAAGGATCATTTTTCAAAACCCGTGTACATTCGTTTGCGGTGGAACCGGTGTTATAAATATCATCTATCAATAAAATGTTACACTTGCGCTTGGCGGGTTTTAGCATGATTATCGAACCGTTGATTTTATCCTTATTTTCGGCAATTTTAGCCTGCTCGGAACTTGTTTTTATTAAAATTTCGTTTGTATAAAGAATACCTGTAATTGAAGATACAGCCTCCGCAATCATAAACACCGGCTGAGCGTCTCTTTTTTTGGTGGGCGGAACAGGCAAAATTACGTCAACCTTTTTATCTGCCAACCATTCGGAAATAAACTTTGCACAAATTTCGGCAAGTGCTTCGCTGTTATCGTTATGACCGTTATATTTCATAGAATACAGCAATTCACCCGAGGGCGTGTATTCCGTATCAAAATGTTTTTTTCCAAACGCGTCTTCACCGATGAACTTGCTACTTTTTGAATACATATCAATTGCAAATCCTTCATCCCAAAGTCCGGATATCTTGATAGCCATAAAACACCGCCATAATAATCTATTATCATTTTAGCACAGCGAAGAAGATTTATCAATCCTTTTTTAACAGCAGTACACCAAAACAGCGGTCACTCTTTCGAATGACCGCTGTGATTTTTATTTATGCCGCCGAATTATTCAGCGTCGGGAGCATAGAGAGCTTCAAGTCTCTTGAGGTGGTTATATCTTTCAACCGACTTCTGCTCTGCTTCTGCAAAGAGTTCTTTTGCTCTTTCCGGGAAGGAGCGGGTAAGAGCCGAATAACGAGCTTCGTTGAGAAGGAACTTCTGATAGTCTTCTCTTACACCGGGCTTGCTGTCGATTGTGAACGGGTTCTTGCCCTGTGCCTTGAGAGCCGGGTTATAACGGAACATGTTCCAGTAACCGCATTCAACAGCCTTCTTCATTTCGTTCTGGCAGTTGACCATGCCGCCCTTGATCGAGTGCATTTCGCACGGTGCGTATGCGATAACGATTGACGGACCGTGATATGCTTCAGCCTCGGTGAGAGCCTTAATGGTCTGGTTCATGTTTGCGCCCATAGCGATCTGAGCAACATAAACGTAACCGTAGCTCATTGCAATTTCTGCAAGGCTCTTCTTTGCAATGCTCTTACCGGCAGCTGCAAACTGTGCTACCTGGCCGATCTGAGATGCCTTTGAAGCCTGTCCGCCGGTGTTGGA
>DKDD01000110.1 GCA_002451715.1 Ruminococcaceae bacterium UBA6857 | reverse complement strand
ACCGCTTGGGGTTTGTTTACCCTTTTGAGGTCAATTGTATTATAGCACATTTATACATAAAAATAAAGTACTTTTCTAAATTTTTATCATTGTTTACTAAAAAATACCTAAAACTATAATTAAAATCAAAATAAAAAACCGCCCCAAAGGAGCGGCTTAAATTATATCTTGTTGATGTCATACGGCGTTTTCTGATAAACAAAGTAATTGAGCCAGTTTGTGAACATCAGCGTTCCGACGTTGCGCCATGTCATGAGCGGTTCTTTTGTCGGGTCGTTGTTCGGAAAGTAGTTGTAAGGAAGCTTGATGTCAAGCCCTTTTTCCTTGTCACGAAAATATTCTTTTGCAAGCGTGTCCGCGTCATATTCCGAATGACCGGTCGCAAAGAATTTTCGGCATTCAAGGTCTGAAATCAGATGTATTCCCGAAATTTCGGAGTATGAAAGAATTTGAAGATCCTTGCAAAGCGCAATGTCGGAGAATCTTGTTTCCGTGTGGCGCGATTGCGGAACAAAGTATGTGTCGTCAAAACCGCGAAGAAGCGGATGAAAAAGGTCAAGCGGTTTATGAGGAAAAACGCCGAACATTTTTTCCGGCAAGTCGTGTTTCGGAATCCCGTAATGATAGTAAAGTCCGGCCTGCGCACCCCAGCAAATGTGCATGGTTGAGTAGACGTTTGTTTTTGACCATTCGAAGATTTCGCAAAGTTCGGGCCAATAGTCAACGTCCTCAAAATCCATCTGTTCAACCGGCGCGCCGGTAACAATCATTCCGTCATATTTTTTGTGTTTGATTTCGTCAAAGGTTTTGTAAAAGGTGAGCATATGCTCCTCATCGGTGTGCGACGCTTTGTGAGTAACCGTTTGAAGAAGTTCAACGTCAACCTGCAAAGGGGAGTTTGAAAGCATTCTCAAAAGCTGCGTTTCGGTTGTGACCTTTGTCGGCATAAGGTTGAGGATAATTATTTTCAGCGGACGGATGTCCTGGGTTTGCGCCCGTGTTTCCGTCATAACAAAGATATTTTCTTTTTCAAGGCTCTCCTTTGCCGGGAGCTTGTCGTTTATTTTAATTGGCATTTTTTCACCTCAAAAAAAGTGTTGCGGCGCTTTTTGGGTCACCACAACACATTATAATCATATTGCACCGATAAATCAAGCTTTTCAGCAGTAATGCGCTCTTTCGCCGCCAATATATTTCGGCCTTGTTCTTGCGGCTGTAATGTGCGCCTGACCGATGTTGTCAACCGAAAGTCTGAGAGGTACGGCAACGTGCTTGAGGTGCATACCTATAAGTGTAAGACCGATGTCGAGTCCTGCGTCGGCTTTGATTTCCTCAACGGCAACAGGGTCGCTGAAGTTTTCATAAGCCGTTGTTGCAAAGCTTCCGCCTGCTTTCGGCTTCGGAACAACGCAGACAATTTCATACCCTCTTTTCTCCGCGGCTTCTCTTTCAAGAATAAGCGCACGGTTGAGGTGTTCGCAGCACTGCGCGGCAAGAAAAATACCCTTTTCTTTGAGATACGGATATATCCCCGCAAAAACGTCCTGTGCTGCTTCAAGCGAAGAACCCTTGCCGATTGTTTCTCCGACAATTTCGCTTGAAGAACAGCCGACAACAAGCAAATCACCTTTTTTGAGTCCTGCTTTTTCAACAAGTTCTTTAATCACTTTTTCAGCTTGAGAAGTAATGTCTGTCATTTCTTTGTTCCTTTGCGCCGCAAAAACGGCGTTCCTTTCAATATATAATAGGTTGTGCTTTATTTTTTTTGAAGTTCCGCCGTCGCCGCATAATGCAGAACGTCAAATTCTTTCGGAAAACGCTTTTCAAGCGTAATCTACTGTAGTTCGTCCCCAGTCAAAGGGTTTTCCTTTGTCAATTTTTTGTCGGTGATGTTCATAAAATCACCTTGAAGCAAATTTTATTCGGCAAACCATTTTACAGTTTTTTTCCTCAGTTTGTCAATAGCCGGAGAAAGGGCAAGGAACAAAACCGTGCTGCCGGCAGCCTGAATAAAGTTTTGAAGAACAGTTGCGCCTGCCGCGGTTAAAGCGCCTGCGGTCGGAAGATTGTTTACGGTGATACCGATGATAAATTCGGCAATCGCGTAAAGCGCAATTGAAGAAGCTGCAGAAATAACAAGCGCAATAACGTTGCGTTTGCAAAGCGTTTTTTCTGTTTTAGCCGTGAACGGAAGCGAAATAACCGCCTTGGTAATAAGCGTCGGGATAACATATACAAGGTATCCGCTTGCACCGTCCGCAATTGCACCGCCAACAGCCGCGGCGAGGGCGGCATACGGAGTAGGAAGAAGAACGGCGGCAAAGTAAATCACAGCGTCGCCGAGGTGTACATAGCCGGTTGAACCGTACGGAATATGGAAAAGTGTGATAAAAATTGCCGTAAGCGCGGCAAAAAGCGCGGCAAAAGTTAAGTATTTTAAATTGTTTTTGGATTGAGTTTTCAAAATTATCACCTCATGTATTGACATTGCGTGATCACGGGATATAATATACTCAAAATCTGTCGTGAAATAAATATGCAAAACAAAGAATTTTTTAGGGTACAGTTGGTGAGTCAATGTCTAAATATCTTGACCTTTATGAACACTACAAAAATCTGATACTTTCCGGAATGCTTTCTGCCGGAACAAAGCTCCCGTCCGTGAGGCGGTGCTCTCAGGAACTTTCTCTTTCGCGTACCACCGTTGAAAACGCCTATGCAGTTCTTGCCGCCGAAGGTTACATCACCGCAAAGCCGCAAAGCGGATATTTTGTTTCAAATCTTTTGATTGAAAACTCCGCGCAGAAAAGTGCTTTCTCCGCAAACAGAACCGAAGATAAAAAAAGCTTTCTTTATGATATGGTGACCGTCTCGGCGGATAAAGAAAGTTTTGACTTTGCCCTTTGGCGAAGATATGTCAAAAGTGCACTTCGCCAGGACAGCCGCCTTCTTTCATACGGCGACAGCAGGGGAGAGGCCGATCTTCGCGCCGCGATCGCAAAATATGTAAACGATCAGCGTGGCGTTGTCGGAACGGCGGATAATATTGTTGTTTCCGCCGGAACGCAAAGTTTGCTTTCAATTTTGTGCGTGTTGCTGAAAGACGAAAAAAAAGTTGCGTTCCTCGGCTTCGATTTTCCGAAAGGGCGAACAATTTTTGAAGACTACGGCAAAACCGCAGTCAATCTTCAAAACGGCTTTGACGAAGAAAAACTCAACGAGTGTAAAGCTTCTGTCATTTACGTTTCTCCGTCACATATCGACAGCTCCGGCAGTGTTCTTTCAATGGGTGTAAGGACTAAAATCGTCGAATATGCTCGTAAAGCAAACTGCCTTGTCATTGAAGATGATTATGACAGCGAATTTCGTTACGCCTCTCATCCGATTTTGTCTCTTCAAGGTCTTGACGGCGGCAAAAACGTTGTTTACATCGGAACGTTTTCGCGGCTTCTGCTTCCGTCGATAAGGGTCAGTTTTATGGTTCTGCCGCAAGGGCTTTGCGAAAAATACAAAGAGCGCGCCGCACTTTATAATCAAACCGCATCGAAAGCCGAACAAATTGCTCTATGCCAATATATAACAGACGGTCATTTGCTTTCAAGAATTAAACGACAGCGGCGCATTTACGCTTCTAAAAGCGAAATGATCTGCCGCCGCGGAAATGAATCGCTTAAAGGTCTTGCGCTTTTCACAAGGTGTGAAGCGGCCTATCTTGTAAAGGTAAAATCACTTACAAAATGCGATTCAAAGCTGATTGCAAAAAAAGCGCTTGAAGCGGGAATCAAGGTTCGTCCGATTGAAAACGAACCCGGCGCGATTCTGCTTTCCTGCGCCGGATTCGATACGGAGAAAACCGATGATATGCTTGAAAGGCTTAAAACGTCATTCACGGCTCAGTGATTTTTACGAAAACCTTTTTCGCAGATTTCTTTTGAAAAACCGCGAAGCTCTTTGAGCGTTTCAACCTTTGTTCCGCTCTGCACAATGCTTTCCTGCAAAAACTTCGGAAGCGAATCAAAATAATCTTTCATTTCTTTTGTAAAGTGGTTCATGTCTGCCATTGATTTCACTGTTCCTTTCGGTTTTTGTTTTAGTTTTTGCCGAGATATGAAAAATATGCCGCTCGTTTGAATTTTTATTGCAATCCGCTTTGAAAAATGATATGATAAAGAAAAAGAAAAGGAGAACAAAAGCGATGTTTGGAATGTTTGAAGGCGTTTTCGGTGTAATGTTTGTTCTGGTGTTTGTTCTTGCTTTCGGAATGATTCTGTTCACGATTATCAAGGGAATTTCAACGTGGAACAAAAATAACCGTTCGCCACGCCTTACCGTTGATGCGACCGTTGTTTCAAAGCGCGAAAATGTCAGCCACAGTCATCACCATAACGGCGCCGACAATTCAATGACATACACAACAACTTCAACAACCTATTATATAACTTTTCAGTTTGAAAGCGGCGATAGGCTTGAACTTCAGGTTCAAGGTTATGACTACGGCATGATGGTTGAAGGCGACCGCGGAAAACTCAATTTTCAAGGCACGCGTTTTCTCGGCTTTGAACGCACTGTTGTATAAAAAAACAAACGCGTGGATCCGATGTGAAAATCGGGTCCGTTTCTTTGTAACAGTCATAGCCTTTACAGATTGATTTTTTCTTTGGAGACGTCTCATATGATGCACGAAACGTGATTAGTTTTGAAAAATCTTTTGTCATTTTGCACACAAAAAACAAAAAAGTTCAGAGAATATTCACAAATCAGTAGCTTATCTTTAATTTTTGTTGACCGCGTAAATTATTTGTGATATTATTTATTGGTAAAAAATTATTGTTCGGCGGTCAAAAAAGGAAGATTGTCTTTTGTTGGTTGCCAATCAATTGATATTTTTCGAGCCGAATAATATTTATGGCAGTGAAACTGCTTATATTAAACAAACGAGGTGAGCATCTTGTCAAAAAAATTCAAATCCGTCATTTCAATCGTTCTTTCTTTGATTTTTGCTCTTTCCTGCTTTGCGGTAACCGCATTTGCGGAAGGCGAAATTGATGTTTTTTCAATCAATGCGCTTGTAAAGGGCGAAAGATATTTCATTGAATGGGAAAAAAGCGAAGCCGACGGAAAGTACTATTTCTATCTTCCCGCAGGAAGCGACCTTTCTTCGGTTGAAACAAAATTTGTTTCGACAAATGCCGTTTATGTCGGCGAAGAAAAGCTCGGATACGGAAAGACCACCGATGCTTTTGCCGGCGGCGGAGAGTTTACTCTGACAAGCGGCGGAAAAGAATATCAAGTTGTTTTCCTTTCTTCTGAAAACATTCCCGCAATGTTTATTGAAACCGAATCAGGTTCGCTTGATGCAATTCATGCGGACAAGTCCCACAAAGAAAAGGGAACGATCAGTGTTGTTGAAAACGGCGAAGTAACCGTTGATTCAAACCTTTCTTCAATAAAGGGCCGCGGAAATTCAACATGGGCGCTTGACAAAAAACCGTATAACATTAAATTTGAAAAGAAGACCGATCTTTTCGGAATGGGTAAGGCAAAAAAATGGAGTCTTCTCGCTTCCTATTATGATCCCTCCTTCCTCAGAAATACCTTTACTTTTGACTTCTCGGATGAAATCGGACTTCTCTATTCCTCAAAGTCAAAGCACGTTGATCTTTATATCAACGGTGAATATCAGGGTAACTACCTTGTTTGCGAAAGCGTTGAAGTCGGCAAAACCCGCGTTGACATCACTGACCTTGAAGACCTCAACGAAGAAGCAAACGCGGACATCGACATCGAATCCGTTGCACTTGCCGGCGACAGAGCGGGCAAAAAAGCAGGTTCAATCAAATATGCCGAAATTCCGAACGATCCGGAAGACATCACCGGCGGCTATCTTCTTGAATTTGAGATTGCAAACAGATATGAGCCGGAAGTCAGCGGCTTTGTGACGAACCACGGTCAGTCCGTTGTTCTCAAATCTCAGGAATA
>DKDD01000205.1:5259-10585 GCA_002451715.1 Ruminococcaceae bacterium UBA6857 | reverse complement strand
GTTTCTTTTACCCTTCTGCCGACGTAACTGCAGCATATGAAATCGTTTCATATGAAAACACGGCGCAAATCGGTTCTGCTTTTATTCGGGAAATTCCCGCTTATCTTAAAGAAACCGCCGTTGCACTTTTGCCTGTCATTGTGATTTTCTTTGCTTTTCAGATTTTTTCACTTAAAATCACGAAGCGTAATCTTATTAAAATTCTCATAGGTATTCTTTATACTTATGTCGGACTGGTTCTTTTTCTCACGGGCGTCAATATCGGATTCTCCCCTCTCGGCTTTGAACTCGGCTTTGCTCTTGCAGAAAATCACGGTGCATTTCTTTTGATTGTTCTTGCCGCACTGCTCGGTTGGTTTATAATTTCGGCAGAACCTGCAGTTGGTGTTCTTGAAAAGCAGATTGAAGAAGTCAGCGCCGGCGCAATTTCGGGTAAGATCATCAAAATCAGTCTTTCTATCGCCGTTGCAATTGCAATGGGACTTTCAATGCTTCGGGTTGTAACCGGAATTTCAATCCTTTGGTTCCTTGTTCCGGGATATGTTCTTGCTCTTGCTCTCTCATTTTTTGTTCCCGGAATCTACACGGCAATTGCGTTTGACTCCGGCGGAGTTGCATCCGGTCCGATGACGGCAACTTTCATGCTTCAGTTTATGATCGGTGCCTGTTCTGCCGTCGGCGGAAACATTTTGAGCGACGCTTTCGGCGTTGTTGCAATGGTTGCAATGATGCCGCTCATTACGATTCAGATTATCGGTTTAATGTATGAAAAACGAGCAAAAACCGAAGAAGAAAAAACAGAAGTTTACGGCGACTTTGACATCGTTGAACTTTGGGAAGGAGACGCAAATTGAATTACATCTTTTCAATAATAAGTTCCGATTCACTCCATGAAATGACTGTTCTTTGCGAAGAAATGAATCTTCTGCTGACCGTTGCGTCACATGCAAAAGGCACTGCCGTTCAAAGTATGCTTGACCTTTTGGGAATTGAAAGCAACGAACGAAAAATTGTTTTCACAATTGCCGACAGCGAAAAGACACAAGCACTCATTTCAAAGCTGAAACGAAAGCTTCATATTGGTGTTCCCGGTCACGGAATAGTTATTGCCGTGCCAATAAAAAGTATCGGAGGAGGAAAAACTTTGAACTATCTAAAAGGCGATGAATCAAGCGCAAAATATACACCGAAAATCAACCCAACATATGAACTTATAACAGTAATTGCAAATGAGGGCGCAACCGACGCTGTCATGAATGCTGCGCGCGCCGCCGGAGCAAGAGGCGGAACGGTTATCCACGGAAAAGGCACCGGAGTTAAAGGCGCATCAAAATTCTATAACGTTTCAATAGCAAGCGAAAAAGAAATTATTCTGATTGTTTCTTCTGTTGAGCTTAAAGCGGAAATTATGCGCTCAATTCTTAAATCGGCAGGTCCGGATACGGAATCCGGAGCAATTGTTTTCTCGCTTCCCGTAACCGAGGTTGCCGGGTTCGGCTTCTTCGACGAAGAATAAATGATACAAAAACAGACGGCGATGCACTTTCAAAATGCATTGCCGTCTTTAGTTATGCTTTTATTTAGCCTGTTCTGCAAGCTCCCGCTGTCTTTGGTTTTCTGTGACTCTTTTGGTTACCTCGTCCATAAACGAGCCGTGGAGCTTGAATTTTGTTGAGAAAATGATGAGTGAAATCACAAAAAGGATTGGCGGAATTACACAGAGCATAAAGGTGATTCCGTTTTTAACCGCAGTCGAGTTATTCATATGAAGGTTCTGGTCATATTTGGTAAGACCAAGGGTTGCAAAAAGAATAATCGTCTGCAATGTATACGCCATTTTCTGAAGAAAGCCTTTCATTGAGAACGTGATTGATTCCGCTCTGAAGCCCATCTTAACTTCGCCGTAGTCAACAATGTCGGCAAGGAAAATCGTCTGCGCAATAAACATTGAAGAAATACCGATTGCGCCAACGATATAGCAAATATTCATTGCGGCAAGATTTCCTGCAAACGAGAAAGCTGCCATTCCGGTGTAACCGATTGCGGCAATGCCGAGCGAAATTTGATATGCACGGCGCTTTGAGAAATACTTTGTAAGAACAGGAAGAAGGAACATTCCGACAACCGAGCCGATTGCGGAAGCGGTGCTGAAAGCGGATTGCTTGTTCGGGTCACCGACAACAGCATCGAAATAGTAAGTTGCCACGCCGGAAGTAAGATACCAGCCGGCATTTGAAATCATTGCAAAAAGCATGAAAACAAGAAGCTGGTCGTTACTCTTTACAATTTTGAAAGCGCGTCCGAGCGAGAATTTTTCGCCTGCAGTTGTTGTGATTCTTTCTTTTGTTGTTCCGACGCAGATGCCGGCGAAAAGAATAAGACAAACCGCGCAAACAATTGCACTGACAAAATAGCTTCGTGAGTCATGGACTTTAACCATTTCGTTTGTTTCCGAATCAAGAACCTGCGTTGCGCTGAATGCAGTCATAAGAAGCGGAGCACCTATTGTTACAATGCCCTGACCGATTCCGGAAAATGCTCTTGCGACGGTTGAAATGAGATTACGTTCTTTCGGGTCACTTGTGAACGACGGAACCATTGACCAATACGGAATATCGGCAAGAGTGTTTGTCATACCCCAAAGGATATACATAACGGCAACATATGCACAAAGACCGACACCGGAGAGTTTGAACGGATTGCTGAAAAGCAAAACCAAAACAACCGAGTTAAGACAGGCACCGGTGAGTATCCACGGACGGTACTTACCCATTTTTGTGTGGGTATTATCAACAATAGTACCCATCATCGGATCATTGATTCCATCCCAAATTCTTGCAATCGGTGTCAAAACAAGAAGGAATGCTGATTTCATTCCGAGAACATCGGTAAGATACTTTGCAAGGAATGAATAGAACATTCCGTAGCTCAAATCAAGACCTATTGCTCCAACACCATAGCCGAGCTTTCCTTTGATAAACTTTAGGGAATTCATATTGTTATTACTCTCCTTCGCGGCAAAAGCCGTTATTATTTTACAAATTCAACCAGTTCGCTGCCCGAAACATTAATAAGCTGCTGCTTTTCTTTTTCTGATGAGCAAACACTCAACTCATAAGTTTCAAGGCTAAAAACCGAATAAAACAAATCATCTGTTCCAAAAAAAACAGTTTTAATATTCTTTGAAAAATCAAGCGATTTAAGGTCAAACGCAATTCCGATTCCGGTGTTTTTCAAAAAGCTTTCTTTAATTGCCCAAAGTTTTGTGAAATAACGATTTGAATCTTCAAAGCTTTCAGCAACAGCAAGTTCGTTTTCGCAAAACACACGCTTTTTCATCTTATCCGAAAAGTTGCTTACAACCTGAATATCAACTCCGATATCCGCTTCAAAAGAAAATGCGGCGCAAACCTTTTTTTCGCTGTGGCTGAGGTTAAAAAAGATATCGCTTTTTTCAAATGATGGCTTTTCCCTTTCGGAAAACTTCAAATTTGGGAAATGTGATATTCCGTTTTGAGCCAATGCAAACCAAAGAAGTATCCATGCGAGAGTTGATTCCTTTTTTGCCTTTTCGTTTGTTATACCAAGTATATGACTGCGTTTCTCATCCGGCAGAAGCAAAACCGCTTTTTCAAAGAAATCTTCTTTGAAATTTGAGACGTCGGCAAGATATATCATCAGCCGTTATAAGGTTCCGACGGTTCATTCGGCTGATTATAATTTTGCTGTCCGTAATTATTCTGCTGATAATACTGAGCATTAGGATCCGGTCCGTATTGATTTGTGTCATAGTACTGACCGTCGGTAACAGGTGCTTGAGGGAAAATGATTGCGCAAGCAATATAAACCGCAAGTCCGTATCCGAAAAGCAGGAAAACAAGAGCAAAAATAAGTCTTACTACGGTTGAATCAACACCGAAGTATTCGGCGATTCCGCCGCAAACACCGAAAATTTTCTTGTCTGTACTTTTTGTAATTCGTTTTGAAGTGTTATTATAAATCTGATAATAGTTTTCGGGCGGTTTAGGCATTACCAACGCAACAATGAAATAAACAATAAGTGCGGGAATAATTGCAGTAAAACAGGCAATTGCCGCAAAAATTGCTCTGACAAGGGTTGGGTCAACATTGAAATAGTCCGCAATGCCGGCACAAACGCCGCAGATTTTTTTATCGGGACTTGTATAAAGCTTTTTTTTCATAAAACATCAAACTCCTTTGTTTTGAATTTCGCAAGCTTTTACTGTGTTTTTCATAAGCATGGCAATTGTCATCGGACCGCAACCGCCGGGAACCGGAGTTATAAACGAAGCCTTCTGGGCAACTTCTTCAAATGCGACATCGCCGCAAAGTTTTCCGTTTTCTTTTCGGTTGATTCCGACGTCGATTACGACCGCACCTTCTTTTACCATGTCTTTTTTAATAAATTCAGCCTTTCCGATTGCCGCAACAAGAATATCGGCATTTTTGCAGATTTCGGAAAGATTTTTTGTTTTTGAATGGCAAACCGTTACCGTCGCATCTGCTTTGAGCATGAGCGCAGCAAGCGGTTTTCCGACAATGTTGCTTCTTCCAACAATGACGCAGTTCTTTGACGCCACGGGAATTTTGTATTCTTCAAGCATTGCCATAACACCGGCAGGAGTACACGGCATGAAATTTGACTCCCCTGTCCAAAGTTTGCCGACATTGATATCATTAAAGCAGTCAACATCCTTTTCGGGTGCAATCGCTTCAATAACCGCCTTTTCGTCAATATGCTCCGGAACGGGAAGCTGACAAAGAATGCCGCTGACGGTTTTGTCTTTGTTTAGCTTTTCAATAAGCGAAAGCAGTTCTTCCTGTGTTGTTTCTTCTGAAAGCGCAAATTCAAGAGATTTTATGCCCACTGAGGCGCATTTATTTTTTTTGTTGTTTACATAAATTTTCGAAGCCGGGTCATCGCCGACGATTATGACCGCAAGGCAGGCTTCTATTCCGCGTTTTGAAAGTTCGTTGACCTTTGCGGCAACTTCATCGCAGACACGCCGAGAAACAAGTTTTCCGTCAATCAGCGTCATGTTCTTTTTCCTCCTTCGCCTCTTTTTCCTCCTCAGCTTCAACCAAAGAATCGTCTTTTTCTTTTTCAGTCTCTTCAGAAATTATTGTTTCTTTTTTCTTCTTTCCCGAAACAATTTTTCCGTCGCGAATAACGACACCTTTCGCCTTCTTCTTGAGCTCTTTCTTTTCTTTTTTTATTCTTTCGGCTTCAAGTTCTTTTTCACTTTTCGGCGGGAAGAAATCAATACCCTCAATCGGCTTCGGATGCTTTGTGAACTTGATGTAA
>DKDD01000205.1:2728-5195 GCA_002451715.1 Ruminococcaceae bacterium UBA6857 | reverse complement strand
CGCGAAATCATCATTAAAACAGCGGAAAGAACCTGAGAGACTCGAATTGAAGTATTGGCAATATAAAGACTGTCAGAGCGAAGTCCTTCAACAACCATCCTTTCAAATCCGTACCACACTCCATAGCAAAGGAAAAGCTGACCGCTGAATTTTCTACACTTTCTCATGATAAGATATAAAACACCGAATCCGAGAAGACACCAAACAGATTCATAGAAGAAAGTCGGATGAACATAAAGGTTGTTATCGGCAATATACTGCGGAATATTATCAACATTTTCAAGACCGAAATAAGAGGCATTGTCCGAGATATATTTTGCAACCGTATCGCTCATCATACCCCAGTTCGCGTTTGTAATTGAGCCGAAAGCTTCCTGGTTCGCATAATTTCCCCATCTTCCGATTCCCTGACCGATGAGAAGACTCATCGAAGCCATGTCAAGAAGATTATAGAAATTCAGCTTTTCAACCTTGCAAACAATGAAAGCAGCAAGAAGACCACCGATTATTCCTCCGTAAATTGCAAGACCGCCATGCCAGATTTTAAAGATTTCAGAAAGATTTTGACTGTAATAATCCCATTTAAAAGCAACATAATAAAGTCTTGCACCAAGAATACCGCCAATTGTTCCGTAAAGAAGCACATCAATCATTTTGTCAAGATTGATTTTCCATTTGTAAGCAATTCTTCCGCCGAAAAGAACGGCAAGAAGAAAGCCGAAAGCAATTATCACGCCGTACCAGCGAACAGTTGTAAAACCAAGGTCAAGAGTATTTGAAACCGAAAACTCTTTCATAATTCCGGCAAATTTTACCATTACGGTTTGTGCGTCCATAAGGACACCTCCTTATATTGATTGAGCAATTGCAATAACAACAGGCATTGTGATTATAGAAAAGAAGCTGACAAGCGCAACGGTTTTTGAAGCGAGCCCCGCGTCGCGCCCAAATTTTGAAGCAAACATAAACGTATTGTTTGCCGACGGAACACAAGCCGTGATCGCACATGCAACAAGAAGTGTTCCGGTAACACCGCAAAGACGATAAATTCCAATGCACAAAAGCGGCATGACAAGAAGTTTTATTAAAGCTGTAAGATAAATCTTTTTGTCCGTAAACATTGTTTTGATGTCGGTATTTGCAAGATAGGTTCCGAAAATCAGCATTGCAAGCGGAGTGTTGAGTTCCGCAAGATATGAAATCGGCTGAGAAATAAGAACGGGTAACTTAACCTGCAAAAGGAACAACGGGAGACCGATAAGAACCGATATAATTCCGGGATTCAATAAAAGACTTTTAATATTGAGCTTATATTCTTCGCGGCTCATGAGTTTCACACCGTGAATAAAAGTAATGATGTTAAAGGCAATAACACCGTTAGCGCAATAAAAAACTCCTTCATCGCCAAGAATCTCCGTTGCAAGAGGCAAAGCCATGAAACCGACATTCCCATATATTGAAGCATACTTGTAAATTGGATTTTCATTGTTCTTCTTTCTGAAAAGCGGAATGTTTAACGCAATCGAAATAAAATGCGTTGCAAACGCAAGAATGAGCGAAAGAAAAAACATCAAAAGGTTATGCTTTGTCAATTCGATTTTTGTGAATGAGCGAATCAACATACACGGAACAACAAGATACAAAAGAAAATTAACAAGCGCACGCGCGGTTTTCTCGGTAAAAAGTTTTGTTTTGTCGCAAATAAATCCGATGGCAACCATTATATAAAGAATCGAAACCTGCGTTGCCGCTTGTTTAACATTATCAAGAAACAACTTCGCTCTCCTCTTCTGCAATCGGTGTGGCGGGTGTTTCTTTTTTCAAAAGTACAAGTCCGAGAGCCGCCATGAACACCAAGAAAGCAAGATCGGCGGCAACAAACGGATGGTTTTCATTAATAAAGCTTTTGTCAGCAATTGTATAAAACAATCTCGGAAGACTTACTATTGCCGAAAGAAGAGCCGCAGGCATACCGAATCCGATAAGTCGCCATCTTGAATCGGTTGAATAGACATTGCTTGAAACCTGCGCAAACGCCATGAAGAACAAGACCATAAACGCGCACATCAAGAGTTCAAGCAAAAGGTCAGACACGCGAAGGAAACTTATTTTTCTGACAAAAAGGTGAAGCAATCTGCTTGCAATCCAGCCAACAGGCATAAGAGCAAGGATTCTGTGTTTTCCGGCCGAACCGTTGCCTTTTTTGAACGAAAACGCAAGTTCAATAAAGAAAATTCCCGAAAGCACAGCAAAAACGCTTTGAAGGAAAAGAGGAATAGCACCGGAGGTCATCAAGCTTTTGAAAACAGAACCGACAACCTGTGTGTTATCCGCACCGAGAATGCTTTTAATAAAACTTGAAACGCCGTCAAAAAATGTCAGGAACGAAAAAACAAGCGTAATCCAAAACATTGACGTGCTTTTCTTGTTTTCAAGCGTTACGGCTTTACTGTCGGCTGAAACAAAA
>DKDD01000205.1:0-2697 GCA_002451715.1 Ruminococcaceae bacterium UBA6857 | reverse complement strand
AAAATGACCAAAAATCCTGTTTTGTTGTAAAATCCGGTTGAAGCATCAACCGAAGTTTTAATTTGGAAAAGTCTGAGAATCGTTAAAAGTGCCGCCGAAACCGCAAAAACAGTCAGCGTTTGGGAATACTTGATTTTTGAACTGCTTTCTTTAATTTTCATCGTTATCATCTTCCCCTTGAATCATAAATCTTTCTTCCGTAGGAATATATGCAGTCGAAGCATTGTAATTTTCAACGCGTTCGTCAATCGGTATGTATTTTTTTGGAATTGCAACGCTCTTATATGCCGGTCTGATAATTCTGTTGCCGGTCATAATCTCTTCCATGCGGTGTGCAGACCAACCGACAATTCTTGCGGCGGCAAAAAGCGGTGTAAAAATATCTTCGGGTATTCCGAGAATTTTATACACAAGGCCGGAATAAAGGTCAACATTCGCGCAAAGCGGTTTATTGACGCCTTTAATTTTTCTGAAAAGTTCCGGTGTGAACCTTTCAATCATGTCAATAAGATTGAACTCGTCCTCAAATTCGGTACCTTTTGAAAATTCTTTTGCCTTACGCTTGAGAATTACTGCACGCGGGTCGGAAATTGTATAAACCGCATGACCCATTCCGTAGATAAGACCTGTTCCGTCGCCGGCTTCTTTATTGATAATTTTTTCAAGATATGCCTTAACCTGCTTTTCGTCGGTGATATCCTCAACATTTTCTTTAATCTCGCTGATCATTTTGCAAACTTTGAGGTTTGCGCCGCCGTGACGAACGCCTTTAAGCGATCCGATTGCCGCTGAATAAGCAGCGTAAGAATCCGTTCCGGCGGAAGAAAGAACGCGGCATGTGAACGTTGAATTGTTACCGCCTCCGTGTTCGGCGTGAAGCATGAGGCAAATATCAAGAAGCTTCGCTTCTTCGTCAGTATATTTTCTATCAGAACGAATTGAACGAAGAATGGTTTCAGCGGTTGAAAGATTCTGCTTTTCAGGGTGGAAGTAAAGACTTTTGCCGTAAAACTTAAGACGTTTAACCTGATATGCATAGCAGATTATAACCGGAAGCTGGGCAATAATTTGAACGCTTTGGCGAAGAACGTTTTCGGGAGAGCGGTCTTCCGGGTTTTCATCAAACGAATAAAGAACAAGAACACTTCTTGCAAGATTATTCATAACATCAATCGAAGCGTTTTTCATCATAACGTCTTCAATAAAAGTTTCTGGAAGTTCACGGCAAACGCCGAGTGCGTTTTTAAAGAATGCAAGCTGTTCCCTTGTCGGAAGTGAACCGAAAAGAAGAAGATACGCAACTTCTTCAAAACCAAAGCGGTTTTCTTTTTCGCAAGCTTCAACAATGCTGTTGATATTAACGCCGCGATATTTGAGAACGCCCTTTTTCGGAACGCGTTCGCCGTCGTCAACATAATATCCTTCAACACAGCAAATTTTTGTAAGACCGGCCATTACACCGGTGCCGTCATGATTTCTTAAACCTCTTTTAACGCCGTATTTCCAAAAATCGTCGGGGTTTATATGGCTCTTTCTTTCAATTTTTTCGCAAATTTTTTCAAGAACCTCGGGTGAGATAGGATTAATTTTTTCGTGCATTGAGTACCCCCGTAAAATAACTTTATTTCGCCGCAAAGCTTGAATATCTCAAATCATTGAAATATAACCGGCTGTTTGTTTTCCGCGACGATGTAATTACCCTTTATTTTATAACATAGTAATAATAATGTCAAGATAAAATGTACCTTAAAAAAAGCGAGGCAAAGGAATGAAGCTGTATATAATTCTCACAATTTTTTTAACTTTGGGTGCCGCACTCTCCCCTTTTGCGGTTTTATTGCCTGATTCGGACTATAAAAAACCGCAAACCGAAATCACTGAAGAAAGCACCGAAAATAAAAATAGAATTCAAGCAGCAGAAATCATAAAAGTTTTGAGAACCGGTTCCGGAAAAGTTGTTGAAAAAGAGCTTATTGATTACGTTAAAGGTGCGGTATCGGCTGAGATTTCTCCGGAATATGAAAAAGAGGCAATCAAAGCGCAAGCCATTGTGTGCTACACGTATGCACTGTGGCTCAAAAAGAACGCAGACCACGCAAATTTGGAAGACGCGGATATTTCCGATGATTCGGGCAAATACCAAGGATACCTTGACGATGATGAGTTGCAAGAAAAATGGGGAGACAAATATGAGCAGTACTCGAAAAAAATCAGTGAATGTGTCAGTGAAGTCATCGGAAAATACCTCGAATATGACGGTGAACCGATCATGGCATGCTATCACGCAATTTCAACCGGCAAAACCGAAAGCTCAAAAAATGTTTGGGGCAACGATATTCCATATTTGAAAAGCGTCACGGCAAACGGTGATCTTCTTTCGCCGGACATTGATTCAACGGTAACTTTAAGCAAAGAACAGTTCAAAGAATGTGCCGAAAAGCTTGACGGAGTAAAACTTTCAAAAAACAGCTCGAAATGGCTTGGAGAAATCAAAACAACAGAGTCCGGTTATGTTTTGTCACTGACCATAGGCTCAAAAAATTTTTCCGGTAACGACATCAGAAATGCATTTTCGCTCAAAAGCCCGGCTTTCACCATTGAAAAAACCGAAAATGGTTTTGTATTCAAGGTCAAAGGATACGGACACCTTGTCGGAATGAGTCAATACTCGGCCGATTATATGGCACGTCAAGGCGC
>DKDD01000005.1:933-3739 GCA_002451715.1 Ruminococcaceae bacterium UBA6857 | reverse complement strand
AAAAAAGAACCTTATCATTCTTGACAACGGCAAAAATGTCTATACCGAGGTTCTTGAAAATTACTTCACCGAAAACTGCCCGTTTATCAAGGAAGCGGTTGTTTTTGAACACACGCGAAATTCCGGCGGCGAAACGGCAAAACTTCTTGCGCTTGCCGTCAGTGTGAACGAAGAATACTTTGAAAACAAAAGCGACGAAGAAATAAACGATGAAGTTACCGAAGCGGTCTTTCGTCTCAACGAATCGCTCCCGGCCTATAAGCGTGTTGCCGACGTTATGGCGGTTCGCCATGAATTTGAAAAAACCTCAACGATGAAGATTATAAGAAGAAGTGTTGAGGAAGAATATAAAAAATATACAGATTTGAGGGATAAAACTTATGCTTGAAAGAATTATTGCGGTTCTCTCGGAATATACCGACGTTGACCCGGAAAAGATTACGGAAAAAACCCATTTCAGAAACGACCTTGCGCTTGATTCGCTTCAGCTTATCAACCTTGCCGGTGCGTTTGAAGAAGAATTTGACATCACAATTTCAGACCGCGACGCAATGAACATTCAAACTGTTGGCGACGCAATGCGCTTTATTGCAGAACAGCAGTAAAAACTTTCCGCATGTTTTGAATTTTACATTGAAAACACAACTTAAAAGCTGCCGTAGCGGATTTACCGAAGCGGCAGCTTTTTGATAAGGTGAAATTATTTTTCTCCGAGAAGTTTTGCAAGTTCTTCCATGAATGTGTTGATGTCTTTGAACTGGCGATAAACCGAAGCAAAGCGGACATACGCAACTTCGTCAAGGAGCTTCAGTTTATCCATTGCAAGTTCGCCGATATGCACCGAAGTAACCTCGCGGTCAAGCGAATTTTGAAGTTCGGCTTCAATGTCGGTGACAACCTTTTCAATTTGAGCAATTGAAACCGGGCGTTTTTCGCACGCACGAAGCATTCCATTGAAAAGCTTCACGCGGTCAAATGCTTCGCGTGACTTGTCTTTTTTAACAACGATAATCGGCACGCTTTCAATAATCTCATAAGTTGTGAATCGCCTTGAGCAAGAGACACATTCGCGCCTTCTTCGAATTTTTTCGCCCTCATCCGTCGGGCGCGAGTCGATTACCTTGCTTTCAGAAAAACCGCAAAAAGGACATTTCATTTTTTCTCCGCCTTTCCTTTTGGTCGCCGAGCGACCTGTCCGATATAAAAATACATTTTATTATATCACGCACCGATTTTGCTGTCAATAAATCGTCGAATGTGCGCCGCGGATTTTTTACGCGGTGCATTTCTCTATTGATAGCGCCCGTTCTCTGTGATATAATCATAAAAAGACCTCAAAAAGCAAAGGAGAATTTGCAATGATTGAAACGGCAGAAAGAAAAGATTTTGAAGAACTTTTGAAGTTTGAAAACAAAACTTTTAAAATTAAATTCGAAAACAAAGTCCCGAAAGTCTATGCTTTTTGTGAAAGTACCGACATTCACGGCGTTTTCCGTGACAAGGGTAAAATTGTCGGCGGAATCTGTATTCTTCCGGGCGCTTTTCTGCTTGGTGATGAAAAACTCGTCACGGCAGGCATCGGCTCGGTCGGTGTCGCAAAAACTCACCGCGACCGCGGAATCATGAAAGAGCTTATGCAGTATGCAGAAAAAAAGAGCATTGAATACGGCGCCGACATCGGTTATCTTTCCGGCTACCGCTTTCGCTATGAACGCTTCGGTTATGTTCCCGCCGGTATGAAATATGTTTTTGAAGTCACCGATCATTTTATTGCAAGGTGCAAAACCAATGAGAGTTTTACCTTTTCGTTGGTACAAAAAAAAGAGGATTTTGAAAAAGTTGAAGCGTTTCATAAAACGCTTTCTGCACGCCACGAAAGAGAAAGTGAAAAATTTCCGCAGATTCTTTCAACCTGGCACAGCAAAGCGTTTCTTGTTGAAGACAAAAGCAAAAATGCCGTTGGATATCTTGTTTATAAGCCTTCGGAAAATGCGGTTTCGGAACTTGTGCTTTCAAACAATTCAAATGCACAAGACATTCTTGTTTCTTTTGCAAGGGCGCAAGAACTTAAAAATCTTTTTGCTTGGGTCTATGATTTTCAGCGCGAACTTTTGAAAACAATGCTTTCGTTCGGCGAACATTACCGCATTGAAGGAAGCGGCAGTCTCAAAATTTTTAACTTCAAAAACTTTATTGAAAAAATGCTTCGATTTCGCGTTTCTCTTTCACCGATTCAAAGCGGTTCGGTTGTTTTGAAAATCGGCGATGAGGTTCTTAAAATTACTGTTGACGGAAAAAATGTTGCTGTTTTGGCCACGGATGAAAATCCGGATTTGACCTTTTCAAAAGGCGAAGCAACCGTTTTTTTGACAAGGCCTGAGGGCGGTTTTACCGAAAATGCAACTTTCAACTCATGGGCACCGCTTTGCCCGTTCGGAATCTTTGACGTTGACATGGTTTAAAAAAATTAAATATTACAATAATATTAAAATTGTTGATTAATTGCGGTGTTCCGTTTATAATCTCTTTGGCAATATAGTTATGCCGAAAATTATAAAGAAGCGCCGCTTTGTTTTTTTGCAAATCGGCACAGGAGTATAAAAATGAAAGAAAAACTGAAAAAGCACTTTTCTTCGCAATTTGCAAGGCTCAAAAACGAGGGTAACGCAGTCGAATATATTTTTTGGTGGATTTCGCGAATCATGATGATTTACGCTTGTTTTTCCACATTCCACAAGCTTCATCCGTCACTGGTTCTTGCCGTGATTTTGAATACACTTGCAACTTTTGCGGTTTCTTTTTTCTC
>DKDD01000005.1:218-876 GCA_002451715.1 Ruminococcaceae bacterium UBA6857 | reverse complement strand
CAGAAGTATTTTTTGGGTCGGCTTTCGTTCCGCGCACAAACATACATCGACTTTTTTGTAATCATCGGCTGCTTCTTCTGCCACTGCGTCAGCGCGTACCGCTGGATCGATAATTACGACAAATTACAACACTTTTTAGCGGGACTTGTCTGCGTCTTCCTCGGTGCGGAGCTTTTGAAATCAATGTTTCCGAAAGAAAAAATCGACAAAAAAGTTGCGCTGGTTTCGGGAGTCGGTTTTTCGTTTGCCGCAATCGTAATTTGGGAAATTTTTGAATTCATGGCAGACTTTTTTATTGCGGGTTCAACCAATCAGGGCTACTCCGACAGTCCTGATTTCGACATGCTCTTTTTCAAAATTTTCGGTCAGGGTGCCGGAAACGTTGGGCAGTACCCACTTTTCGACACGCTTTTTGACATGATTGCCGCCGTTGTCGGAATTGTTGCTGCCATTATCGGCTTTTTGGTTGTTTCAAAAATTCTTGACAAAAAAAAGAAACACGAAACAACAGAAAAAGAAACCGCACATGTTTGATGTGGCAAATATATTTTTGCGTTTTTAATACGGGCGCCTTTCGGGACGCCCGTTTTCTTTTCGGTTTGCACGACATAAATTCAATAGCAGTTATTCGCTGATTTTCCCCAACGTCATCTCCCTC
>DKDD01000005.1:0-124 GCA_002451715.1 Ruminococcaceae bacterium UBA6857 | reverse complement strand
TTGATACAAAACAAAGCAATGGAAAGCCGAGCTTTTCTGTTTTTACGCTCTCTTTCGCTGACCTTCCCCAACGTCATCTCCCTCGCACATCCTGCCCTTAAAACAGCCGCCTCATCCGCTCCGC
>DKDD01000132.1 GCA_002451715.1 Ruminococcaceae bacterium UBA6857 | reverse complement strand
TTTCTTTCGGAAGATATATGCTTCAGTCTGCGGCTCCGCACGTTGCTCGTTACGCCGGCTTTTATGTTAAGGGTGACCTTGCAACCGCAACAGCCGAAGAATTCAGCAAGAATATGTCAACAATTCAGCTTGTTATTCAGATTTGCGCCGCAGTCGGAATGTTCGGCGCAATGGTGTTTATGCCCAAGCTTTTCAAAAAGTATGAATACAGAACGCTCATGATCGTTTCCTGCATCGGCGGCTTTATTGCAAGCATATTCACTCTCCTTGTCGGCTGGTTCACAAAGAACCTTTTCATCTGCATTCCGTTCATGATTATTTCAAGCATACCGCTCGGTGTTATCAATGTTGTTTCCGGCGCAATGGTCTGCGACTGCATTGACTTCATGGAATGGAAAACCGGCTTCAGAGACAACGCTCTCGGCTCTGCGTGCCAGTCGTTTGTTAACAAGCTCGGTAACGCCGTTGCAACGGTTGTTATTATTGGAATGTATATTCTTGTTCATATCGACCCGGCACTTATGAACGACGGAAACGCTGCCGTTAACCTTGCAAGGTCAATGACAACGTCTCAGAATTTTGCAATGTATTCCCTTGTTTCAATCGTTCCGGGAATCAGCCTTATCCTTTGCGCAATTCCGCTGTTCTTCTATGACATCGTGGGCGACAAGAAAAAGAAGATTCACGAAGAGCTTAAGGTTATGAGAGCCGAACGCGGCATTGAAATCACAGAGTAATTTTATAAGAGCGGTGAACCTATTTCGCCGCTCTTTTTTGAAAAAAAGTGAAGGACGTGTAAAAAATGATTTATGTAACAATTTCTTTGGGACTTGTGTTCCTCATCGCTTTCATCATGAAGTGTAAAGACAAAAGAAGCGTCGGCGGCGTGTTCCTCAAAAATACCGTCAGTATCTTTTTCATTCTCACCGCCGTTGTCGGCCTTTTGAGCAATAAAACCCGTGTTGAATACGGTGCGCTTATCATTGTCGGACTTGCTTTCGGAATGCTCGGCGATATCTATCTTGACCAAAAGTGGGTCTATCCGAACGATAAAAAGCCGTATCTTTATGCCGGCTTCATTTCGTTCGGAATCGGTCATCTTTTCTATATTCCGGCCATGGTTCGCGCCGCAGGGCTTGACCTTAAACTGCTTTTGATTCCTGCCGCCGCAGGCGTTGTTGTTGCCGTCGGCAATCTTCTTCTTGAAAAACCGATGAAACAAAATTTCGGCGAATATAAGCTCATTGTAACCATTTACGGCTTTATTCTTGCGTTCATGGCGGCTACTGCCGTTGTTTGCGCCGTTGTAACGGGCGAAAAGGCATTCATTGCTTTTGCCGCCGGCGGAGTATTCTTCCTTCTTTCCGACCTCATTTTGTCTCCGATGTATTTCGGGGAGGGCAAAAATACACCAATCAATTTCATTCTCAACCACGTTACATATTATCTCGGTCAGTATCTTATTGCTCTTTCGGTCATTCTTCTTCCGGTTCTCGCATAAGAAAAAACAAAGGCTGCCGCAAGCAGAACTTTCTGCTTACGGCAGCCTCTTTTTTGTCTCATGCCATAATGTAAAGCAAAGCAAGAATCAGCATTTCGTCTGCACCGTCGCGCTGCAAAAGAAGAAGCAGCGGCAAAATCAGCGCAACGTCGCTGTCCATTTCAAGAAATGATGAAACCGCAGGTCTGCTTTTTCCCGTGTGAACGCGCGTTATCGGCGGGGGAGAGCGAAAAGTTTCTTTTCTCTCCGGTTCAAAAATGCGCTCCGGCGGTTTTTCGTGCGGCACGGTTTGGCTTTCTTCGCGCTTTTCGTCGGGTATGCTTTTTGACTCTTCGCGAAAAATCCGTTCGCCTTTCGTCTCGTTTATTTTTGACTGCCGTTGCATTTCTCGAACGCGGTTAATTGCCTGCTGCTGCATTTTTGCAAAGTCTTCCTGTGAATACCCCTGTGCCATGTTGCCACCTCATTGATTGTCAAGCTCCCGAAGTTTCGGAAGAACCGAAAGAAGCTGAAGCATTTTTGCCGCCTGGTCAACTTTTTCGCGCCGCTTTTCTTTCAGCATCGGCTTGAGCGCATAAAGAAGGTCGCAACGCGGGTCGTGAACGTCGCTTTTAAGAAGCTTTAAAATGTTCATGATTTTTTTCATGCTTTCAAAGTCAAGCTGTTCCGTTTCGTTTTTCGGCGGTTTGTTTTCTTTCGGCTGTTCCTTTTCTCCGCCCGGAAAAAACGACGCCGCAACGTTTTTAAGCTGTTCAACGTCGTCGTCGCTCAAAGAAGAAAGAATCTGCGAAATGTCTTCCATGTTTATGTTGTCAAAATTCATGAGTTTTTACCCTTGTCGGAAAATTTTTCAAAAAATTTTTGTGCCTGCGGTGAAGAAAGAATCGACTTGATAAGTGCCGGGTTTTTCATCGCGTCTTTAAGTTTTTCCGCGTCCTGCGGCGAAAGATTTTCGTCAATAAAAGAACCGACGTCAAGAACACCGCCTTTTTCTTTCTCTTTTGCTTTGCTGAAAAGTTCGTTTATTTTTTCGCTGTTCATTTTTGTCTCGTTATCCATTGAAAAACCTCCCGTAATGTGATACAATGTCATAATGATATCTATGCTTGACCGGTGGTGATTATGATTGAAAGCTCTTGTTTTGTCCGACAGCCACGGATATGCAAAAAACTTTTTTCGCGCGGTTGAAACGGAAAAAGACTGCAACCTTGTTTTCTTCCTCGGTGACGGATCTCGCGATTTTGAACAGGTCAAACAAAGCTTTCCCGAACGAAACTTTGTTGCCGTTTGCGGGAATAACGATTTTTCCTGCGATCTCGATGATTTTGCCTATAAACACGTTGAGGGCAACACAATAATTGCCTGCCACGGACACACAATTTCCGTCAAGCGCAGCTTGCTTCCTCTTCTTGAAAAAGCCGAAAGCGTTCGTGCGAATATTGCACTTTACGGTCATACCCACCGAAGCGACTGCTTTTATGATTCCTATTCAGGAATTTACGCAATAAATCCCGGTGCTCTTTGCAACGGGAATTACGCCGTTCTGACCCTTGAAAAGGGTAATTTTGACGTAAAATTCAAAAACGTATACGAGGTGAAATAATGAATATTATAATCATCGGCTGCTCAATGACGGGAAGCCGCCTTGCAAACGCCCTTGACGAAAGGGGATACGACGTTGCTGTTGTCGATAACGACGAAGAACATTTTTCAATGCTTTCCGATGATTTTTCGGGGCTTAAAGTTTGCGGAGTAGAAACCGATATTGATGTTCTTCAAAATGCCGGCTGCGACAATGCAAACATGGCTTTTGTTGTGACGGAAAAAGATAATGTGAACGTTATGGTCGCTCAAACGCTCAAAGTTGAGTTTGGACTTGATGACGTATATCTTCGTGTGCTCGATCCGTCAAGAGAAGCTGTTTTCAGAAAATTCGGGCTTAAAACCGTATGTCCGACAAGGCTTGAAAGCGATATTCTCTTTAACCTTGCAACCGAAGAATCAAACGAGATTGATTCAATCAGCATCGGCGGAAACAGCGTCAATTTTGTCATGCGCAAGCCCGAAAAGCGCGAAATCGGCCGTTCTGTCGATGAAATACCGAACCTTGACGAAAGAATGCTTTTTGCCGTCAAAAAAAAGAACACGGGCGAACTCATGCTTTGTTCCCACGACCATATCACGATTGACGAAGGCGACATGCTCGTTTTCGCAATGGTTTAAGGAGGGTGCAAAATGAAAATTGTTATTGTCGGCGCAGGTCAGCTCGGCTATTTTCTTGCAAAAAGCCTTATTGAAGAAAACCATATCGTAAAAATTATTGATTCGGACAAAAAGCGTTGCGAAAGAATTTCAAATGCTCTCGATGTCACAGTTTATTGCGGCGACGGAACAAGAATTGAAACGCTTGCCGCCGCAAGTGTCGGAAAAAGCGACGCGTTTATCGCCGTAACCGACCGCGATGAGGATAATCTCATTGCGTGCGAAATTGCAAAAAAGCAGTTTTCGGTCAAGCGCACAATTTCAAAAAGCAACAATCATAAGAATATCGCGCTTATGAAGCGGCTCGGTGTTGACATTGTTCTTGACACAACCCAGATTATAACCGGTCTTATTGAGCATGAAATTGACGGCGCAAACGTAAAACTTGTTGCCGATATCAGCAATTCAAACGCGGTCATCAGCGAATACTGTATTCCCGATAACTGGAGCAAATCCGGAAAGCGGGTCATGGAACTTGAAGTTCCGTCGGATTGCGTCCTGATTTATGTTATTCGCTCCGGTGCGCTTATGATACCGCGCGGTAACACCGTTCTCATGGCAGGTGACGAAATCACCGCTCTTGCCGTCGGGCGCGCGGCAAAACAGCTTAAAAAGCTTTTTGAATTATAATTGTATTTTGGCCGCGCCTGCGGCTTGAAATAAAGCATACACAAAAAAAGAAAGGAAGAAAACATTATGCAATCATTGTTCGATCCGTTCCTGCACTTTGACCTTTCGGTCTTTCAGTGGGTACAGACCATTCACGGCGGCTTTCTTGATAAGCTGATGGTGATCATCACATCGCTCGGGGAGGGCGGAATAATTT
The DNA here is from genome assembly GCA_002451715.1 of Ruminococcaceae bacterium UBA6857. GTDB lineage: Bacteria > Bacillota > Clostridia > Oscillospirales > Acutalibacteraceae > UBA6857. The sequence continues at coordinate 624 of DKDD01000132.1, read as the reverse complement.
TCATTGCGGTTGCGCTTGCGCTTCTTTGCACAAAAAAATACCGCAAAGCAGGTGTCGCAATCATTGTTGCGCTTCTTGTTATGGAAGTCGGCAACAATTTGATTTTGAAGTCGATTTTTGCCCGTCCGCGTCCGTTCAATCTTGACCCGACCGTCTATTCCTGGTGGCACGAAGTTTATAAGTTCCCCGAACTTGTTTCAAGGCCGACAAGCTATTCTTTCCCGTCCGGTCACACTTCGTCGGCTTTTGCCGCGGGTGTTGCGCTTCTTTGGTACGACAGAAAGTTCGGCATACCGCTCACGCTTTTTGCCGCCGTCATGGGCTTTTCGCGCATTTATGTTGAAGTTCATTATTGCACCGATGTTCTTTTCGGCGCACTTGCGGGAATTATCTATGCGCTCATCGGTGTTCTCATCGTAAACAAGCTTTATCCGATCGTAATGCCGAAAATCGAAAAGAAAATCGAAGAAATCAAAGACAAAAGAAAGGCCGCAAAAGCTGCATAAGGAATAGTTGCTATGGAAAAAATCAAAACTCTTTTCAAAAAACTTGTCAACAAAGAAACCGTGACCTATGTCATCTTCGGCGTTTTAACAACGCTTGTGAACCTTGTTGTTTTCAAAG